>JABDDD010000075.1 GCA_013287765.1 Gammaproteobacteria bacterium | reverse complement strand
GCTGAAAGATTAAATTATACTGCTGTGGGCGATACGATTAATATGGCCAGTCGTTTTGAAAGTGTTAATAAAATTTATGGTACGTCTATTTTGGTGAGTGATGTTGTGTATCAGGTTATTAAAAATCATTTTGTATTGCGTCTGGTTGATTGCGTGACTGTTAGAGGGAGAAAAGATAGTAATTATATTTATGAATTGGTTGCTGAAAATAAAGAGGAAGTTCCATATGATATCGACCAATATTGTGATTCTTTTTTGAAAGGTTTTACAAAATATACTGAAAAGAAATTCATAAGTGCCATTCCTTTTTTTCAAGAATGCGTCAGTATTTTTCCAGATGATACAGTCGCACCGATTTTTATTAAACGATGCCAGGCTTTTATGCAAACACCGCCACACCATGATTGGTTAGGGGTCTTTAAAATTGAAGATTAAATAATAATTGACCCTGAAGAATAAATTCTGTAGGGTAAAATAGATTTATATTTTTGTATTAAAGGAGCTTAATATGAAACTTATTACCAATATTGGATTTATTTTGTTAGCTGTTTATTTAATCATTGTTGGCCTTCTTTCGTTAACTGGCATTGCGATTCCTGGGATTTTATTGGGGCTATTAGCATTGGCTGCGGGTGTTTTTATTTTAATTGGGAAGTAGCGACTAGCTAAACCATTCCTGCAGGCCGTGGGGATGGTTTTTTTATCCAGTCAAGAGTCAGATAAGAGATTGACTCCTAATTTTTCTTGCAAAAATTGCTTTAATTTTAAGGGGATTCGTTTCAGCTCATTTGAACCACGTGTGATTTTTGCAATGCTTACGTTTAAATCTTCTGAAATTTGTCTTTGGGTCTTTTTGTGATCTAGTAGTGCTTTAACTATTAAGCAGCGGGTTTCTATGCTATTTTTTTCTTCGGGCGTTAAAAAAAGAGTCAGTAACTCTGATAACATTTTTTCATCTTGAGTGCTCAAACATAATTTTAAAAAGCATTGCCAACCTTTTTCATTCATAAAAAAATCTCATCAGGGTTTAACAGTTAAAGGATTAATACGAGAAGCTAAATTTTTTAATTCAGAAGTTGTCATGCCATCTTCTAGTGCTTTCACAAATAATGAACCTACGACGAATCCATCTGCCTGTTGCAAAACTGTTTTGGCAGTTTCTAGTGTTGAAATCCCAAAACCGGTGATGACGGGTAAAGTAACATTTTTTTTGATAACTTGCATCTTTTCTATAAAATCATCCGGCAGGAAAGATTGAATACCCGTGGTGCCTTTGCGACAAGCATAATATAAAAAACCTTTTGCCTGTTGATCAATGTAGCGCATACGAGCTAAAGTCGTGGTCGGGGCGATGACATAAATGGGTGCTATATCTGCTGCTAAACAGTGTTGATGAACTGTCATCGATTCTTCAATAGGACAATCGACAATTAACATGCCATCAATGCCAGCTTTTTTTGCATCCTGAAAAAAAGCAGAATGAACCGCAGCTAAAATAGGATTTAAATAGCTAAATAAAATAATAGGAATATCACTTTTTTTACGAATTTCTTTACTTAACCATAAAATATCTTTTAGTGTTGTATGATTTGTAAGAGCGCGATTAGACGCTCTTTGAATAACAGGGCCATCGGCAATGGGATCAGAAAAAGGCACGCCAATTTCAAGCATATTCACTCCAGCTGCTATTAAAGCGAAGAAAGCCTCTAATGTTTTTTTGATGCCGCCATCTCCTGCTGTTAAATAACCGACAAAAGCTTTTTCTTTGGCAAAATGATTTTGAATTTTTTGTATGCCACTCATATTTATAATAACCCCTTATTTTTTTATCAGTTGCGGTAAATCTTTATCACCTCGTCCGGATAAATTGACCACAATGCATTGATCTTTTGTTAGCATCGGTGCCATTTCAATTAAAAAAGCCAGCGCATGTGCTGATTCTAACGCGCACAGGATGCCTTCGGTTCGTGCTAATAAATCTAGAGCATCTAAAGCTTGTTGATCGCAAACAGAAACATATTCGACTCGTTTAGTTTCATACAATTGCGCATGTTGAGGTCCCACGGCAGGATAATCAAGTCCTGCAGAAATAGAAGCTGTTGCCGCCACTTGCCCGTTTGAATCTTGTAAAACATAAGTATAACAACCATGTAAGACACCGGGTGTGACATGTTTAAAACGTGCTGCATGTTCTCCTAATTTTAAACCATGTCCACCTGCTTCAACGCCAATTAATCTAACGGTGGGATCGGCTAAAAATGCAGAAAAAATACCAATAGCATTTGAACCGCCACCGACACAAGCTAAAATCACATCAGGATTTTTGCCAAATAATTTTGAAGATTGTTTTTGACATTCATCACCAATAACCGATTGAAAAGTCGCAACCATGTCAGGATAAGGATGTGGACCCAGTGCTGATCCTAGGCAATAATAAGTCTCTTCAAATGATTGAGACCAATCACGTAACGCCTCATTAATAGCATCTTTTAAAGTTGCAGAACCGCAATCAACAGGAATAAC
>JABDDD010000074.1 GCA_013287765.1 Gammaproteobacteria bacterium | reverse complement strand
TACGTGAAGCTTGTGAAATTGATTTATATACAGATTCTCAATACATGCAAAAAGGTATAACAGAGTGGCTTCCTGTTTGGAAAAAACGCCAATGGAAAACCGCAAGTAGAAAATCAGTAAAAAATGCCGATCTTTGGGAACAATTAGAAAAAGCAGCCTCACCTCATCAAATTAGATGGCATTGGGTGAGAGGACATAGTGGTCATACTGAAAATGAATTAGTCGATGCATTGGCCAATAAAGCGATTGATGAATTAAATAATAAATAATAAATAAAAGGTAAAAAATGCATGCGGCAAATTATATTAGATACAGAAACCACGGGTTTAAAAATTGAAGACAATCATCGATTAATTGAGATAGGTTGTCTTGAAATGATTAACCGAAAATTAACGGGCAAGCA
Source organism: Gammaproteobacteria bacterium (assembly GCA_013287765.1). GTDB lineage: Bacteria > Pseudomonadota > Gammaproteobacteria > DSM-16500 > DSM-16500 > JABDDD01. The sequence goes on along the minus strand of JABDDD010000074.1, from coordinate 2,125 downwards.
TTTTCATAGTTATATCAATCCAGAGCGGGCTGTTGAAGAAGGGGCTGTTCTAGTGCATGGATTAACCAATCAATTTTTAGCAGATAAACCGCTTTTTGTGGATATTGCCAATGACTTAATGAAATTTATTAACGGTGCTGAATTAATTATTCACAATGCGCCTTTTGATATTGGATTTATTGATGCAGAATTAAAAGCACTCAAACAATCATGGAAACCCATTAGGCAGTATTGCCATATTATTGATACATTAATTTTGGCAAGACAGTTACATGTTGGGCAACGCAATAGTTTAGATGCTTTATGTAAACGGTATCATATTGATCATTCTAAGCGAGAATTTCACGGTGCATTGCTAGATGCGAGTTTGTTGGCAGAAGTTTACCTTGCGATGACTGGGGGGCAGGGGAGTTTGTTTGGTGATAATCTGCAAGGAATGGATCATTTAACCACAGAGGAAGTTCGAGCACGGGGCCAAGAAAAAATCCGTGTGAAGCGAAATTTAATTATCTATACAGTAAGTGATGATGAAAAAAAATTGCATCAGGATTATTTACAAAAAATGGCAGAAAAAGGAAAATGTCTTTGGAATTCTATAGAACAGTAGGGTGGATTAGACGCGTTTTTTGCGTCGTAATCCACCAAATTAAAACAAGATTTAATCCCTGCCATTAAAAACCCCAAGCAAGATCAGCAAATTCTGAAATAACATTTGAATATCTAAATAAAGTCTAATTGTTGCCATTAAATAATTACGTTCACCACCATGAATAATGCGGCTGGTATCATACATCATTAACATAGCGGAAATAAAAGTCAGTGCAGTTGAAATCGCAAGTTGCATCGCAGGCATTTTAAAGAAAAAATTAGCAATGCTTGCAATAATACAAACTACTAGGCCAATCATTAAAAACTTGCCCCAATGACTTAATTCTTTTTTACTAACGATTAGATAAGCAGAGGATGTAAAAAATGAAACCCCAGTGCCCGCTAATGCAGTCATAATGAGCGCACCGCCATTGCTGTAACCATGAATAAATTGATTCAGCATAGGTCCTAAGGCATAACCCATACAACCCGTAAAGGCAAAAACGGTTAATATGCCCCAACCGCTATTACGCAATGCATTGGTTGCAAATAACAAGACAAAAGAAAGTATAAATGCAACCATTGAGCCTGCAAAACCTGCATTGGTAATCACTGCATATCCAGCCGTTGCTGCGCTAAATAATAAAGTTAAGCTAAGTAGCATATAAGTATTGCGTAAAACACCGCTCGTATCAAATGTTGCTGCTTGTTTTAAGGTGTATTCATTATTAAATTGCATAGTACTTTTCTCCATTAAAAAAAACAATAGTATTGTAACACAATTCACTAAAACCATGAAATGTAGCATAAATGCATAAAATGCATAATTTAAGTTGAATCAAACAATAAAATAGAGATAATATATCGTGCTCCATGATCTTATTTATTTTTGGAGAGATGGCTGAGCGGTCGAAAGCGACGGTCTTGAAAACCGTTGAGTCCTTTGGGCTCCGGGGGTTCGAATCCCTCTCTCTCCGCCAAAAGAAGTAATGCGAGCGTATGGGGGAATGAAAAATTGATTAAAGTTTTACTGGTAGATGACCATGAGGTTGTACGGTTTGGCATTAAGAGATTATTTCAGGATATACCCGGTATCAAAGTGGTGGGAGAGGCTGCAACGGGTGAAGAAGCAGTTAAACTAGCCAAAGAATTGATCCCTGATATTGTCGTGATGGATGTGCAAATGCCAGGCATTGGCGGATTAGAAGCCACTCGTAAAATGGTGAGACATAATCCGGATATTAAAATACTTGCATTAACAATCTATGGTGAGGAACCTTACCCTTCGCGTTTATTACAAGCAGGCGCTTCTGGTTATATTACTAAAGGCTGTGGTGTGGATGAAATGGTTCGAGCCATTCGCGCACTCAATTCAGGTCAACGTTATTTAAGTAGTGAAATTGCACAACAACTGGCTTTAAAACGCTTTAAAAAAGCAGGCGATTCTCCGCTGGATGTTTTATCTGAGCGTGAGTTGCAAATCATGATCATGATTACCCGCGGTCAAAAACTGCAAGAAATTTCAGTTAAACTTTGT
>JABDDD010000073.1 GCA_013287765.1 Gammaproteobacteria bacterium | reverse complement strand
CCTATGCCAAACCCGTTTCCACCTTTTCGGATTTCAGGGAATTTATATTATGTTGGAACGGACGATCTTGCTAGTTATTTAATTGTCACTTCCAAAGGAAATATTTTAATTAATAGCGACCTTGAAGCCAATGTTCCGATCATTAAAGCTAGTATAGAAAAATTAGGATTTAAATTTAAAGATACTAAAATATTACTCATTAGTCATGCGCATTTTGATCATGCTGCCGGCAGTTCATTAATTAAACAAATAACTCATGCTCAGTATATGGTTATGGAGGGAGATGTTGCTCTGGTTGAGTCTGGCGGAAAGTCTGACTTCTATTATGGAAGTGATCCCACTATGTATTTTCCGCCGGCTAAAGTCGATAAAGTGCTGCATGATGGCGAACAAGTTAAATTAGGCGGAACCATATTAACAGCTCATTTAACACCCGGTCACACACCAGGATGTACTACTTGGACTATGCAAACGATGGATCAAGGTAAAAAGTATCAGGTGGTTATTGTAGGAAGTATCAACGTAAATGATGGTTATCAATTAATTCATAACAAAAATTATCCCACTATCGCACAAGATTTCGAACATTCTATAAAAATATTAAAATCACTCCCGTGTGATATTTTTTTAGGGGCACATGCTGTTTATTTTAATCTTAAAGGAAAATATGCTTTATTAAATAAAACTAATCCTTTTGTTGATCCCATAGGCTATAAAAAACATGTTGCAGAAAAAGAACAACAATTTTATTCTAAACTTAAAAATCAGAAACATATGACATAGAGGTAATCATGAATGCTAACATTATTGTTCGTTCTTATCAGCCGTCTGATGCACAAGCATTAGTCAATATTTACTATCATACCATTCATAGTATTAATTCCCGTGATTATACAGAAGAGCAAATTCATGCATGGGCACCTTCATCTAGTTTAGAAGTAGAAGGATGGCTAAAGAAATGGGCTTCTTTATTACCATTAGTGGCTGTTATTGATAATAAAATTGTCGGATTTGCTGAACTTGAACCGGGTGGTTATATTGATTGTTTTTATGTTCATCACGAGCATCAAGCACAAGGGGTTGGAAGTGTTTTAATAAATGCCATTGAAAAAAAGGTGAAAGAAGGAAATATTCCACACATTTATGCTGATGTTAGCATTACTGCCAAACCTTTTTTTAAAAGCCAAGGATTTCATGTTGTCAAAGAACAAGAGGTGATTATTCGTGGCTGTACACTTAAAAATTTTAAAATGCAAAAAATTTATAGAGATTCATCTATTTTTATAAGAAGATTAAGAGACCGCGATATTTCTGAAATAGTTGAAGCGTTTATTCAATCTCATTGGACACTTAAATCAAAAGAACTTTTTGATAAATATTTATTAGAACAAAAAAATAATAAAAGAATTGTTATGGTAGCTTTTGATAATGATCAATTTGCAGGATATGTCACTTTGGTTTGGAAATCTCAATATCCTTTTTTTTACGAAAACAAAATTCCAGAAATCATGGATTTAAATGTATTGCCTGCTTTTAGGCATAAAGGCATTGGCAAAGAATTAATATTAACAGCAGAAAATATAGTAAAAGAAAAAGGTGATCGAGTTGGCTTAGGCGTTGGATTATATACCGGTAAAGATGGTGGTTATGGCATGGCACAAAAACTTTATATAAAAATGGGGTATGTGCCTGATGGAAAAGGGGTTACTTATCGTTATCAATATGTTTTACCTGGGGAATCAGTTCACGTCGACGATGACTTAGTGCTTTGGTTAACTAAATCTTTATGATTTATACTTTCCCAATGTTTAATAATAAAGCGCATGACAATAATACCTAATAAAACAATTATGGTCACTATGATGCCTATATTGCGAATCGATCCATCATAGAAATACCCAGTCACTGCAAGCCCGAGCGACGCAAAAATCAGCCGACCGCCTTGTATAAGTGCCGTTAATCGTCCTTTAGCTTCCGGCATTAAATTTAGATAAAGGGGATAAAGAATATAGCCTGGAATAATTTGCCCTATGACAAAGGGAATAAATGATAAAGTAATAAGTAATGGATTATGGCTGTATTTTATAGTTACCAGTAAAATGCTGATCACACTGAAAAAGAAAATAACATTTGCCACCGCCAACATTTTTTTATGTTCATATCGATGCCCAATGAATCCAAATAATAAGCTGCCAAACGCGAATGTTAAAGCAAGCGACCCTTGATAAAAACCAAAATGTTCGAGACTGACACCTAAACTTTTCATATATAATAAGGGAGAAATGCCGACGAAAATCCAGTAAGGAATAAACATTAACATAAAATAAATCATCAACAGTACAATCATTTTAGATTTAAAAATATCAATATATTGTCGTATAGAAAAAATATTTTTATGCAAAGGTTTATTAGAAGGGATAAAGTATATTGTCATTAAAAATATGCTCGTACCTAAAAATAGCAGGGTTAAAAAATTACCTTGCCAATCAAAATATTTTGTAATGAAACTTCCAATAACGGGCGCGAAAGCAGCTGCTGTATTCATTGAAGCATTAAGAATCGCTAGTAAAGATTGCTGTTTTTTAATCGAATAACTATCTGCAACTATTAAAAAACTT
>JABDDD010000072.1 GCA_013287765.1 Gammaproteobacteria bacterium | reverse complement strand
TATTATTATTTTTTTAAAATCAAAAAAAATAAAATACGGCAAGTTAAAGCAACGGATAAAGTAAGATAATAAAATTTTCATGATTATTTTTTCTTTAAAAATTGTTTAATTATTTTAATATATTCTTTATGTGCATCAACAGCAATTGCATGCCCGCAATTTTTAAAAATTTTTAATTTCGCCTGTGGAATTTTTTTTGCCATTATTTTTGCTTGATTAGCGCTACAAATCCAATCTTTATCTCCAGCCAGAATAAGTGTTGGGCAGGTGATTTTTTTAAGTTGAGGAATAAAATCAAAATGACGTAAAAAATCACCAAAACCTAAGTTAATTGCTTCGTGTGACCAGATAGTTTGTGATTTGCTGTAGCCTTTTTTCGGATGTTTTTTAGCGGTTGTTGAATAAAGTGATTCCAGTTCTTGAAAAAATCGATTGACCTGTTGTGAATTTTTGAAGGTGCCGTTCCATAAATCTTCACCCAGTGCTATTTGTTTTGCTGTTCCACGCTGACGTAAGGTAATTTTTGCCTCATCAATTGTGCGAAAACTAGGGGCTGTTGCACTCAAAATTAATTTTTCTACTTTTTTAGGGTAACGTATGGCATAACCTTGCGCGACTATTCCGCCATAGGATCCGCCTAAAATAGCAATTTTGGGTAGTCCTAAATATTTGCGTAATGCTTCAATATCTTCAATATTATTTTCAAGCGTATATTCTTTTTGTTTAGTTTTTTTGCTGCGACCGCAACCGCGATGATCAATAAAAACCAATTGTGCGATGTCTTGTAATTCCAAGGAGTGTTGTTTAAAGCGTAAATGATCGCCCCCGGGTCCGCCATGTAATAAAAATAGTACGGGTCTTTCGATAAAATCATTTTTTTCTGGTGCTAATTGCATGCCTGTTATATCAAAATAAATTTCGGTATTACGAATGTTTGCTTTCATTTAAAATATCCTTTCTTTATGGGTTTAAAAAATTGTATTGTTAGAGCAATGCGGAAAATTCTGCAAATGCTTGAATAGTGTCATGGGGATTTTCAAACCAAGGATAATGGCCTGCGCCGACAATTTCTTTTATTATAATATGACTTTGTTCATATGCTTTGTTATTTTTAAATAATTGCAAAGGAGTAATATGATCTTTAGAGCCTGTTATAATTAACGTAGGAATTTTTTTAGGAATGAAGTCGGCTGTATAGTCTTTTGAATCAAAATGTTTTGATGACCAGATATTTGCTTCATTATTAATAGGTAAAGACTCAAGTAATTTTTTACCTCTTTCAATTGATTCATCAGTTGAGAAACAGTATTGAGCTGTTGCAATTAGTAATTCGCGTAAAGTTTGGTTATTTGGATTTTTAGCATATTGTTCTTCGGCAAGAGTAATAGTTGAGTCATTAATATTTTTGCAATATTTCGCAAATAATTTTTGCCAAGATGAATTGGGTGCGGTTCCAATTAACACAAGTCCATGTAAAATTTCTTCTAGCTCTGGCATAGTTTGCACATACATACCTGGTGTTGAATGGGCGACTAAAATTACTTTTTCAAAAGCACTGATTGCTTGTATCAGTGCTGATTGCCAATTAGACAGAGGTTTATCTTTTAAGATATTTGAGCCATCATTAGGTAAATCAAAATGCCAGATAACGCCTGGAATTTTATTTTTAAGTAGTGCTGTTAGATCCGTTAAAGCTTCCGAGCCAAGGCCTGGGCCTCCGGGTAGAAACAGCCAATTGACTCCCTGATTATCTTGGTAGGTGCTTTTATATTGCAATCTACCACCATCCAGTGTCCACAAATATGTCTTCACGAATGATTCCTTTTTGGTATGTATAAAGTAGGTTAATTTAAACATTTTTTGGCTGCTACTAGCAATAAAAGCTAGTGCTCGTCGGTTATGGCTAAAATAAAAACTTTTTTCAGATATTGGTTGAATTTATCTCATATTTTGGTTTAATTTAACAACGCAATCGACGAAAAATTATGTGGCAACCCTGGATTGTTCCATATATAATTCGCAAGTTATTTCACCTATACGGGCTCATAGCTCAGTTGGTTAGAGCAGGGGACTCATAATCCCTTGGTCCTAGGTTCGAGTCCTAGTGGGCCCATTGTAAAATCAATAGGTTATGAATAAAATTTAAAAAGATAAGTCTAACAAAAATAAAATGTAACCGATTTGTAACCCCATTTATTCAATTACTTCGCTTCAAAAATTGATAATAATTGATTTGAATAGATATAATTTATCTTCTATAATATAGATATATAAACGCTTGCTTGCTTCTGCTATTAACTTAGTAGGGCGCAAGAGACGCCTTGGGTATATCCCAGGGCTTTTTTATTTTAAGGACATGTTTTTTACATGAATAAGAAAAAAGTTGCAGTATATGTTGATGGGTTCAACTTATATCACGGATTAGTAAACCTTTCCAAGCCTTACTTAAAATGGCTTAATTTGTACTCTCTGGCTGAGAAATTTATTGACACTCAAACTGAGATAATAGAAAAAGTTTATTATTTTAGCGCTGTTGCTACCTTTATGGATAAAGATACTATTATGCGTCACAGAACATATATTGAGGCTTTAGAAACTATCGGTATCGAATTTATTGAAGGAAATTTTAAAAATAAATTATTAACATACAAAAATAAACATATGGAGTTTAAATGGAAAAAGCATGAAGAAAAAGAGACTGACGTTAATATATCAATTTACATGGTTAGAGATGCTATTAAAGGAACATACAATAAATTCATTTTAATAACTAATGATACAGATATTGTTCCTGCTGTTAAAATGGCTCTGAAAGAAAACAATGCGATTCAGTTTAAATTAT
>JABDDD010000071.1 GCA_013287765.1 Gammaproteobacteria bacterium | reverse complement strand
ATTGCTTTTGATAAAATAGCTCAATTAAGTGTATGTGATCATAAAGTTGTAAAAAACTTAAAATCAATAATTACCACTGAAACAAAACATCCTTTTACTGTATTACGTGAGTTACTATCAGAACTTGCAACCGTCAATCAAGTCATCTCAACAGAATTTATGAATAGCGCGGTTGGTTTTTTAACGTATGATGCTATTCGGCTGTTTGAAAATATTCCCAATCGACATCACACAACTCAACCACTACCTGATATGTTTTTTAATTTTTATCAAACAACATTAGTATTTGATCATTTACAACAAAAACTTTTAATTAATATTGCAGTTGAAGTGGGTGAAAATTTTGAAAAAACTTATGAAGACGCACAAAAAAAAATAAAAACGCTTATCAGCAAAATAACCACTTTTACCGCAAAAAAAAATTGAAAAAAAATACAAAAAACAACATAGAGAATTATCAGTTGATATAAACGATGAAACATTTATGCAATTAGTTGAACGCGCTAAACAATATATTATCGAAGGAGATGCTTTTCAAATTGTGCTATCACGCCGATTTACCCAACACTATCAAGCAACGCCTTTTGATATTTATCGAGCATTACGTCGCATCAGCCCCGCTCCTTATATGTTTTATATTCCAACAGATGATGGCGTGATTGTCGGTGCCTCTCCTGAAAAATTAATTAAAGTTCGTCATAATCAAGTGGAAATTAATCCTATTGCAGGCACTCGCCCTCGTTTGCAAAATAATCAGGATGAAATAATTGAAACTGAATTATTAAATAACGAAAAAGAAGTGGCAGAACATATGATGTTAGTCGATTTAGCCCGCAATGATTTAGGCCGGGTTTGCGCCCCCAAAAGTGTGCAGGTCAGTGATTTATTAAAAGTAAAACATTTCTCTCACGTCAGTCATATTACATCAACCGTCAAAGGCCAACTGCGTGATAATATGGATGCTTTAGATGCTTTGGCTGCCGTTTTTCCTGCGGGCACTTTAAGCGGCGCCCCTAAAATTCGTGCGATGCAAATTATTGATGAATTAGAAACCTCAAAAAGAGGACTCTATGGTGGGGCAATTTGCCGATTAGATCATCAGGGAAATTTAGACAGTTGCATCGCAATTCGTATGGCACTCTTACAAGATGGAAAAGCAACTATCAGAACCGGTGCTGGCATTGTCTATGACTCTGATCCTAAAAGTGAAGCCAATGAAACACGTCAAAAAGCACAAAGTGTTTTAGCAGCAATTCAATTAGCTGAGGAAGAATTAGCATGATGTTAATTATCGATAACTACGATAGCTTTACTTATAATCTTTATCAAGAAATAGCTGCTTTTTATGATAATATTAAAGTCGTGCGTAATGATCAAATCACAGTAAGCCAAGTGAATGCATTAAAACCCTCTGGAGTGATTTTATCTCCAGGTCCCGGCCGACCTGAAAATGCCGGTATTTGCCGTGAATTGATTCTTACCCTACTCCCAACTATTCCGTTATTAGGTGTTTGCCTTGGTTTACAGGCTATTGTGATTGCTTTTGGTGGAAAAATAATTGGCGCACCGCAAATTGTTCATGGGAAACATGATTTAATTTTTCATACGGGTGAAAATATATATCGACGTATGTCTCAACCTTTTCAAGCGGGTCGTTATCATTCTTTAATGGCAGATCCCGACACATTACCAGACTGTTTAAGTATTGATGCAAAAAATGCGCCCGGATTAATTATGGGATTACGTCATAAAACACGTCCTATTTTTGGTGTACAGTTTCATCCAGAATCGATCTTAACGCCTTTAGGTAAAAATTTATTACAAGACTTTGTGCAACACTGTGTGGCAGCTGAGAGACTGCCATGCTAAAAAATAGTATCGAAAAATTAATGCAGAAACAAAATTTATCAAATCAAACTATCATTGATGCTTTTGATGCGATGTTAGCACCCGATGCAAACTCTTTGCAAACCGCTGCTTTTTTAGCATTATTACGTGCAAAAACAGAAACAAGTGAAGAACTGGCTGCTATGGTTGCTGTTTTACAACAAAAAATGATTGCTGTACCCACCGAGCATACCGTACTTGATATCGTCGGCACAGGCGGTGATGGCGCACAGACTATTAATATTTCAACAGGCAGTGCGATACTTGCTGCAAGTTGTGGCGTTAAAATTGCAAAACATGGTAATCGTGCTGTTTCATCATTAGCAGGAAGCGCAGATGTACTAGAAGCATTAGGTATTAAAATTGATCTGTCGCCACAAAAAATTAACGCCTGTATTGATGAAGTGGGTATTGGCTTTTGTTTTTCTCCCAATTTTCATCCTGCACTTTATCAATTACGCACCTTACGAAAAACACTGAATATTCCGACTAGTTTTAATTTATTGGGTCCTTTATTAAATCCAACGCAACCTGCACATCTTTTATTAGGGGTGTTTGCTGAAAATTTATTAATGCCTATGGCTGACACCCTACAAAAAATCGGGGCGAAACATTCAATGGTTGTGCACGGTCAAACGCTTGATGAAATAAGCTGCATAGGGCCGATCAAAGTAATTGAAATAACTAAAAATACCCTAAAAGAATTAGTGATTGATCCTAAAACATTTGGTTTTGCTTATTGTCATTTAAGCGATTTGCAAGGCAGTGATGCTAAAACAAATGCTAAAATATTATTAGACACTTTTGCAAATACATCAACTAAAAAAAATCAAGCGATCAGTCACACCCTAATTTTAAATGCAGCCTATGCACTTTATTTGTATGGCTTACATACTTCTATTTTTGATGCCTTATCACACGCAAAAGAAAATTTATATAATGGCCGCGCGCTCACTTTATTAAAAAACTGGATTGAATTTTCTCATGACTAATCGCCTTGCTCCTATTATTTTACAAAAACAACGTGAAGTTGCTGCTTTAAAAGCGCTCCTGCAAACTCAAGTATCGCACCCTATTCATCAAATTTTAAAAAATAATATTCAATACTATCCTAAAAAAAGTTTTAAAAAAGCATTAAGCGGCTCTTTAGGAATTATTGCTGAGATAAAACGA
>JABDDD010000070.1 GCA_013287765.1 Gammaproteobacteria bacterium | reverse complement strand
ATTATCGAAAAGAATAATACTAAACCAAACACATCTGGATGTGTGCAAGGCTCTATTGTTTCACCGATACTTGCAAACATCTATCTGCATTACGTAATTGATTCATGGTTTGAAGAGATCAAACTCAATCATTTTCGTGGTAGAGCAGATACAATTAGATTTGCCGATGATATGGTATTCTCTTTCGAGAAACGAAGTGATGCTGAAAGATTCTACAAAGTATTACCGAAAAGATTAAACAAATTCGGGCTGGAGATGCATGCGGATAAATCACAAATGCTATCTGCTGGACATATCGCGGCATCAAAAGCAGAAAGAAATGGTGAACGATTACCTACGTTTAAATTCCTGGGGTTCACATGCTATTGGGGGAAATCAAAAAACGGATACTGGTGCCTTAAATACACCTCACGCCGTGATCGATTTACCGATAAACTGAAGAGCATGAAGAAATTTCTTGAAAAGAATTTAACGGTGAGAGATACAGCAGGACTATTAGAGTTAGTCGTCCTTGGTGTTAGAGGATGGATCAATTACCATGGAATTTCTGATAACAAGAGACGAGTTAATCAATTTATACAACTATCTCGTCGCTTGATATACCGCTGGTTTAATCGTCGCGGAGGTAAGAAGAAAATGAATTGGAAAACGTGTGATAAAATGCTTAAAGCAGTGAATTTTCCGAAATACTGGAAAACGGTATCGATATACTAAATCGCTGAAAATGTGTTGGGGGCACTGATCTATCGGGAGCCGGATGCGGTAATTCTGCAAGTCCGGTTCTGAGGAGGGTTTGGCCGGAGCAATTCGGCCATTCTACTCACCAAACTCACCTTATTAATAGCCGCTAAAATTTCACAACAAATGTATGATGCAGAGCGTGCACCAATGGATATATTTCGAGGTGCTGCGGTACTAGCACCCGAGTTCAAAGAACTTGAAAAAAAGAGAACAACGTCGTTATAAACGCCAAGAAGCTACCAAATCTTCTTTAAGCTTGATGTTGCCCTTATGATATTTAATACTAGAAAAAAAGTAATGACTAGATTAGTATCGATAGATGTCTAGGTGCAAAGCTAGGAATATCATATGTCAAAATTAGAAATTCCACATCAGTCCTACCCATGGGTTATTTCAGTTGCTGGTATTGGCGCATTCATGACAACTCTGGATGTGGGTATTATTAATATTGCTTTACCCTACCTTAAAACTGCATTTAAAACAAATCTTACCACTATCGCTTGGACCATTACTATTTACACACTTACGCTCAGTGCCTCAATTATTCTCTTTGGTCGTTTGAGTGATAGAGTTGGACGACTTAAAATTTTTAAAATCGGTGTGATCATTTTTGGAATTTCATCCCTAGCCTGCGGATTTGCTATCACTCCCTGGGAAATTATTCTTTTTCGGGCGATACAAGGCATTGGGGCCTCAATGATTCAAGCAACTTCTGTTGCTCTCATTACAACATTATTACCCGAAGAAGATCATCCGCGAGCCATTGGCACATTTGGCACTTTGTTAGGATTAGGCAACATTCTGGGTGCATCATTAGGCGGAATTATTATCTCTTTACTAGGTTGGCCTTGGGTATTTTGGATTAATGTTCCTCTTTGCTTTTTTGTATTATGGGGCGCTTTTCAATTCAAGTGTACTTTCCCCAAAAATGCGGTCAAAATTGACTATGTTGGGATTAGTCTTATCGCAGTCTTTACCATCCTATTTTTGTCAGCAATCGAATGGTTAGCCTATCCTGAAACTCGTCAAAATAGTTTGTATGCCGGAGTATTCTGCGCAGTCGTCTTCATTATCTTTGCACTATGGGAAAGATACACAAAAAATAAGTTAGTCGATTTTAAATATTTTTTAAATGCGCAAATGGGAACGCTTTGCCTGGCAACCATTGCATTTGCCTCTTCACTGTCTTTATATTTGATTATTCCCCCTCTTTTCTTGCAAAAAACCACGACACTTCTGCCTTGGCAAATTGGTTTTATTACATTTTGCGGTCCCTTGGGATATGTTGCGACTTCGCAATTTACTGGAAAATTAATGCAAAAATTTTGTAGTAAACATATTATGATGATCGGTGAAATTATCATGTTAATCGGTTTAATAATACTTTCATTTATTTCTAGAGATTGGGATCTTTATTTCTTCGGTAGTTTATTATTTTTAGTTGGAATTGGCGGGGGACTACTTTTTTCACCGAATGTTGCATCGATCATGAAGCAAGTGCCCAAACATATACAGGGCACCGCAGGTGCTTATAATCGCATGATACATAATTTTGGTTTATCGTTTGGAGCGGCTATTGCTGCAATGTGGATACAATTATCCGTTGCGAATAATCCTTCTGGATTTAATATTCACGGTTATCGATATGTTTGGGTAACTGGCTGCGTCATTGTTGCCATATCATTATTATTATTATTTCTGGTTAAAATAAAAGGATCCGAGCAACCTGACGGTGAGGATACTATTTCACTTAATGCGATGGAATAAGCTGCCATTTTATTAAATTTTTTCAAACATTGTAATCTTTAGCAGTAAATAAAATCATAATAAAGCTGTATTAGATACTAATAAATAAAATGAGATGGCATATAAAGGGCTCCGTTGCAAAAAAAATTTGGTGGGGACTCAAACCTGTTGAAGCCAAATAAAGACTCCTTAGAAACCTTCGTGCCAATGGCTGAACAGTGATGATTAAGGAGGGAACAACAGGTTTGAATCACCACCAAATTCTTACATTTTAGCAGCGTGCTTTTTTGAAAATTTAAAGAAGACAACGTGTAATTTCTAGACGTTGATCAACTTTTTTGCCCTGAATAGTAACAATCGTATTTACCCAAGCTTGGTGAGGAATAAATTTATAAACTCTTCTAGGAAAAGGAAATAAATAATTGCTTGTTGGCGGCAAATCAGAACGATGGATTCTTGCTGCCATGACAGCTATACCATGGTTAATCTCATCAATATCTATTGAGTTCAATTCAGCGTAGACTTGTCGAGCATTGTAACACAAAAAACATCACCTACTATAATAGAAAAACAGATGGATATTAAACTTAATATCGTTAATTTCTTTACGATGTATCAATCAAGTCACTCTAGA
>JABDDD010000069.1:2021-3323 GCA_013287765.1 Gammaproteobacteria bacterium | reverse complement strand
AATAAAATGCATAACTCTCTTGAGGCAGAGTTTTTAGTTATCTATGGACGTAGACGCATAGGTAAAACATATTTAATACGTGAATTTTTTACCAGTCAAAAATGTAAGCTATTTCATGCTACAGGGTTGCAACACGGTAGTCAAAAAAAACAACTCAAAAAATTCATAGATGCTATATCAGAGACCTTCTTAGATAATCTTTCTCTAGAACTACCAAAAAATTGGGATGATGCTTTTAGCATTCTTCACAAGCAAGTTTTAAAACATCAAGAGAAAGTAGTGATATTTCTGGACGAGCTTCCATGGATGGCAACAAGAAAGTCTGGTTTACTTGAAGAAATTGATTATTATTGGAATCGTAACTGGTCAAAAATGAAAAATATTATATTAGTAGCATGCGGGTCTTCTGCATCATGGCTAATAAGAAAAATTATTAATAACAAAGGCGGTTTACACAACAGAATAACAAATTCGATAAGACTACTACCTTTTAGCCTTGCTGAAACTAATGAGTTTTTAAAATATAGGCACGTTAATTTAAATCAAAAGCATGTTTTGTCATTGTATATGACATTAGGCGGTGTTCCTTACTATCTTAAATACGTAGAAAGAGGATTAACTGCCGAGCAAAATATTCAAAATATCTTTTTCACAAAAGATGCTTCTTTGCAAAATGAATTTAATAAATTATTTGAATCTCTATTTGAAAATGGCGATGCATACATTGAACTTGTTAAATTAATTGCAAAAAGAAAAGAAGGCGCTAGACGCGCTGAGTTAAAAGTAAATGCTAAGCTTTCATCAGGAGGGGGACGTTTATCTAAGAGATTACAAGATTTGAAAGAGGCAGGTTTTATTGAAGAAAATATTCCCTGGGGTCGTTCTAAAGGAGAGTATTACAAATTAATAGATGAGTTTTGTCTTTTTTATTTGCAATGGATTGATTCTCAGAAGCAAAATAAGTTTACCCCTGATTATTGGCTTACTCAAAGTCAGAGACCCACCTATTATGCTTGGTCAGGATATGCGTTTGAAGCAGTTTGTATGAAGCATATAGATCAAATTATTCGTAAGTTAAATATTAAAGCCAGCGGCCAAGTGGGTGGGTGGCGTTTTATACCAAGAAAAAAAATTTCAGAAGGTGCTCAAATCGACCTGGTTATAGATAGAAGCGATAATGCTATTACACTTTGTTAGGTTAAGTAAACAGATCAGCCTTATGCTATTGAAAAATCATCTTAACTGACAAGGAAATAATAAAATTCATAGAGAATCTAACTGCATATCCGGCGCTAAGAAGCC
>JABDDD010000069.1:0-2011 GCA_013287765.1 Gammaproteobacteria bacterium | reverse complement strand
GCCTTATGCTATTGAAAAATCATATGCAAAAAATTTAGAAATAAAAATAAAAGTATTTAAAGAAAAAACTAAGACCAATCAGCAGATATTTTTTGCAATGATATGTGCTAATGGACTTAAAAATAATGCTTATTCTGAAAAGATAGTTGATGGTGGCATTGTTAAATTAAATGATCTTTTTATAAAGAGTTGAGCCCGCTACACGGGTATGTTAATCACTGCCGCATGAAATTTATAAAAAGGGCTTCAGCAAACTGAAACCCTTTTTTATTAATTTGATGGGGCGGCGGCTATCATATTGGGTGGTTAACTATTTGAATTATATTAATTATGGTAATGTAGTTTTTATTAGAAGCCCCCAAATCGGCCCCCATTTTTTCCGTACTGATGGGGGAATTGAACCGGAGTCCTTTAAAATAATATTTGTATATTTAAGCTGGTATTATATCAGCTCTTACTGTAACGAGAAGTTGTTTTAGGGTGATGGTTTCAATATGGGGATTAATATTTTTCGCATGATTACGCATGAATGATTCGTCATTACTTGCTATGATCGAGCAATAAGATCCCTCGATCATTACAAGGGCATCAGTAAATCGATCTTCCGCTGGTATTGCATTATTTGTTTCAGTAAGAAACTCCAAATATATATGGGTGTAAATGAGGCTTCTTAGCGCCGGATATGCAGTTAGATTCTCTATGAATTTTATTATTTCCTTGTCAGTTAAGATGATTTTTTGCTCTGTTGCAATGAGTATAACCATTCTTACCCACGCCATTTTCTTAGGGTTATATTTTAAACTAGAAAAAAAATCATTAATAAACATATTAAAATTGTGTTTATATTTTTTATGAATTTTGCCGTCATTTATAGGTTGCCAAGCTTGACGGGAGGCTTTAAGCCCATCTTGGCGAATACGAATAAAATCTTCATGTGTTTGGTCAAACTTCCCATTGCAATAATCATCAATTCTCTTAAGTAGAAGAATTTTTATTTGATTAGTTAACATATAATCTACTGGGTCATCTGTTTTTAATTTTTGTGCCTCCATGGTATAGAGGTCATCTCGTGAACGACTGAATTCGGGCTTTAAATCATGAATAAAAGAGAAAAGTTGGGAAGCTTTATCTGGGTTATTGGTTACAATGTTTCTTGCTATTTCGTAAGTTAGATATATTCCTATAACAGGTGTTAGCTTTTTTGCCGTTAAAATACCACCTAGTATTTTCGCAGTAATATTCTGCCTGCTGCATTCGCTAATAATGCTTGTATCTATAAATGCTGTTTTCATAGATTTATATACTCTATAAGCGAAGGAGAGTTTAATATTTCATAACCTAGTTGTCGTAACATGATTAAATGGAAATTTGAGGTTGTAATGTTGATTCCATTTTCCTGAAAAATTGTTTCTCCGACTTTACTTTTATAATAGCTGATAACTTTTAGGTGTTGATCAAAATGTCCACCGCCATCTTGGTCCCTTGCGGTATTGATTAGTTCGTATCTTTTTAAAATATGTTCTTGTCGTTCTTCATCCATGATGCAAAATATGATTTCGTTTAACCATTGTTCGATATTAAGGTATTTTTTGTTGGATGTGTCTAGGGTTGGATGATTTATTTGCTGTATTTTTTTTACCATGGGAAAGTATAAGCTCGGTACATAATTAGAGTCATGATTCAGTAGCGCACTTAGATGATAAATGATATTTTTTTTGCCAATATCATTGATATTGTGATCTGTATCGCTATATGCATTAATCCATTTATCAACAAGCAATATTTTATTTTTTAAATTTAAATGATTAGCTAAATCAGTAATAACACATGAAACTTCTTTGTCGCTATTATTATCTAAGGCATAAATATACCATTCATTTGTATCCATTATGTAAGTTAGTAAAAGTTTATTATCTTGTCTGATTGTATTTTTCAAGTCTTGTATAGCAGCTTGCGTTTCTATTATGGTCTGCTTTTTAAGAATGATTAGTTTGTCTATTTCGATTAATTC
>JABDDD010000068.1 GCA_013287765.1 Gammaproteobacteria bacterium | reverse complement strand
TGCTGTCGGCAAGTAAGTTGAGTCAATTTTTGTCAGTTTCTGTGCAATTTGCTCACGATAGACTTCCCATCCATTGCCAACCCCTGACCACGCTTGATCTTCAACAAATGGCAGCTGATTAGGTGCGCTAATCATTTCTTCTCCTGTTAATACCACTAATCCTGTTGAATTAACTGAATATATCCCCCAATAGACTTCTTGCATACGCGCATCCACTGCCACTAATAATTTTTCCCATCCCAAAGATTGATAAGCTGCTTGCGCTAAGGCGGCTAATGAAGAAATCGCAATCACTGGTAGTTTTGCACCAAAACTTAAACCCTGCGCAACACTTGCTGCAATTCTAATGCCGGTAAAACTGCCAGGCCCCCGACCAAAAGCAATCGCATCTAATTGATTTAGTTTAATATTTGCGTCCGTTAATAAAGTTTTTATCATCGGTAAAATTAATTGCGCTTGTTGCATCGGCATGATCACATGGCGTGATAAAATATCTTTGCCAATTTGTAAGGCAATTGAACACGCCGTACTAGATGTATCAATTGCTAACAGTTTCATGATTATTTAAAAACTCAATAATTTTAGTCAATTCTCGCGTGCGTTGCATATTAGGCAAACTGCGCAGAAAAATATGCCCATAACGAGCGCCCACTAAACGAGGATCGCAAATCATTAATACCCCACGATCATTGTGATCACGAATTAATCGACCCGCGCCTTGCTTTAACATCAAAACTGCATTTGGTAATTGATACTGTTGAAAAGGGTCTTGGCCTTGATTGCGTAAAGACTGAATGCGCGCTTGCAACACAGGGTCTTTTACATGTGCAAATGGTAATTTATCAATAATAACACAAGAAAGTGCATCCCCTCGCACATCCACCCCATACCAAAAACTATTCGTTGCCAGTAAAACCGCATTGCCTTGTGATTTAAATTGTTCGATCAGCTCTCGTTTTGGCAAACTGCCTTGGATTAATAACGGAAAACTTAAGCGGTTTTTTAATAATTCATACGCTTCTTCTAGTGCCCTGAAACTCGTAAATAAAATAAATGCCCGACCTTTTGTTGCTTCTAACACTGGCACCACAGCATCCATCATCGCAGCAGTATACTGGCGACTATTGGGCTCTGGCAATCCGCGAGGGGCGTATAAAATAGCTTGTTTTTGATAATCAAAGGGACTTTGTAATTGTAATTGCAAAGCGTGTGTTAATCCTAACGCCTCACGAAATAATTGAAAATGATTATTCACACTTAATGTCGCAGAAGTAAAAATCCACGCGCGCTGCTGCGCCTGCATATATTTTTGAAAATCTTCAGCAATATCCATGGGCGTTAATTGAATCGTAAAATTTTGTAAATGCGTTTCATACCAATGAACTGTCTTATCCGGTGTCTGACTCGTGTGTTCATTAAATTGCGCCAGTAATTGCGCTGCACGCCGCCAACAGTTATCTAACCCTTTACTACGACAAGACGCTGCTTTTAAGATTTCTTCTAGTGCTTGTAAAGCTATTTTTACGGATTGTATCCCATCCTGCAAAGAAGTATTTAACGCAGCAGGCCATGGGGCACGTCGCAACTCTTTGCCAAAACTTGCTCGCATTTCTTGTACTGCGATTTGTAATTGAGTCGCTATGTCTTGTAGGTCTTGCATATCTTCTGCGGATTGTATCCCTTCTGCTTCTGCGTCTTTTGCTAAAATAATTAACTGACGACTGCTAAAAACACGGCTAAAAAAGTGCGTGGCAATATCTGGTAAATGATGTGCTTCATCAAAAATAACGACTTCCGCACCTGGTAATAATTCGCCAAAGCCTTCTTCTTGTAAAACCATATCTGCAAAAAATAAATAATGATTCACTACTAAAATATCAGCGGCCATTGCTTCTTTTCGCGCTTTCATCACAAAACATTCTTTTAGAAAAGGACAATCTTGATTTAAACAATTATCAACGGTACTGGTGACAGCTGGCCAAATGCCAGAATCTTCTGGAACTGAATTGATCTCAGCAATATCACCTGATTGAGTTTGTTTGCTCCAAATATTAATACGCTGCAACTGAGCGATTTCTTGTCTTGAGGTAAAACGTCCATCAGTTGCGCTTCGTTCTAAGCGATAATGACATAAATAATTAGCGCGGCCTTTTAATAAAACGACTTTCACTGGATGAGAAAAAAGTTTTTTGATAACGGGAATATCTTTCAAAAATAATTGATCTTGTAAATTTTTAGTACCCGTTGAGATAATTGTTTTTTTTTGCGAAATAAAAGCGGGAACAAGATAACCAAACGTTTTTCCAATACCTGTGCCTGCTTCGATGATTAATTCTGCTTCTACATCAATAGCACGCTCTATGGCTCTTGCCATTTCTTGTTGCGCTTTTCGCGGGGTAAAACCAGGAATCGCTTTGCGTAATAGACCCGCCTCTCCAAGAATATCAATTGATTGCATAAGGGTAGCCTTTCTTAATTCTTAATTATTCTTCCAGGTGTTTTAACTTCCCTTCTACATTTGCCCACTCATCAGCATCTGATGGTGCGTCTTTTCGTCGAGTAATATTCGGCCATTTTTCTGCCAGGTCTTTATTGATTCTTAAAAATTCTTGATACTTTTCTGGTAAATCATCTTCAGAATAAATCGCATTCACCGGACATTCTGGTTCACAAAGTGCGCAATCAATGCACTCATCCGGATTAATCGCTAAAAAATTAGGACCTTCATAGAAACAATCAACAGGACATACTTCAACACAGTCTGTATATTTGCAACGAATACATTGCTCTGTTATCACAAAAGTCATAACATCTCCTTTCTTTTCAGAGATTGCGACTGGATTATTATTATATCAACCATTGAGTTTAAAAAAAACGTTTAAAAAAAACAAAAAATGGTGCCCGAGGCCAGAATCGAACTGGCACGGGGGTTACCCCCCGAGGGATTTTAAGTCCCTTGCGTCTACCTATTCCGCCACCCGGGCAAAACATTAAACAAGGCTGGGGTCGGAATCGAACCGGCGTCCACGGCTTTGCAGGCCGCTGCATAACCACTCTGCCACCCAGCCAAACATGGTTTAAAATAATTTGGAGCGGGAAACGAGACTCGAACTCGCGACCCCAACCTTGGCAAGGTTGTGCTCTACCAACTGAGCTATTCCCGCATCACCCTAAAATATTTACTTAATTTTATGTTTAAGAGCCGACATTCTAACTGATGACTGATCTGTGTCAAGTAGAGAAATAAATTTTTTTTATTGTTCTTTTAAATCAGGCCACGCAGCTTTTAAATAGAAAATCATCGACCAAATAGTCAAAACAGCTGCAATGTATAATAAAATATAT
>JABDDD010000067.1 GCA_013287765.1 Gammaproteobacteria bacterium | reverse complement strand
GGGAATTGCAACGAGCATTTGAACAAGACAAGCAACAATGGGCATTTGACATGAAAAATTTATTGTTTGAGATAAGTAGTGAAACAAAAAATGCCGGAGGAAAGTTAGCAAAAGTCATTGCGCAAGAATATTATGAAAAATATAACGCAATCATAGCTGCAGGTGAAATTGAATGCCCGCCACCGGCGGCGTCATTTGTAAATGGCAAAAAAAAGAAAGGGCGAAGCTCGCAGCAACTTGTGAAACTTCGCTACCAGTAGCTGTATAAAACTGGTTTGTGCTTTTGTTATGTGCTGAACAGGAAGCGCTAGCGGCAAGTATTGGCCCAGAAAATGCGATGAGTATACAAATTACAAAGGTTTTTGTGGTTTTTTTCATTATCAATCTCCGTATTAATACTTTCTGCTTGTGCTTGCATTGACATGGCATCTTCTAACGCTAATGGGATAAGGACATCTTTGACTTCAACCGAAATTACATTGATCCCCCATGGTTCAGTCCGCTCATCAATAATTATTTGTAGTTCATTGCTGATTTTACTTCGTCCTTCAAGCATGTCGGAAAGCATTGTTTTACCTATCACATCGCGCAAAGCCGTTTGTGACGCCCAACCAATTGCACTTTCATAATCGGCTACTTCAAGAGCTGCTTTTTTAGGATCGATTACTTTCCAAAAAAGAACTGCATCAACATCAACAGGCACCGTATCTTTGGTTAGCATTTTTTCTGCTTTAAATGCGGTAGTAATAACTCGGATGTCAATCCAGAAAGCAATGGTATCTACAATAGGAATAATAAAAAATAATCCAGGCCCTTTATTATTTATACCTAAGCTATGATAGTTAGGTCAATGAAAATACAAAAATATGTATTAATTATATGGTCTTAATGCCATTTGGAACAAGTAGTAGACATCATTTTACTGATTGCTACCGATTAGTGTTTTGATTAAGATCTGTGTCAACCAGCTTTCATATTCATCTGATCGCCAGCCTTGTTCGACAACAAACATTCGGTACATATCGCGTCCCGTGAAAGCCCACAAGATATCTCGGGCTTTGGAAACGCTAAGACATTTTAGTAACGATTTTTCCTTCGCCATTATTTTAATAGTGGCTTCTTGGCGCTTATAACGACGTTGTTCTCTTTCTTTTTCAAGTTCTTTGAACTCGGGTGCTAGTACCGCAGCACCTCGAAATATATCCATTTGCGCACGCTCTGCATCATACATTTGTCGTGAAATTTTAGCGGCTATTAATAAGCGACCTGCCGCTGATTTTTCTTGTTTAATGGATTTCACTAATGCTTCATAATGATCAGCAGCGAGTGCTTCATCCATTAAGGCACGCAAAACACCACGCTTGGACTGAAAGAGTCCATAAATAGTGGGGGCTGATACTTTTGCAGATTGTGCTAATTTTTCAATTGTTACACTCTCAAAGCCGTCATGCTCAAAAAGGGTTTTGGCTGCTTTAAGAATGCGACACCTTGTTTGTGCAGCCTGCAAATGTCTGGTTTCAGAATGATAAGTTCTTTTATTAATGTTTGACATATTGAATATAGTAAACTATAATTAATTCCGTAATTCATATTATACACTATCTTTAGAGGAGATCATTATGAGTCATTCTAGTTTGGCTATAGCCGAAGCCTATTATACTGCAATGGGCGATAAAAATGTGACGGGCATGGCTCAATATCTACATCCTGATGTTCAACTAATCAGCCCCCTTGCGAAGGTCAGTGGAAAAGATGCTGCTGTTGAGGCAGCACGGAAACTAATCTCTCTTTTTAAAACAGTTACGATACGTGCCAAATTTGGCTCAGAAAATCAAGCCATGTTAGCTATTGATATCGACTTTCCAGCGCCTATTGGAAATTTGCCGGCAGCGGTACTTCAGACGTTTAATGACGGACTTATTACTAAAATTGAACTATTTTATGATGGTCGTCCATTAGATCGGAAAAAAGAGGAAATTTTTTCATAGGAGCTAGCAATAGGGGGTTACCATCTGGTTAATCCCAATTAAGATTTTTAATAGAATAAAAAAATAAATTTAAAAATAAAGGTGGACTTCACAATCGAGTGACTAGGAAAATAAGATTATTACCATTTAATTTATATGAAACCTCCTTATATGTAAAACATATTGGCTATCAAAGTAGTTCTCAACAAATTTTAAAGTTATATATGATTATGGGAGGCGTACCATTTTATCTGAACCAACTTAAGAGAAGTTACTCAATAGACCAGAACATTGATAATTTATTCTTTAATTCAGACGGAATATTATTTGATGAATTTGATGAAGTGTTTTCATCGTTGTTTGAACATTCAGAGCAGTATAAGGAGCTTATTTCACTCATCGGTAAATATAAAGATGGTATTTCCAGAAGTATCCTTGATACAAAAGCAAAATTAACTGGCAAAGGTGGTCGATTAACTAGAAGATTAGAAGATTTAGAATATGCAGGGTTCATTGCAAGTTATATTCCTTATGGACATAAAAAATTAGGAATTTTTTATAGAATTAATGATGAATATTGTTATTTTTACTTAAAATGGATTGAGCCAATAAAAAATCAATTGAAACAAAATAAAATAACTAAATATTGGAAGAGTATCGTAAATACCCCTAGATATTTTGGTTGGTTAGGTTATGCTTTTGAAAATACATGTTATAAACATATCACACAAATTAAAAATGCTTTAGATATAGAAGAAACTAGTTTAGCATCTCCTTGGCGATACATGCCTCGCAAGATTGAAACAGAGAAAGGTGTGCAAATTGATTTACTATTTGATCGATATGATGCAATTTCTATATGTGAAATTAAATATACCGACAAACCATTTATAATCGATAAAAATTACGCAGCTATACTGGAACAAAAAATTGAAATATTTAAAAAAATATCAAGAACTAATAAACAAATATTTTTAGTTTTGATTTCAGCTAATGGTGTCAAAGAGACTCAGTATTCAAAAACATTAATAAATAATATTGTAATATGGGAAAATTTATTTGGAAAAGATAATTGATTAGGATAACTAAGAAACGATCATATTTTGGCTTTTTGGAGTAAGTAACTTTACTGTTAACCATTTAAAACGAGCTTTAGAATGTAGTATTTCTATTCAATGGTTACAAGTTGAAATGAACCCATATTTTTATGATGTTGATCTTCTTGCATTTTGCGATGAAAACAATATTGCAGTCCAAGCATGGTCACCGCTTGCAGATAAAAAAGACTTTAACAAAATCTAAAAAGCCTACGATGAAATTAAAAACATCAAAAGCAAAGAAAAAATAGCCTGACAGCGAAAAAAGCCAGCTTATTTCGGTTAAGCTGGCTTTTTAGCTTTCTTCTACGAAATAAGCCTCACCACCGCCGTCCGCTAAAGAAGAGTTCGATGCTAAATGAATATCGAAACAACTAAACTCTTGAACTAAATCAGTAACATTTTTAAAATGAATCGCACGCCAATTTTTTTTACGAGCAACAAAACCACTTCCTGCGGT
>JABDDD010000066.1 GCA_013287765.1 Gammaproteobacteria bacterium | reverse complement strand
GCTTTGTTTAGCAACCTACCAAACAATAATGAGTTTATTAAATGAGCCACCAGATGAGCGATTATTCACAGTGGGTCATTTTGATTTGGTTATAGTAGATGAGGCGCATCGTTCTCTCTACAAAAAATACCGCTATATTTTCGATTATTTTGATTCGTTATTGCTAGGTTTAACAGCTACACCCAAAGATGAGGTTGATAAGAATACTTACGATGTATTTGGGTTAGAGACCGGAGTGCCAACATATGCGTATGAATCTGAGCAAGCTTACGCTGATGGTTATTTGGTGCCGCCCTTGGCAACCAGTGTGCCCCTTAAGTTTATTCGCCAAGGCTTAAAGTATGCTGATTTAACACCAGAGGAGCAAGAAGAATGGGATGAGAGGGAAGAGCTTGTTGGTCGAGAGGAGCTTCTCCCATCCGAAATTAATCGTTTTATTTTTAATCAGAATACAGTTGATAAAGTGTTAGAGCATCTGATGTTGTATGGTGTTAAAACAGCCGGCGGTGATCAAATTGCTAAAACTATTATTTTTGCGGCGAACAATCGACATGCGGAGTTTATTGCAGAACGGTTTGATGCAAATTATCCAAAATGGAAAGGCCATTTGGCGCGCGTTATTACCTATAAGCAAGATTATGCCGAGACCTTGATTGATCAATTTAAGCTGTCGGAGTCTTCCAATAATCCAGCGACCCCACATTGCCGGATTGCTATTTCTGTGGATATGCTTGATACCGGTATCGATGTACCTGAAGTTGCTAACCTTGTCTTTTTTAAAGTGGTTCGTTCAAAAGTAAAGTTCTTGCAGATGTTAGGTAGAGGTACGCGATTATGTGCTGATTTATTTGGACCTAGACAAGATAAGGAATATTTTAAAGTATTTGATTATTGCGAGAATTTTGAGTTTTTTAATAATAGACCTGAGGGTGTATCGGATTCACTGCAGCGAAGTTTGTCACAAGCGATTTTTTCAAGACGATTGGAAATTGCAGCGGCATTGAATAATAGTGATGAAAATGAATTGGTTGAATTAAGTCATTACATTCATGATTTATTGCATAATGATGTTGCAGGCATGAATTTTAATAATTTCATCGTTCGTCCTAGAAGAAAAGTCGTTGAGAAATATCTCAAGCGTGAAAATTGGAATAGTCTAAACAATGAAAATGTGGATGAGTTGATATCATTAGTTGCTGATCTACCTACAGAATCAGACCCAATGAATGAGTATGAGTTGAATGATGAATTAGCCAAGCGGTTTGACATTTTGTTGCTTCGTTTACAGTTGGATATTTTAAATAATAAACCGCAGTCTGCTAGTTTGGTTTTTAAAGTAAAATCGATCGCAGAACAACTTGAGCAAAAAAGTAGTATTCCTGTTGTTTCGGTCCACTTAGAGTTAATTCAAGAGATGCAAACCAATGAGTTTTGGAATCATGTTACATTGCTTGCGCTTGAAAAAGTCCGTCGCTATTTAAGATGTTTAACACGATTTATCGACAAAGATGAAAAAAATATTGTTTTTACAAATTTTGAAGATGAAATTGGTGTAGGTATAGAGGTTTCGTTAGTTTCAGCGGGTGTTTCATTAGCACAATACCGAAAAAAAGTAGAATACTTTATCAAGGAACATGAAGAGCTGCCAACAATACAAAAGCTTAAATATAATAGACCAATCACAGAAAATGATTTAAAAGTGCTAGAAAATTTATTATATGAAGCGAGTGGGTTGGAATCTAAAACTGAATATAATAAATTGTTCGCATCAGGTAAGTCTCTAGGACAGTTTGTTCGTGAATTAGTTGGACTTGATCGTGCCGCTGCTAAAGTGGTATTTGCTGACTTCTTAGATGAAGCAAAATATAATTCCCGGCAAATTGAATTCATAAATCAAATTATTGAGTATTTAACTGTAAATGGTGTAATGGAAGCTGAAATGTTATTTCACGCACCGTTCACTGATATGCATGAAGATAGTGCGTATGGTTTTTTTGCTGATCAAGAGGTTCATAGCTTAATTAAGCGAATTTCCTTTATTAATAGCAATGTGTTACCGCAGCATGGTTCGAGATTATAGCTACAGTTAAGCATTTATCGATCCTTTAGTATTTTCCAGTCATTATAGCTTGATATATTTTCGATGCTTCAATCGGGTCGGTAGTGTCAATGCTATATGGAGCTTCTGGGCTGATACTTGAGGCCTGTTTGTCAATCAACGTGATCAGCTTGTCTGCGTCAGAAATGCTAATTTGGCCTTGAGTAGCCGCAATTAGTATCGATTTTTTGAGGTGTGCTTCACTTTCTTTGTTCATCTCGGCTGGAAAATCAATATCAATCGGATGATGCTGTACTTTAGGTATGAGACGTTCGATACAAAGCCGCAGCGCATTTGAATCTCCGTTGAGTGCAAGTTCAAGCACTTTATTGATGAGGGTTTCGGCGTGAGGCTCAAGCAATTTGGCCAGTTGCGCTCGTTTATTTAGGGCACCTTGTGGTCGCCCGCTAGGGTTGCCAGATTGTCCTTTTTGAAATGCCATCGTTGTTATTCCATTGTTTTTTACAGTCGGTTTAATTTTAACATCTTTCGTATCAAATGTGTTTGTTTCACCATATACTTGATCAAAATGTCCATACTTGCTCATCATTTTAAGCTGAACAAGTATGAGTTGTTTGATCAACTATGCCATTTCTGCTTGATCAGGAAGAGCTCTGTATACTTTGCTGCCTTTTCCAAAGCCATCTCGCACTGTTTTTATCTGTAGCTTTTTCATTGCTCGCCGCACGGTTTGTTCTGAAATTTTTTCTTCCTCAGCTTGTTTAAATAGATCGCTTGCTAAAACACGGCCGGTGCTCAGAATTGCTTTTAAAAACTCTTCTGCATCTTCAAGGGCGCTGGTGGTGTTGATGCTTGTAGGGTTTAAAATTTCATCTGCTTTTTGTGTGATTATTTCATCAGTCCAAGAGATTTTAGAAATTTTGATATTGTTATCAATTTCGCATTCCTCTATTATGAATGATAAGCCTGTTGAATCATTTCCAATGTTATTTTTGATAGGTATGAACAAGCGTTTTTTGTCATCTCCATCTGTTGCTCTTGCCACCAAAAAACCAGCTCTAGCTGCAGCAATAAATCCTGTGCTTCCTATGACGCGCTGAATAGCGCTTTTTGATTCGCCTTTGTTGAGATGTGTAACATATATAATTGCAATATTATATTTTTCTGCAAGCTTTGATAGTAACAATAAAACTGATCGAATAGAACTATTATTGTTATCATCAACTTTACTACCTAAGTATGATGAAATTGGGTCTATAAAAATTGCCGAGATATTGCCTATTTCCTTAATCTTTGATTCCAATGCTAGTAAATCACTTGAGATAGAAAATGGATTAATTGCATCATTTTCATTTTTAACCGCATCAATAATGTGGGCTTTGGTGGTGTCTGCACCAGCAGCGATGAGTCGAGGCACGATGGTATCTTCAGCATCATCTTCGGCTGAAAGAATAAGTACATTCCCATTTTCACAAGGTGTATTATCTGGAAATGATCCTCCTGTGGTAATTATTGCTGTTAAATATACAATTAATTGCGATTTCCCGAGTCCAGGTTCTCCTGCA
>JABDDD010000065.1:1997-3636 GCA_013287765.1 Gammaproteobacteria bacterium | reverse complement strand
TGCTCGTGTGTCATATCTCACCTCATTTACGTAAAATTTTACCGTATTTACTTACGTAAATCAAGTGTCGTGTGGGCAAATTTATCAAAAAGGTTGATAACCAACATACTCCGGTATCCACATCAATTGTCTAATGGTTTTTTCTAAGTCATTGAAGTGAATATCCTCTGCTACTCCAAGATGAATAGCTTCAGTTGCAACTGCCATAGCAATTTTAAAAGAAACTTCTCGTATATCAGTTAAAGGAGGCAGTAAATTATCTTGTGGATTTTTTTTCGCAGGAGATGCATTTGCTAAAGCAAGCGCTGCTGCCATCAGCATGCTATCTGTTACATATTTTGCTTTAACGGCAATTAATCCTAAGCCTAAACCAGGAAAAATATAGCAATTATTGGTTTGATCGACGCGAAAGGATTGACCGTTTTTGCTAATAGCAGGAAAAGGACTACCTGTTCCAATAATTGCATTGTCATTTGTCCATTTCAAAAGATCAGCAGGGGTCGCTTCACTTAATTCTGTTGGATTTGACAGGGGGAAAATAATAGGACGTGAAGTATGCTTATACATTGCTCGGATAATTTCTTCAGTAAAAGCGCCTGTTTGGCTAGACGTGCCAATTAACACCGTCGGCTTTGCATTTTGTATGACGTCTAATAAAGTAATTTTATCAGTCGATTTAAGCTGCCAGTTTTTTAAATTTTTTTTATTTTGTGCAAACATTTTTTGAAAAGATAATAAATTTTTTGTATCTTCTGTTAATAGTCCATCACGATCAATTAAAAAGAAATGTTTTTTCGCTACATTTTCGCTTAATCCTTCTTTTATCATGGCCTGCATAATCAGTTTGCTAATGCCGCATCCAGCTGAGCCTGCGCCTAATATGACAATGGATTGATGAGATAAAGTTGTGTGAGTGACTGCAATAGCAGCTAATAATGTGCCAACAGTTGTCGCAGCAGTCCCTTGTATATCATCATTAAACGAACATAATTCTTGTTGATATCGTTCTAATAATCGATTTGCATTTTGTTGTGCGAAGTCTTCCCAGTGAAGCAAAACATGCGGAAAACGTTTTTTAATGGCTATAATAAATAATTGAATGAATTCATCGTATTCTTCCCCTCGTATACGCTCATGGTGCCAGCCGATATATAAAGGGTCATTTAAAAGTGCTGGGTTATTCGTTCCTGAATCTAATAAAACGGGCAAAGTGAATCCTGGATAAATCCCAGCACACATCGTATAAAGCGCCAATTTTCCAATAGAGATCCCCATGCCACCAGCGCCTTGGTCACCTAATCCTAAAATCCGTTCTCCATCAGATACCACAATCACTTTGACTTGATTAAAATAATTATTTTCAAGTATTTTTTCTATGCGATGGCGCTCTGGGTAGGCGATAAAAATACCACGGGGACGGCGATAAATATGGCTATACCGTTGGCAGCCTAGTCCCACGGTTGGCGTATACACAATCGGCATCATCTCAGAAATATATTGAAAAATCAGGCTATAAAATAACGTTTCATTGGAGTCTTGCAAATCCCGTAAATAAACATATTTTTCAATATCGCTTAATTTACTTAAAAAAGCTTGGTAAGAGCGAGTTCTTTGTAAATCAAGGTTGCTTTCGTTAGTC
>JABDDD010000065.1:0-1987 GCA_013287765.1 Gammaproteobacteria bacterium | reverse complement strand
GAGCAATGGATTGCTGATTAATCCATAGTCGCTTAAGGATGTTTTGATTATTTGATTTCCATTTTGATCGGTTGCAAATTCATAAGACATCGTCTGCCCCCTTCAAACTTTTATTTTAGCAAGTTTTCGTAAATAAATCCGTAAATAACTTGCGTCTTAAATATAAGAATGCTATCGTTACCGCCCTAAAAAACAGTATTTTATAAAGTTTTATAGGCACGTAGCTCAGTGGTAGAGCATCACCTTGACATGGTGGTGGTCGGTGGTTCGATCCCACTCGTGCCTACCATCTTTTTTAGAGAAAATAATATGCCAGCCATTACATTACCAGATGGAACACAAAAATCATTTCCTCAAGCGCTCACGGTGGCTGATATTGCGATGAGTATTGGCAGTGGTTTGGCGAAAGCGGCATTAGCTGGTAAAGTGATATCTACTGCCTCTGAAGCTAATTGTTCGGCAATTTGTTTTTTTTGTAAAATAACAACCTGTTGCTCAATTAAGATATGAATCTGTTGTTTAATGCGATTGACTGTTTGGCCTGCAATTGGACGTTCGGCGGGCGGTAATTGCCCGACATTTTTTAAATAATCCGTCAAAGGGCTTTTTTTACCGAGATAATGAATACGATGGTCATCTAAAGCTTTTAAATCATCGGCTTTAGAAATAATTTGAGTGGCTTCATTGAGCAGTTTTTCTAGATCAAGCATATTTCACCTCTCCCCTTGTGGAGACGTTATTAAATAAACGCTTTTTCACCTCTCCCCTTGTGGGAGAGGTCGACGTGCAAAGCACGGCGGGTGAGGGGTGTTTTTAACGTCTTACAGCTAAAAGCACCCCTCACCCGCCGCTTCGCGCCGACCTCTCCCACAAGGGGAGAGGTGAAAAAAAGATAAAGCGTGCTTGCTTTACTGTTTCTTATGACGAATTATCATTATTATGCAGCTAATTTAGTTTTCGCTTCATTCGCAATCAAGGCAAATGTGTTTTTATCATGCACTGCAATATCAGCTAATACTTTACGGTCAATAGTAATATCTGCCAATTTCAAGCCATTGATTAACGTGCTATAAGACAACCCATTTTCACGTGCTGCTGCATTAATACGAATGATCCACAATGCTCTAAATTCGCGTCTACGCACGCGTCTATCACGATAAGCATATTGACCTGCTTTGATGACCGCTTGATTGGCGGCGCGAAAAACACGGCTGCGGGCACCATAATATCCTTTTGCTTTTTTGAGCACCTTTTTGTGCCGAGCACGTGCCGTGACGCCTCTTTTTACTCTTGCCATAACTTAACCTCTTTGAATTATTGATTCGGCAGCATTCTATCGACTGCTAACTTATCAGATTTATGAACACGACCAGCAGCAGTTTTTTGACGCTTACGCTTGTTCGGTTTCGGCGTTAAAATGTGGTTGCGGTTAGTACGACGAAATTTATAGCCACTGGCTGTCGCTCTAAAACGTTTTGCCGCACCACGGTTGGTTTTTAATTTCGGCATAATCTTCACTCCCAATTACTTCATTTTTTAAATTAAACTACTTTTTCTTAGGTCCTATCACCATCACTAGCTGGCGGCCTTCCATTTTTGGACGCTGCTCAACAACACCATGCTCAACTAAATCCACGATAATACGCTCTAAAAGCTGCATGCCTATTTCAGGATGCGCCATTTCACGCCCGCGGAAACGCAAAGTCACTTTTGCTTTATCACCTTGCTGTAAAAACCGAGTAATATTACGCAATTTAACTTGGTAATCGGCTTCTTCAGTTGCAGGACGAAGCTTCACTTCTTTGAGTTGCACCTGTTTTTGTTTCTTTTTAGCAGCCGCTTTTCGTTTATTTTGTTGATAAGCATATTTACCAAAATTCATAATTCGACAAACCGGCGGTTTAGCATCAGGCGATACTTCGACTAAGTCTTGACCGACTTCATCACTGATTCGTCTAGCTTCATTGGTCGATACGACACCTAGCTG
>JABDDD010000064.1 GCA_013287765.1 Gammaproteobacteria bacterium | reverse complement strand
TAACGCATCATACGTCTCCCTTTAATCCCATTTATTTTATCATTAGTAGTTTATTTCCCCTCGTTCTTTTAACACATAATCCGCATCTAAACGCAAAACATTCAATGCTTCCGTTAGATTACCAATACCCGAAATAAAAAAACCAATATTATTGACGGCATGCTCTTTTACATCTTCTTTTTTTGCTTTAGGACTAATTAATTTTCCTAAATCTTGCAACCCCTGTAAAAGTATATTGATAGCATTATCCGCATGCTGATACATGGCTTTAAGTTTTTTTGTACTATATGATAAGGTAGAAAATTTTTCGGATTTAACTTCATAATTTTTAAGCATTGAAAATAACTCAGTGAATGGAGAATCTGCATTCGCAAATTTTGACACAGGTACATTAATCATAGTATTTGCCTTTTACGTATTAATTAATTCTATCATTATTAAATCAACCATGACTCAAACATTGAAAACTTATTTATAATTTTTTCATGGCACACCTCCTTTCAAATATTAATAAAAATTACAAAGGGCGTTGCATACTAAAAATATTATCTACCACTGCATAATCCATATATCCAAGACGAGCAATTGGTTTTATACGAGTGACATCAATTTTACCATTTACAATTAAAACATCATCAATATGCACCCCAATCACCGTACCAAACACAACACGATTTGTGTCGCCATTATTAGAAGGCAATTGTAAACTTCTATAATATTTACATTCTAAATGAATGGGCGAACTTTTAATACGTGGAGGTTTAACTAAAGATGATGGAAGAGTTTCTAATTTAGCAAAAGCAACCTCACTTTCATCTTTAGGTAAAGGAGCTGATGATAAATTAACGGCTTCCCTAAGCTCAAATGTTGCCATATTCACAACAAATTCGCCTTGGGTTTCAGCATTATGCAATGTATCTTTTACTACCCCTTTAGAACGGCTATTAGTCGTTGAAAACATAATCATCGGAGGATTATCACAAAGAGCATTAAAATAACTATAGGGCGCAAGATTAACATTACCAGCATCATCTTGAGTCGTTATCCAACCGATGGGTCTTGGAATAATAAGTGATTTAAAAGGGTTATGCGGCAACCCATGATTATTTTTTTGAGTTTCATAAAACATTCTTTTCTCCTTAGATTTTACATTCGCTTAATGACTGTAAATTATTATCGATTGCATTAAATAAGCCCCACACCTCAGAATAATTAATTGGATAACCAAGACATCCACTCTTTTTATCTTTTTGACGGGCATTGATATAGCTCGACCATTCACGTGAACCTGGACGACGATGATGATAGTCATGACAAGGAGTGTCCCCTACCAAAACAAAAACACGCGCAAATAAATGAATAAAAATCATTCTAACCACCCAAACGCTTGTTTGATAATAATCATATAAAATTCGCCCAGTTTTTTCCGGCAATGACTCACCGTTAAATACAGCAATGGTAGTCAAACAAATAAATAGTAATCCACGACTACGCATGATTTCTTGGGTTGGCCATTTATGTTCGACCACTAATCGCAATATTCGACTAATATGATATAAAAATGTTAAAGGAAAAAGCCAAGCAATAATAAAAATATTCAAAAAATTAAAATAATAAATAATAGAAACAATACTTGTCCAAAAAACAATCGCACAAAGATTATGTATTAAATTAAAAGATAAAAAACATAATCTAATTCTATTTAAAAATGACCTAGTTTGCGCAAAAGGTGACACAAAACTTAATATTAATCTTTGCCATAAAATATGTTTCGGGACACCTGGCACTAATCCTATTTCCGCTAAATCTTGTGATGTTTCATCTTCAATTGTAAGCAATTTTTTAGAATTGTGATGAGCCATGTGGTCTTGTTTATAGGTACGAAAATCTTTTATTATTAATATAATTGAAATAATTTCTCCTAGTATAAAATTAGCAAATCGTGATTGAAATATCGCACCATGAGAACAGTGATGATATATGACCACTTGTAATTTTCGCATTCCTGAAACAGTTATTAATAAACTTAAAGGTAGAAATAAATAAGAATCCTCTTTTAAAGTTAATATTAAAATTGATCCCAATAATCCAGTTATTAATGATAAAAAAAGCTGTGATTGTTTGATAAAAAATTGTCCGTATTATATTTTGTCCGGATATTGGCACGGTGGTAAGCCATGTTAAAATTCTTTGCAAACATGCTGGTAATCTTAACATCGATAATCTGACAGCATCTGCAGTTAATTGTGACGATACTTTTAACTCTTCACCCATTTCTAAATTAGCCTGAAAAACTTGCATATTCACTCCCTATCCTTTAAGTTTGCTATTCTAAGAGCGCGCATCTTACAAATATTTTTGTAAGATGTAAAATCTTTTTGTAAAATTTTAAAATTCGAGTAAAATACCAATTACTAAAAAAAGGAGGGAGCCTCATATGAGCATATTAACAATGACCGATACTCTTAATGCAAAAGTTCATACAGCTGAGACATCGTTGTCGTCAAGGTTAACATATGCGCTAAAACGTCTACAAATCAGTCAATCGGAATTGGCACGCAAAGTAGGCGTAAAACCGCAAGTGATTCAATACCTTTGCACAAGCAATGCAAATAAATCAAAATTTGCTTATGAAATTGCTGCTGCATTAGAAGTTAATGCAGAATGGTTAGTAACAGGAAAAGGGCCTATGCTATTTGCTTTACCAGCTGAGCACCCTAAAGTCCCTCTTCTTTTATGGCATCAAGTGGGTAATTGGCTAAATAAAAATAAAACATTTACTGTAAATGCAGACAATTTTGTTAATATATCAAGCATTGCACCTCCCAACAGTTATGCCTTGAAAGTAAATGATACCTCGATGATTCCCAGGTTTGAAATAAATACTATTTTAGTTATTGATCCTTCTTCAGAAGCGAGGCCTGGTGATTTTGTTATTGCTGAAATACCTCACCAAGATCAACCTGTTGTGCGACAGCTCCTCCATAAAAACGGCAAATTTTATTTAGTTCCCTCAAATTCCGCAATATACAAAGAAATAGAATTAACAGATGAAGTTAGATTCTTAGGCACTGTACGACAAACATATTATGAGTTTACTCGCTAATGGAATATCAAATACTTAACCCTTTTAAGCAAATATGGCTGAAACTACAATATTTTTTTGCTACTTTAAAAGAATTTTATCGTTATCCCTATGTATTAGTAGGTGAACTATGCGACAACAATACCAAAACCACCTTGATGTATCGCTTAAAAGGAAAAAGAGATGTTTATCAGCAAAGCGCTGAAGAAATCTGTAACAGCCCTGAATTAATTAGCAAATTCCACCCATTAGATGTTCGAGTCATCGCTTATATCTGCGGGATTGAACAGGCATTAGAGATCCCAGAAGAAAAACGTGTTGAAAGATTTATTTTCATAAAAAAAAGAGTACTAAAAAATGATTAGCAACAATAAGTACCTGCGTTATTACACTATATTTGCTTTACGTATTTTTCGATGTCTCCTCGATTAATTTATATTTTAAAAATGTTAGAACCCGGCGGCATACCTATATTCCCGTTCACATTCTTCTTTTCAGATATCATAAATGAAGTATACGGATATAAACTAGCAAGACAGCTTATTTGGATATCTGTACTCTGCTTGGGATTTTTTGTTTTATGTTCACATCTATCTATGCTCATTCCAAGCCATAATAGTCGCTGATTTTTCACGTAAACTTTTGCTCGGGCTTAAATAGTCACCTTCTTTTAC
>JABDDD010000063.1 GCA_013287765.1 Gammaproteobacteria bacterium | reverse complement strand
ATAAGAAACTGCTCGAAAAGAATTCATTGAAAAACTAATTCCATTATTTTTATCCTAATATGCGTTTTTTTCAGCACAATTAGTATCTGTTAAAAAAAGATAATAATTGGACAAATAAAGACATTTATTCGGCCTTCTATTTGAGGATACATCTTTTTATGAAAAGTTACTTTCGTTTGTTCAGCACACAATACCGACCAGAAATGAGAGATTTATTGTCTCATCAATTTAATTCTTCCATTGAAGAACTATTAAAATATGCAACCGGATTGGGTTGCAACTATCCAGAAATTGATTTCAGTAAACGTTATCCTCATATGAACTCAAGGGATTTACAATTATTTCGATCATTTTCTCAAATTATGAAAAAGCCGTTGTGTATAGCAAAAGGATTAAAATATTTAAACAACCTGGTCAGTCTTGTCTCTATCCCAGATCCTGAATTAGCTCTTGAGAAAGCATTAACTGATTTTGAGCAAAAGCATTTTAATTCTAAGAAAATAAAGGATGTCACTTCTGAATTAAGCATAGCAGATTTCATGAAACTTGTTGAAAAATCGGATAATATTAGGGATGCTGGTGTTTCTTATTTTCATGGATTGCAGACACACCGTATTCAAAAATTTATATTAGCTTTGCACTTACAGCCAAAAATTGTAGAATTAACTATTTCAAAAATGGCAAATTCGGAATATTTTTTTATCAACGAGCATCATAATACTTTAGGCGGCAAGGAAATATATACGCTTTGGGATGCTCTTATGGATCGTCCGGCAGAAGCATCTATACCCAATAAAGATAATAAACCATTAAGCCAAGTTATTTTTGATGAACATGTTCTCACCCCGCATTTCTTATTGCCTGTTTGTGATAGCCGATGTCCTGAATGGCTTAGATTTATCATTTCAATTTCTGAAGAAATACCTTTTTTAAAAAATGCATTTTTAGCTGAAGCGAAAAGAAGAAAAGATGAAATTCATACGGATTGTTTTATTTCTTTATTAGAGATTGATAGCTGCAAAAATGATTTGGGCAATAAAAACCAAGGACTATTTGAGGTTCGACCCCGATCTTGATGAAAAGTTATCAAATTGTTTTTAGCAAACGTTCATTTTTTTACAACGGTGCCCTTAATTGCTGCATAACAAGCTTCGCAGCCGTTGTTCCTGATAAAAAAGCGCCATGTACAGTGCTAGGATCGGTTGCGCTAGTTGCCTCCCCTGCAAAAAATAACTTATTTTCTATTGGAGCTGCTAAATTTTTGAAGTCTTCCATGGAAGAGCCAATACTAGGGTAGGAATAGGAGCCTTGCGCATAGGGATCTTTTCCCCAACGTGTAATTAAATATGCTGATGGCGAAGGAATATCGTTGCCATATATTAATTTTAATTTATTTATAACATCGTCAATGATTTTTTTATCTGTCCAATTTTCTGTTTCTTCAGAAAATGATCCAGCTGAAAAAAATAATAAAATAGGCTGTTTAAAATATTTATATAAATTTAAAATTTCATAATGTTCTTTAGGTTTTTCTTTATTGGGCATTATTGAAATCCATTCAACATCGGAATTCCAAAAGGGTTTATTAAATAATAAATATACTTTATTAAAAAATCCCATGCCTAATCGTTTAATGGATGCAAGTTTTTCTTTGGGGAGCTTAGGTAAAAATTTTACTGTTCCTGCTTTCAGTACACCCAGCGGTAAAGTAACAATAGCATATTGAGCATGATAAGCGCCTTTTTTAGCTATAATATTTACACCTTGTTGATCATAGTCAATTTCAGTAACAGGATTATTTAATGAAATTTCTATATTTTTTACAAATTCTGAAAATAAGCGAATATAACCTCCCTGTGGAAGTAAGTCTTTTCCTGTCATGTTGGAATGCATTGATGAAACCGCACTAAATGAAATTTGATTCAAATCTGCCGCAGCTTCGCTTTCAATCATATCTTTTGCAATGAAATTGAATATCTGTAACTTCTTTCCTTGTATATTTTCTTGTTTGGTGAAGGTAGTAAACGCATCTGCCATAGTTGCATTGTCTTCAAGATGAATTTTATTATGCGAAATCTCATCATTAAATTTGTCCATCAAAGCGAGAGTAGATTTCATTTCTGGAACACTGATTTTTTTTCCATTGCTATCATATAAATCAAAAGAGGAAAATTTATTAACTAAATTATTAGAATCATAGACCGTTGTAACCGTATTAACGCCAAACGTTTGTGTCATTTTAGCAAGCGGATTAGTATTAGCATGCATTATCCACGAAGCCCCTAAATCAGTTGCGGTTCCCCATGGATTAATCGTCCAAACTCGACCACCAATACGATTTCGTGCTTCGATGACAAGCACATCTTTAACGCCATGTTGATATAAATATTGCGCTGCTCCTAGTCCAGCTGAGCCTGCACCGATGATAATCACTTTATACTCATGAGAAGAGTCGACGGGTTTTGTATAAGCAAGAGCGAATACCGAAAAAATTAAAAAAAATACTGATATAACAATCTTCTTGCCTAATGTTAGAATCATAAACTATCCTCTTCCAATATTTATTTATCCTTAAGGAATGGCAGCCACAATGGCATCCATTACTTTTGTTGCTTCATCCCATCTGTTCTCAGGATCTGCTTGCGGCCACGCTGATGTTTCAACAATAACAATATGTTTTTCTGGGTTGATATAAAGAATCTGACCATATACACCTATCCCTTGGAAAATATGACTATTATCAGCAGGTATCCACCATTGATAGCCGTAGTGACTGCCATGTGGCGGCACAGTATATTTTATTGGTGTTGTGGCTTCCTTCACCCATGTAGATCCAACAACACGCCTTCCACCCAGCGTACCACCATTCATCATCATTAAACCAAAACGTCCATAATCACGGAGTGTTGCGTTAAAGCAACCAAATGCACATTGGTCAGGCTGGGCTTTTGCTCTGAATAAAAATCCATCACTTTGAGCACCAATCTTACTCCAGATTTTTTCTTGTAAATATTGATCGAGTGGTATTCCAGTTGCGTTTTCGATGGCTAAACCCAGTACTTCAGTATTTAAACTAATATAATCGAATTTGGTACCTGGTGTAACCTTTGGGTCGGCTTTAAGTGCCTTAAGTAATTCTGTAAAAGAGGGAACTCCGCGTAAAACAGAACGATCCATCTGATGTAGAGTAGACTTTGGATCAGCTGCATCCTCAGTTGCGTCAATACCAGTTGCCATTTCCAGCACTTGTCTCAGTGTAACGCGATCGAATCCGCTATTTTTGAGTGCTGGAACATATTTTGTGACAGAATCATCAATGCTAGTGATTTTTCCAGCTTCGAGCGCAATTCCAAAGAGTGTCGAAGTAATCGACTTTCCTACTGAATTTGAAAGAAATCTGGAATTTTGATCAGAGCCTTGGAAGTAATGTTCGCTAATAATTTGATTATTTTTGAGAACGAGAAAACCTAATACTCTATTCCGCTTAAAGTATTGATCCAATGTGTAAGTATGATTATTGTATGAATAAGTTGTAGTAAAAGACGTGTGAGGTTCTTGCAGTATGTACACAGTTCCTGCACGTTTAACCCAGTCAATTCTATAGCCGATTTTATCCATATTATGGAAATAATAATCGCTATAGGGCGGTATAAAATAGCTATAAGGCCCAATGCTCATTTCATCTGGATTCATTTTATTAAGATCAATAGTGGGTATTGATTGGGCGGCGTTAGTAGTGTGAATGACTGCTAGCATTGTAAAAGCCAAATACTTGATTGCAATTGCGCGTCTTTTCATATAACGACCTCCAATTAAATAAAATGATATACTACCGGGCAGGCAAAGTCAGTAGAGGCCCTGACGCCAGATGATCAAGTGATGACGAAGTAAGAGCAATTAATCGTACCAATAAAATAAATGTCGCTTTTGAATCGAGATCAGAATTTTTGATAAAAAACCAATGCCCATGTATTTTCGTTTTAATAAATACATCTGTGGGTTCTGTTTCGCTTGAATGAACTGTTAACAAGTCTCTAGTTAATGGTTTCCAATCATAGGGTGTACCATTGGCATTATAATAAGTATAAACATAATGTTTCTTGACATCAGATTCAGGGATTTGTACCCCATAAGAAAGATAAATCATAATGCCATAAAGAGAGCGCA
>JABDDD010000062.1 GCA_013287765.1 Gammaproteobacteria bacterium | reverse complement strand
AAGAATAATTGATCCTGAATGTTTTAAAATAATATTTTTTCTATCATCAGTAAAAATATTATTAATTTTATAAGCGTAGGGTACACCGACAAAATGCCAGTTTTCAGGAAAAAATGGGATTAAATAAGCTAATGATTGCGGCGCATCCCGGGGATAATCTAATTTTACAGTTGGAATCAACGCAAGATTGTTATTTATTTCTAATAATTTTCTCGGAACTTTTACACCAAAAAATGAAGGTGTCGCCCATGAGCCGATAACCCAGTTAATTTTATAATGCATAGTCAGTAAAATAAAACCGTATAAAATTGCAATAGCATACAATTTTAAATCCGTCTTACTTATTAAATGGCGTATTAAAATATAAATAACCAAAGGAGATAACATCTCAAGTGCGGCTATATAACGTAAAGCCGCAAATACATATTCCCAGACAATATAGCTAAACACAAAAAACAGCAATAACCATTTTTCTTCAAGAGAAAATTTATTTCGTGTCGATTTTAACACGAATGCTAAGCAAATAAATAAGCAATAAACTATTAATAACCGAAAATCAATAAAAGGAAAATCAGATGCAGCTCCACTCCATGAAAAATAAAATGGAAAAAAAACTGCTTGCCAAAATGATTGAGGAAAGTTAGTTTTATGGCGCCAATCTTGAAACATCACTTGATCCATAGGAATGCCCGCATGAAAAATGTTGGCAAAATAAGGATAAAGCGGGCTATGATATTTATAAAATAAAAATACCATCCAATAACCAGCTGTCACTGCGATTCCTATTAGCGCAAATATATTTAATACGGTTACGCATTTAATTTTACTTTTCCATGCAGAAAAAGGGAAGAATAAAAATGCCAAAGAAGCTCCCACTAAATAAATACCCGCCGTATATTTCAATCCTGTTCCAAAGCCTAATAAAAGCCCGATTAAAGCAATTTTTTTCATTGAAGTCGTTTGTCTAGATGCCTGTATTTTAATTATTTTTATAGAATAAAAAATTGCTGCAAAAACAAAAATACTCACGACTAAGTCATTAAAACTTTTGCCTATTTCCGCTAAAACATGCGGACTATCTATTCCTAAAAAAGTGATTACCATCGCAATAAAATATTTTTGTTGTTGAATAGGCGTTGAAATAAAATTTAATATAATCAAAAAAAATAACCAAAAATTTAAACCATGGATTGCCCCCATTAAAAACCCAGTCACAATAGGCGGGAAAGTATTAATCATAAAATATAAAACAAAATCTACTGTAGGATTGAGGAATGTATTGATATTTGCAGGCCAATAATCAATATTGTAACGATGATGCAACAAAGCGTAGGGGTTATAAAAATGATAATTTGTTAAATCCCAATTTAAATCTTTACCAAAAAAAAGTGACAAGACCCCACCCAACAATAAAAATACTAATAAAAAAAATATATGCGGTATTTTTTGTCTTCTGCCTAACATAACCTATCCTTAACGATTCATCTTTTGCAACCGAAATTTAATGATGGCATATAGCCAAGTTAAAGGATCTCTCACTACACGTATTTTTTTTCCTTCTTTAAAAGATCGTGAGCGATAATTCACTGGAATTTCTATCGGTTTATGGCCTGTTCGAATCAATTTAATTAAAAGTTCAAAATCAAAATCAAACCGATTACATTCAAGTTTAATATTATGCAAGCAATCAACACGAAACACTTTAAACATGGTGAAAGGATCTTTTAAACGTACACCAAAAAAAACGTTAATTAATAACGTAAAAAACCAATGACCTAAATTAAGTAAATGCCCTGCTAAAGGTTTACCATTGAATTGTCGCATTTTCCAAGTACGACCACCGTGACGAGCACCCAAAACAAAAGTTGCCTCACCGCTGATAAGTGGCGCAACTAATGCATCATAATCTTCAAAATCATATTCATCGTCTGCATCTTGAATAAGAATAAATTCACCACTAATAAAGCTTAAGCCTTCTCGAATTGCATTTCCTTTGCCGTATGGATGATCTTGATAAATAATTTTTATACGATCTTTT
Organism: Gammaproteobacteria bacterium; assembly: GCA_013287765.1. GTDB lineage: Bacteria > Pseudomonadota > Gammaproteobacteria > DSM-16500 > DSM-16500 > JABDDD01. The sequence continues at coordinate 2,174 of JABDDD010000062.1, read as the reverse complement.
CCTTCATATTCGCGAAGAATATGACGGGTATTATCAGATGATTTACTTTCTACAATAATCAACTCAATGCTGATAGTATCAATTTTTTTTGCCAACACACTTTCAATAGTCTGTCGAACGGTATTCTCTTCGTTATAAACTGCCATGATAATAGAGAGTTTTCTGGTAGGATGAATTTCTTGTTTCCTTGCAAGCATCATTAAACTACCTGCATTAATATGAATAGGATATTTACGTATAAAACGAGGAAATAAGCGGCGTGTGAATTGTAATAGCCAAGTAAAAGGCTGAACAGGATATCGATTAAAATGTTCTGTAATATAATCCATGCTTAACGTCTTCTTAGCTTTTAAAGCTTTTGTTTGGCCAAATCCTTCAGAATATAATAAACGTCTAAACGTAGCGGTCGAAAAATACCAAAGATGTTCAGGTTTAAATTCCATCCATTTATTTTTCATTGAACGCGCTAAAAAAGAATCGGTAGAGGGGGTAATAACAACTGCAACGCCGTTCTTTTTCAATAATGAATAAGCATGGCGTAAAAATTCGCGTGGATCACGTACATGCTCAATAACATCTACAAATACGATATAATCAAATTGTGCCGCTGAACAAGGCAATTGGGTGATTTCACCACAAATGATTTGCCCTTTGTTGCCAAGATTTTTAGCTGCGATTTCTGCTAAAGGAGGTGCATATTCAACACCAGTCACGGCAAGGCCTCGTTTGGCTGCTTGCAGCAGAAAATCGCCCTGACCACAGCCAACTTCTAATAAACAGCCGGTTAAAGGTGCTGCAGTATAAGCTTGCAATAAATCAAGATAATAATCTGCTGTGCTTGATTTTAGCTTAGAGACATGAGAAAAATCGTTTACTTCATCATGCCCGGTTAAAAAATAATTTGTATGATAAATACTTGCAAGTTCTTCATCAGTTGGCTGAGGATTTAAGCGCATGATTCGGCAATCAGCACATTCTTCAATACGATATTTTTCAATTGAAAAATTATAATAAATTTTTTTCCCACCGCAAATTAAGCAGCAACGAATAGATTTTAATTTTAAGTCTGTCTCCATACCTTAAGTCCTTTTTTCAAGATCAACGAATAGTTGTCTATTCAGTAAAAAAAATATCAGTATATCACTGTGCAATGATATTTTATTCGTACATTATTATCCATTTATGATTGCGTCTCACTTTTAAAACAGGTAGGATTGTACCGATCTTCTGCAAAATAGGTGGATTCGAGACCTGATGGAAAAGAAAAAAATGGTTACGAACGTTGTCAGTGTACTATTTTATGAATATTGTTAGTTTTGAATCTTAAGGAATTGAATCATGAAAAGAATAGCCAGTCTACTGATGATCATTCTACTATTGTCTTTTTCTTTTATTGCGCAAGCAACAGTCGATCCCTTGCCTTCTTGGAATAATGGTGTGAATAAACAAGCTATCATCCACTTTATTCAGATGACCACCAACAAAAATAATCCGCATTATCTACCGCCTGCTCAACGTTTTGCGGTATTTGATCAAGATGGAACCTTATGGGTTGAGCAGCCTATGTACACGGAGATTCTTTTTTCCTTTGATCGTATTCGTGCGCTTGCACCACAGCATCCAGAATGGAAAAAGAGGGAACCTTTTAAATCCATTATCACTCAGAATGCGGCAGGCATGCTTAAAATGACTGATAAAGAGTTAACTGAAGTCATTACTGTGACTCATGCGGGCATGCGCATTGACGAATTTACTAAAAGTGTTTCTGATTGGCTTCATCAGGCGAGAGATCATCGCTGGCATCGACCTTACACCGATTTAGTCTATCAACCCATGCTCGAAGTATTACGCTATTTTCGTGCAAATGGTTTTAAGACCTACATTGTCAGTGGCAGCGGACAAGATTTCCTACGTGTTTATGCGAAGGAAACTTATGGCATTCCACCTGAGCAGGTCATTGGAACCTCTGAAACATTAAAATATATCGAAAAAAATCATCAAAATTATATTTTAAAAATGCCTAAATTCTTATTAGATAATAATAATGAAGGAAAAGCGCAAGACATTTATTTATTTATCGGTCAAAGACCACAAGCGGCCTTTGGCAATTCAACCGGTGATCAACAAATGCTTGAGTATACCCAAGGAAATACGGGTAAAACATTAATGATGTT
>JABDDD010000061.1 GCA_013287765.1 Gammaproteobacteria bacterium | reverse complement strand
ATATATCGAACAAGCCCTTGATAAACGGCACTGCCTTGTCTTGTCAGCATGACAAAAAAAGTCGCCAACGGTAACCAGCACTGATGAGTAAATGAATAAAAGTAATTAAGCAAAAAAGCAATTGCCAATGCCGCGCCCATGCGGATCATATGACGAACCTGATCATCTTGGCTATTTTTCATAATATTTCAATGAGATTTAAAGTTACAAAATACCGCACCACCCTGATAAATTGCAAGAGAAATTACTTGAAATTTGTTAAGCGTTACGATACGCTTAACAAATAAAAAGAACTTAGTGATGAGGTATAAATTATGACGATTATGCACAACCCCCTTCATCCTGGGGAAATTGTAAAAGATGCTTTAATTGATGGGGCTGCTTTAAGTATTACAGAAGCTGCGCATAAATTAGGAATCTCAAGAACAGCTTTATCCAGGCTTTTAAATGGACATTCAAACATTAGCCCAGAAATGGCTGTTCGACTATCAAAATTATTAGATACAAGTATTATTATGTGGATTAATATTCAAGCACAATATGATGCATGGCAAATTAGCCAAATATCACATAAAATTAAAGTAAAACCTTTAAAAGCCGCATGAACATTTTATTCTACTTTCTCTTTCATCCAATCATAAAATACATACAAATCCTGAATAAAAATTAAAAAAACTAAAGGCTCTTTAGCTGTTACTCGCAAAGTACGTTCATACATAGCTTCAAATGCGTGAAGTGCCTGCAAAAAATCATCGATTTCTTGTTGTATAAAAGTATTTTTTTGAAATTTTAATAAAAGTAATGTAGATGCTTTTTTTAAAAAAAATATTTCACGCGCTACTATTTCAAAAATAGAAAAATCTTTTATTCTTAATCTTAATTGATGAATTGCAAAAATAATTTCACTTAAATGCTCAATTTTTTTTAATGTTTTTTTAAGTTTAATATCAATACACAGTTTTTCAACATGCAATTTAGCCTGAACCCATCGTACATATATACTATCAATTTTTTTGTCATTATTTGCTTTGTTTTTTAAATAATCTATTTGTAGATAACAAGCAAAAAATAACTGATTCAGTGTGGCTAATTTTTTTAAACAAGCATTGATTATATAATGCGTATAATAATTAGCTAATTTTTTTTTTATTTTAGAAAAAATAATATTATTCCTTTTTGATATCTTGCCAGTAATTTCGTTTTAATAAATACATTAATATAAATAATATCACTAAAAAACCTAAGACATAATAACCTAATTTCCATTGAAAAGCTTGATAAGGATTCGCAGCATAAGTTAAAAAATTAACGATATCTGTTACCATGTCATCAAACTGTTTAGGTGTCAGGGAACCTTTTCTTTGTAATTCTAATACGTCGTACCATTGCAATGGAGCATCAGAGTATTTCTGCATAATATTAAGATCAGATGCTATTATTTGCTGACCTTGAAAAGGTACTAGCATATTCATCATCGCAGTATTCGGCACCAATAAATTATTAAATCCCGTGGGTCGTGCTGGATCTAGATAAAAACTATGCAAATAAGTATAAATCCAATCAGGCCCATGGATATCTGCTTCTAACGATAAATCAGGTGGTTTTATTCCATTGGGCCACTGAGTGATGTGTAGCGGCATTTTGTCATAACGCACACCCGATGCTTGCGCAATTTTATTATATCTTAAATAAATCATGGTATGACAGGCCATACAAGTCGTTGCAAATATTTTTGCACCGCGTTTAATGGATTGAATATCATAAATATTAATAGGTGCTTTATCTAATGCAATATCGCTATCTACTGCATAAAGAGGATTAATATAAAATAATAATAATAAAAATAAAAAATAATATTTCATTGAATTAAGCGCTCCGGTAATACACGCGTTTTTTCAAATCTTGAATAAAATGGCATACTCAAAAAAAATAAAAAATAACCACAAGTAAAAACCGCTGCTAAAAAAGTTCTGATCGGTGAGACAGATTGAACGCCTAAATAACCTAATCCAATAAAACTTATGACAAATATCACAATTGCAATTTTGGAATACATGCCTTTATAACGAATAGATCGAACCGGACTGCGATCTAACCAAGGTAAAACAAACAGTAAAGCAATCGATGCACTCATGACGAACAATCCTAAAAATTTATTAGGAACAGCACGTAAAATGGCATAAAAAGGCGTCATATACCAAACAGGAGAAATATGTTCTGGAGTTTGCAAACTATTGGCCGGTAAAAAATTATCAGGCTCAAGAAAAAATCCACCCATGGTCGGTGCAAAAAATAAAATAGTCGAGAAAATAGCTATAAAAACAATCGCACCTGTTAAATCTTTTAAAGTATAATAAGGATGAAAAGGAATACTATCCAATGGTTGTGATTTTTTATTTTTTTTGTTTTTTAAATCAATTCCTTCTGGATTATTTGAGCCGACATAATGCAATGCGACCAAATGGATAAAAACAAAAAATAAAATTATTAATGGTAATAATGTCACATGCAAAGAAAAAAATCGATGCAAAGTCACGCCTGATACATTAAAATCCCCGCGCAGCCAGACTATGATATATTTTCCAATAATGGGAATAGCGCTTGCAAATGAAGTAATCACTTCTGCTCCCCAGTAAGACATTTGCCCCCAAGGCAAGACATAGCCAGTAAAAGCTTCGCTCAGTAAAAGTATATAAATCCCCATGCCAATTAACCAAACTAATTCACGTGGTGCTTTATAAGAACCATAGATAATTGCACGATACATATGTAAATAAATCACTACAAAAAAAGCAGAAGCACCGGTTGTATGCATAAATCGAATCAACCAACCAAAACGCACATCACGCATAATATGCTGAATCGAACTAAAAGCAGCCTCAGCTGTTGGTGTATATTCCATGGCAAGCCAAACACCGGTGATAATTTGATTAAATAAAACTAATTGCCACACAAATTGTCTCACCTTTTTTTATTCCGTTTGAGTTAAGTTTTTTTGTGGCGTTATTTTTAATGATGCCTTTTTTTCTTTATCAACTATGGGCTTTTGTGGCGCCTGCTTTATATCTTCATGAAAAAAATTTTATTTGGCCGCTTTTATGGCTGAGTACTTTATTATTTTATTTAGGAATGTTATTTGCGTATTTTGTTTTTTTCCCGATTTTATTTAGTTTTTTAGCAAAAACAACCCCAGTCAGTGTGACATTGAGCCCTGATATTGCCGAATATTATCATTTTACTTTAAAATTATTTTTGATATTCGGCATGATATTTGAAGTGCCTATTGTGACTATTTTATTGATCATAACCAATAGCATTTCGCGTGCAGATTTAATTCGGGCGCGGCCTTTTATTATTGTTGGTGCATTTGTGATAGGAATGTTAATTGCACCGCCTGATGTGGTCTCGCAAACATTATTGGCCTTACCGCTTTGGCTTTTGTTTGAAATCGGCATTTTTTTAGCGCCTTTTTTTATGCGCTTTAAGCTTTAAAGGAATAAATATGACAGTTAAAGATAAAGAGGTCATTGATCTTAAACGGCGAGGATTTTTACGTCGTGCCACACAAGGCGCTTGCGGTATTGGCTTGGCGGCAGCTGCGGTACCCTTTGTGAGTTATTGGTTACCAAGTACTGACACAGAAGAAAGTGGCGCGCCGATTAAAATAAACATCGGTCAAATAACACCAGGACAGCAATTTACAATTTTATGGCGTGGCCAGCCGATTTGGGTAATCAGACGCACACCCATTATGTTAACAGACTTAGCAAAATTAACCGATCATCTACGTGATCCACGCTCGTTGGAAGATCAACAACCACCTTATGCCAAAAACGAATATCGGGCTATTAAGCCTGAATATTTTGTTGCAATCGGCGTTTGCACGCATTTAGGATGTGTTCCGACCTATCGACCCGATGTAGGAAGTATTTCACCGGATTGGTTAGGTGGATTTTATTGTCCTTGTCATGGATCGCGTTATGATTTATCTGGTCGAGTTTATAAAAATGTCCCAGCGCCATTGAATCTTAAAATTCCACGATATATGTATTTAAGTGATCAAGAAATTATGATTGGGGAAGATAAAGAAGGGATAGAGGGAGGATAAAGCATAAATCAAAATGTAGGATGGATTAGGCGTTTTTTGCCGTAATCCACCCATATAAATAATAGATTGGGTGGATTAATACATTTTGATTGAGGGAATTTAAAAAGGATGAGACCAATGGACACTATCAAACATCGATTAATTA
>JABDDD010000060.1 GCA_013287765.1 Gammaproteobacteria bacterium | reverse complement strand
AAAAGTTTCGAATCTTATTAAGTCTCATGACATTTTTTCCTAAATATAATATTCTTATCTTGTCTCTTGTAATTCCTCTCATTATGCAATAAATTCACTGTCGATATTGCAAAATCGTAGGAGCCATTGTAAATGTCTATCGTTAAAATGTCTGATCTTAATCTCAAAAACAAACGTGTTTTGATTCGTGAAGATTTAAATGTCCCCATGAAAAATGGTAAAATCACGAGCGACATCCGTATAAAATCTGTTCTACCCACTATTCAACAAGCCCTTGATGCAGGTGCCAAAGTGATGCTGCTGTCTCATTTGGGCAGACCTGATGAAGGTAGCTTTGATGAGCAATATTCACTCAAGCCTATTGCTGAACGTTTATCTACTTTATTACAAATGGAAGTCCCATTGATTCAAAATTGGATAAATGGCTTTTCAATGAACAACCATAGTTTAGTTTTATTAGAAAATGTTCGTTTTAATGTCGGTGAAAAAGCAAATAGCCCTGAACTTTGTAAAAAAATGGCCAATCTGTGTGACGTATTTATCATGGATGCCTTTGCAACAGCCCATCGTAGCGAAGCCTCAACCTGCGGGATTATATCCTATGCGGCTGAAGCTGCCGCAGGTCCGTTATTGATCGCAGAATTAGACGCGCTCACCAAAATCATGCACGAACCCAAGCACCCGATTGTTGCCATTGTTGGCGGCTCTAAAGTATCCACTAAGCTGCAATTATTAGATGCTTTATCACAAAAAGTAGACAATCTTATTGTCGGTGGCGGTATTGCCAATACATTTATTGCGGCAGAAGGGTATACTGTGGGTAAATCACTGTATGAACCTGATTTAATCGATGAAGCAGAACGCTTAACACAAAATGCTAAAAATCGTGGGGCGGATATCCCTATTCCAACTGATGTGATTGTTGCAGACAAACTCTCTGATGATGCAGAAAGTAGCGTCCGGTTAGTGTCGCAAGTCGATGATCATGAGAAAATACTCGATATGGGTCCTGATACTATTAAAAAAATGATAGCCATTATCAAAAAAGCTAAAACTATCTTATGGAATGGGCCTGTGGGTGCCTTTGAAGTAGAGCAATTTTCAAAAGGAACTGAGGCCATTGCTAAAGCAATTGTAGAGAGTAAAGGCTATTGTATTGCAGGTGGCGGAGATACGCTTGCTGCGATCGAAAAATATCAATTAGCAGCTAAAATTGGTTATATTTCAACTGGGGGTGGCGCGTTTTTATCTTTTCTTGAGGGAAAAGATTTACCAGCAATCCTAGCCCTTGAAGCAAACTCAAACAGGAACCTACATGAATAATTTACGCCGAACTAAAATTGTTGTCACATTAGGTCCTGCCCTTGATGATGTTGACATGTTAAAACGAGTCATTGAGGCAGGTGCTGATGTGTTTCGTGCTAATTTTTCTCACGGCTCTATTGAGGCGCATGAAAAACGCATTCAACTGATTCGGCAATTAGCAGAAGAAGCGGGGCGAACCATTGCTATTTTAGTTGATTTACAAGGGCCGAAAATTCGCGTTGGGCGGTTTAAAAATAAAAAAGTTCAGCTGCAAGAAGGTCAATCTTTTATTTTAGATACTCAATTAGAAGATGATCAAGGCACTGAAGAAACAGTTAGTCTCGATTATAAAAATTTACCGGCTGATGTTCGTGCTGGCGATACTTTATTATTAGACGATGGTCGACTAGTGATGCAAGTTGAAAAAACAGATCGTTATCGCATTTTCTGTACAGTCACGGTTGGTGGCGAATTATCAAATAACAAAGGCATTAATCGGTTAGGTGGGGGACTGTCTGCTGAAGCCTTAACAGATAAAGATCGAATTGATCTTAAAGAAGCTGTGCGTTTACAAGCAGATTACCTTGCTATTTCTTTTCCGCGCAATGCAGATGATGTCAAAGAAGCGCGTACTTTATTAAAAGCAGCTGGGGGTACGGCCAATATTATTGCAAAAATTGAGCGTGCTGAGGCGGTTCAATGTATTGAAGAGATTATTAAAGCAGCGGATGGCATTATGGTCGCACGAGGTGATTTAGGGGTTGAATTGGGCGATGCGGAACTTCCTGGCGTACAAAAACATATTATTCGTAAATGTCGTTTATTAAATAAACCTGTTATTACTGCAACTCAAATGTTAGAAACGATGACTTACAATACTATTCCGACCAGAGCGGAAGTATCAGATGTTGCTAATGCAGTATTAGATGGCACGGATGCTGTGATGCTCTCTCAAGAAACAGCGGTGGGTCGATATCCTGATAAAGCAGTTGCAGCGATGCATCGTATTTGTTTAAGCGCTGAAAAATTTCCACAAATTAAACGCTCAAAAAAACGCACGGAATTACAATTCAAATACGTAGATGAGGCGATTGCAATGGCGACTATGTATACGGCCAACCATCTTGATATTAAAGCCATCATTGCGTTAACCGAATCGGGCACCACACCGCTTTTAATGTCACGTGTTAATTCTAGTATTCCGATTTATGGTTTAAGTCGGCATGTCATCACACAACGCCGCATGGCGCTTTATCGAGATGTGTATCCGCTTGCTTTTGAAGCAACGCATGTTGATCGACGGATTCTGAATCAATCGGCAGTGCATGAATTACAAAAACGCGGTATTCTAAAAAAAGGGGATTTGGTGATTATTACCAAAGGCGATTTAATTGGCATTCATGGCAAGACCAATGCTATGAAAATTATGACAGTTGGTGATTTTACTCCAGACAGTTAAGTTAAAATATGAATTAATATTAATGCAAAGGAGAGCATATGAAAGTTAATATTCAAATTATTTTTTACAGTATGTTTGGTCATATTTTTCAAATGGCAGAAGCGGTGAGCAAAGGAGCGCTTGCTGTTTCCAATGCAGACGTTAAATTATTTCGTGTCGCAGAATTGGTTCCAGATGCTATTTTAGAAAAAAGTGGCGCAAAAGCTGCTCAAGCCGCTTTTAATAATATTCCAATTGCAACACCCGAACAATTAGCGAATGCTGATGCAATTATTTTTGGCACACCGACGCGTTACGGTAATATGTGTGCGCAAATGCGTAATTTTCTGGATCAGACAGGCGGTCTTTGGGTAAAAGATGCATTAGTTGGCAAAGTCGGTAGCGTTTTTTCAAGCACAGGCACGCAACATGGCGGTCAAGAGACGACTATTACTAGTTTTCATGCGACTTTATTTCATTTGGGTTTTATTGTGGTCGGCGTGCCTTATGCGGAAAAAGGATTGACGAATATGCATGAAATCACCGGTGGCACACCTTATGGGGCAACGACTTTAGCAGGCGCAGATGGCAAAAGAATGCCGAGTCAAAATGAATTAAATATTGCAGAATATCAAGGCAAGCATGTGGCTTTGATTGCAAAGGCTTTGAAAATTGGTCGAGAATCAGAGAAGTTGTTGTGATTTTAATTTGGTAGTGTCTCAAAAGAATTGATTTAATTTCCTCCCCCTTCAAAAAAGGCGTTGTTGCATAAATAGCAACGCCTTTTTTTCATGTTCCCGAAATCTTAACTTAATGTATAAGATTCAGGCATCCCTAAACGAGTAAACACATTTAATATATTGCAACCCAAAAGGGCTTCTATTTTTTGATTCTCAATTTTTCGGGCACGCATTTTATTACCCAAAATAGTCTTATAACGAAACATCGCTGTCTCTACCAGACTCCGGCGATGATATTTCACTTCTTTTTTCCATTGATCTTTTCCAACCTCAGCAATGCGCCGGATTATTTCATCTCGAACTAACAACTCTCCATTGCCTCTTTTTCTTCTTTCTTTCGCATCTTCTTGAATATTAATTGCCGAGATAGCCCCATATTGACCCACTTGTTCATGGCAATCATATGAATCATATCCTTTATCTCCGCCAATTTTTTCGTAACCATCTTTGTATTGTTCTAAAAGCCCTTTTAATTTTTTATTCTCACCCACTTTATTATCAGTTAGTTCCATCATGATAATTTGCTGAGTTGATACATCTATTCCAAGGTGTAATTTTCTCCACATGCGGCGTTTTGTGTATCCATGTTGTCTTACTTTCCATTCACCTTCACCAAAAACTTTTAACCCAGTTCCATCAATTACAACATGAATCCTTCCCTTTACAGCGTGGCTTAGCTTTAAATCTAGTTTTTGTTGACGCCGACAAATTTGAGTATATGAAGGTATATTTATCTTTATACCCATCATGTTGAACAGGCTTTCAACTACGCCCTGCATTGTTCTCAATGGTAATTTAAATAACCGTCCTATTATCAAACATGCTTCTATAGCAATATCTGAATAAATCTTTGGACGGCCTCGACTGGAAGGGTTTATCTCAAGGTTATACCATTTCTTCGCAACTTCTTCATTTATCCAAAAATTAATGCTTCCTCGTTGAACTAATGCTTTGTTATACTGTTTCCAGTTACGAACACGGTAGGCTTTTTTAGCCATTGGGTAAAACTCCTTTTTTAGACGATTGAAGTTTATACCGTATTTTCGTGTTCGTA
>JABDDD010000059.1 GCA_013287765.1 Gammaproteobacteria bacterium | reverse complement strand
TATCTCAGTTTAAAGAAGAAGGTGCGCATATTGTAACAACAAAAGATCCTTATTTTGTCGCAGAATTATTAAAATCCCCTGAAGTGATATCTGAGGCCATTCACTTGCGTACAGATTTTCCTACCAATACTGATTCCCAGTCAGGTTCGCCGGTTAAGCATATGATGCCATTTTCTTTTTTATCTGGCGCGATTTCTTGCAAATGGGATTGTTGAAAATCAATGATAGGCTGAGGTTTTGGAATATAAGAAGGCCAATCTATTTCTGTGGCACGGGAAGTTAAGGCGCCGCATCCTGGATTATTTTCTATCGTGATATTGATAATTTGAATATTTTTCGAAACTTTTTCATGCTCGAAAGTAGGAACTTCATCCATGATACTTTTATAGGCCGCTATTTGCGTGGGTGTAAACCTTGCCCAATTGAAAATTAATATTCCTTTCTCTGACAGCAGGAAATGCGCAAGAGAACCTTCTTCCTTAGATTCTTTAAATTTGCCATTTTTTTGTAAAGATTTTAATATCAAATAATCATCAATATCTTTTTGCGATTCAAGATAAAATATCTTTGGCGGATTTTTTTGTGTTTTTGCTTCTTTAATTAATGCAGCCGCTAAATTTCTTGCTTCTGGCAAATCTTTTAGTTTTAACAAAACAGGTGATTGTTTGGATAACCAAGAAACAACGTCGCGTGTTGTAGCAGCACTGTTAGGTACTCTCAACTTAGGGTAGAAGATAGGTGAGAGTGTCTCAAAACGAGGAGGCAATATTTCAGTTTTATAATCTATAGCGTATTTGTCTTTAATTTTATATTCTTTTTTAGCATCATATGTTTCTTTAGTCTCGTCTTGTTGCTTTTTTATTATTTTAAATGTAGGTTTGGCCGGAAGTTTTTTTACATTCGTCTGATGTCCGTCTAAATTGATGACTTTCCATTCGTTATTCACGAAAATTTCTACATAAGCATGTATTTCATTGTCGATTAAGTTTGCGGGAATGCCGAGATATTGACAAAACAAAACAAAGGCTGCAGATCTAAGATCGCAGGAGCCTGATTTTTTTTTGAAAGCACGAAGAATAATATCAATCGTTTCATCTTTTAATTCTTCTTTTGTATTTGCAAATCCAGCGCAATATTTTTCGAGTTCTTTGCATAATTTTAGTTTTTCTTCATCACTCTTTTTATCGATATCACTTAATTTTTTTTCCCATTCTGTATTCGCAATTATTTTTAAAATAGCTGCTTTGATACTGTCTGTCAGAACAGGTTTTTGTGGTTTAATCTCAAGCCCTTTTTTTGAGACACCACGAATATGAAAGGGATGATCTGACGCAGGTAACTCTATTGTGTATTGACAAGTGCCAGGATTTTTAAATAGCTTAGCACCAGGTGGGATGACTGTTATCGTGTCATGTCTAGATAAAACGGGCAAGGCTAATAAACGATTACCATGCCCTGCGGGAATTTCAATTAAAAAATCTTCTTCACTAAATTCTTTAAGCTCATTTTCAGTATAACCTTCTTTAAAAGTAACTGATCTGACTTCTTCTGATTTACTATCAGAAGCTTTTATATGAATTTTTCCATTTTCATCGCTAATATGAGAGTAGACATTTCGACGATAAAGTGATGGATCAATAAGAGTTTGTTTAGCGCCTTTATAAATTGCTATTTTGGGTTCATCTATTTTATTAGGATCGGTATAAGTACTGTTACTAAGAGCGGCTTCTTCTTGTAAACTGTTAACTGTAATTGTTTTATTCTGCCAAGTTAACGACTTAATGGGTTCTGATACTATCTTAAGTGTGCGACTTTCATCGATTTTACTTTGCGGAAAATCAGGTGGATCAGACTCTCTAAAATAAGGGCAATGGTTTAAGATAACCTCTAGCAAATCTTTATAATCTGATAATTCAGGGAGTTCGTTTAATTGAGGACAGATATTAAAAGATATTTTTTTAATGTTGGGCGGAAATGCACGTATTCTTTTTAACTTTTTAAAATAGTAAATATTTAATTCTTTTAATTTAGCGAAACGAGAAAAATCTAACTCTTCAATGCTTTCATCATTGAACAATAAATTCATTATTTCAATATTGTCGTCTGGGATCATCTTTAAATCATTCTTGTGCATATCTAAAGTTAATTTCTTTAATTTTTTAGGTAATGGCGTGATTAATTTAGCACTGTAGCAATGGTTTATTTCCAAAGTTTCTAATTCTGTTAAAGAATTAAAATCCAAAGCTCCTAAATCGTAACATTTGTCTAACCGCACCATTTTTAATGTTTTTGGCAACTTAAGTGAAGGTGTGTTGACTTTATGTAGCGTTAATTTTTCCAGCCCAGGTAACTTAGCAGTTGTTAAATCAATTTCTTCCTCTTCTTTCTCTGTTTCTGCTGTATAGGAAAAGTCCTTTAATTTTTGAGTGCGGTAATGAGCATGAAGTTTTTCCTTAGCTTTTACTAAAGATTTTTCTTTTATGGCAATAGAAAAAGGAAGTTGCAAAATTTCATGCATTGCATAGTCGTCTAAAATATAAAAAAGATCGCTATTTTTGCCGTGATCAATCAGTTTTTCTAATGCAATTTCGTGTGATAATACTTCTCTTTCTTTGAAAGTCTCTAAAGATTTTTTTTGATCCCATACCTCTTTTTTTAGCGTAACGATTTCATTTTGATGATTAATATAAGTGATCTCAAAACCTTCGACGTACAGTTCATCGATAAATGTTATATAGCTTTCTTTTAATAAGGTTTCTTTTTTTGAGGTTTCTTTTTCTGAGGTTTCTTCTTCTTCTGAGCTAGTTATTGGGGTTGGGGTATGGCAAGTAAGCAGGATAGTTTTTTTTTCTTCTTGTTCTGGGCGATAGGCATACCAAATTTGGCCTCTTGGCCCGTATTTTGCAAATAGTTTAGGAGAGATTTTCCATCTAAGGCCATCTTTTTCTTTTTTACGAGAAGTCACTAAGGTTATACCACCTGCGGTATATAACTCTTTGTTTTTGATACGGCTTTTGCTCATGAAAGGGTTTTCCTCGTTGGTATATCTCTTTTTTATAGGAAAGCATTTTAGCATATATTTTGATCATAATGAGTTATTTTTGTTTATTTCAATCAATTTCTGTTAAAAGTTGAAAAATTCAGATTAAATCAGGGTCAACTTATATCGTGAAAGATCAGATTAATTCAAATGAGATCGCGATTTATCGGGCGGTTAAGGCTTCTGCGCAATAAGAAGCCGTTGCCTTTCGATAAACATTCATGAAAGATCGCAAACATCATCTTAATGCTTGTTGCTCAAATGCTTTTATAAGATTTTTAACTTCATTTTTTAAGATTGGAATTAAGAAAAAATTAATCCGAGGCAATGATTCCGGCACGGAGTGTACTCGCCTATATATTTAGAGGGTTTTTCAACATGCCGTTTTCGCTATCACAGGGCTAAAAAGCTCGAATACACCTAACAGAGTAGGAATTGTTTTCAGGATTATTACCCTGAAAAGCATTCCCGAAGTACATGAACCAGGCGGTACCCGGGTTGTCAGACTCAGTAGACGTCCAATAGAGACTGGCGTTACTTAGTGTTGTATTGCTAAAACCACCATTGGGACTACCACCAATTGCATAACGATTGGTATACAATAGTGTCATTTGTGCTTGGTCTGGCAGAAACCAATTAGCGTATCCGTTTACCGCTGCCTTATTGGTGCATTGATACTGTGCGGTTCCTGAGGTTGTAGAATTGCCCCAAGTGTAATTAGCTCCGCCAGGTTCATCTGTTATTGCAGCAACTAAACCATGTTGACCTGTAGAATCTACATAAAAAATTTTTCCACCGAATGCAGATTGTCCAACTGTATATTTTGCGCCTGAGGGTGTTGCCCACTTGGTATCATAATTATTATTGTTTACCTTAGTTAAAACCTGCCCTGTTGTGCCTCCTGCTGGCAATGTGGGAATACTTGCTATCGCTTGATCAACATAACATGTAGAAGCAGGATTACATCCTGCATAAGCATAAGCGAAAGTGCTTAGGAAACCTGAAGAAATTAAAGCAAAAATTGATATTATCTTCGTCATAATTTGTCCTTAAATTGAAATTGCCTAAATAGATAATCTTTTAAACTTTATAAGAAAGTGTTAGTAAAACTCCATTTTGATTAGGAATATTTGAAATATGTCCTGTGTTATTGGCTGTATTCACTGTAAAATCAGTATTACCATTAAAAATACCTTGATATAGTAAAGCTAAACTTGCGCGATTAGAGATACCATACCCAAACCCTGCTTGAATTTCACAAGCAGCTTCTGATAAATCATTCACTGTTTCTTGATCGTTCACTTCCAGTCTGCGATAAGCAACGCCAATTTTAGCTATCCCAAAAACTGGAATGTTTGTTAAGGTCGCGGTTTTTGCAGAAATTAATAAATCCAGCATGGGTTTTATTGTTGTTTGGATAGGAAGTCCCCCAAGTTTATCTAAAGTAGTTTGAGAAATATCTAAACGCATCTGATTCCCAGTTTGATACCCTAATTCTAGTCCGACATTGAGTGACTTAAATGTTCCAATATCTCTGCCAATTGCAAAGCGACCTATAGACGTTTGACCATCACTATCATAACCGAATTTATACCAGGCATAACCTAATCCACCTATCATTGACCATGGATGGTGATCGTCCTTGAAAGAATCCATTGTTACTGCCATTGCATTGAGTGACAACGCCAAACTGATTGCACCTAGACCTAGCTTGACATTCATGTAACCTCCTGTAGAGTCATTTTTACCTAGCTATACTAAAAAATAGATGGTGATATTGCAAGAATAATTTATCGAGTAAATAACCTTTGTTCATATATTCTAATAAAAATGTATTTTTTTCGCATTGATTATTTTGACATTGATATCTTTGCTTGCTTTCTGGACTCGTACCAAATTTAACAACTTTGTATGATTGACATGATGGACATTTTACTTTTATTATTGCCACTGTGATTTCTTCGGAAAATGGTATTACGTTGATGGTAAGCAAAATTGAAGGTTCATGAATCCAGACGGGCTTGTCAAAAGTTATTACACAGATAACTTATAAAAACAGAATAACAATAATTAACACAACATAACTTGGTGTAACAATGGATATACTAATCTACAATGAAT
>JABDDD010000058.1 GCA_013287765.1 Gammaproteobacteria bacterium | reverse complement strand
GCGAATAGAGTCTATTTCATTATCTAATAAATCAATTCGAAAAGGCAGATGACTACCCATGGGGAACATATCTATAATTGCACCCCGTACAGCAAATTCACCATGTGTGCGAACTTCATTGACTAATCGATAACCTGCATTTTGTAATGCATGACGTGTTTTTGCGATATCAAATAGATCGCCTATTTTCATTAGAAATAAATGGCTATTTAAAAAAGTTTGTGGTGCAATTTGGTGCATGAGGGTTGAAATAGAAGTGATGACAACGCCTTCGCTCAGCGTTGGTATTGTATGTAACGCATGTATTCGATTGGAAATGATATCTTCATGGGGAGAAAATTGATCATAAGGTAAAGTTTCCCAATCAGGAAATTGAATAATAGATGTCGCTGGGTTAAAAAAAGCGAGTTCTTGTTCTAAACGAAAGGCGGTTTGGCTATCGGGGGTGATGATTAATATAGGGCGTTTATTTTGCACAATAAGTGAGCTTAATGCAAGACCAACACTTGCTCCATTTAAATTAATCCAGCTAATAGTTTCTTTAGCAGACGGTGAGGGTGGGTTTAAAGGATTATAAATGGGCATAAGATATCTATTTTTAATTAAAATAGTGCTATTTTACCAGGTTAATTAAGAAATGGCAGTGCCAAAAGAAAATAAAAATTTAAGCAAATATGATATAACTAGACAGAAATAGTACTTTAATTTAGTATATGATATTCCAAAAGCAGTTGAATGAATAAAAATAATATCTCTATAACAAAGAATATAATTTAATGAGGAAATATAAATGATGATGTTTAGATCAGACAATCCGCAAGTTTTAGCTTTAAGAGAAGCTGTTAAAAGCAATAACCTAGAAAAAGTCAAAAAGTTGCTTGAACAGAATGTGCCTCAAACAGCAGATGGAAATGGAAATACTCCTCTACATTTAGCTGCAAAAAGACGTTCTGTTCCTATTGTTCGTTTACTATTAGCAAATAAGGCCGATCGAAATGCTAAAAATAGAGACAAATACACTCCAATTCTAAGTGTATTTGATACAGACGATGGAGAGTGGTCATGGAAAAATTTAAACGAAACCATTGAAGAATTTGCGTCTTATCCTGACAAAAATAATAAGGGATTATATTCCGCAGCTATAACCCTCTTAGCTAAAAAGGGGGACTGGGGATTTGATGCTATTGAAAGGTTATATGAAGAGAAAACACAACCTTCTCACTTTGCTGTTAAATCAGATGATATGTATCAGCGAAATTATTCCGAAATGGATTGGTTGATTAAGAATAACAAGTTAAAGTTTTTTAGAAAATTGTTAGACTTTGGCTGTAATCCATATGACACTCAAGTTGCTTCGGGAAGCCCGCGTTTAGATCATTCTGCTTTTGGTCTAGCAATTGAATTAGAAAGAGATGGTTTTGTGCTGGCTTGCCTATTAAAAAATTCTAAAGAAGCAGAAGCTCCAGCCATCAAAGAATTTATAAGACAATTGGAACAGTATATTAGACAAACAATATTTGACCACAAAAAACGCGCCAAAACGTTGGTTGCGGCTTTGAAAACTACCCTAACCCTAGGCAAGGAGAATAGTATAGATTCTTGTGATTTTTCTAAAGCAGAGTCGATGATAACAGCAGCTAATAATGTCTTTAAACTAAATGTCACCATTCGCATCAACAGAGAACTTCCTTCTTATCACTATACACAGCCGGCAAAAAATCGTACAATACGAGATGATTACAATATTATTATCGAAAGATGTGCGAATATTTTTAGCTTATGCTTACTTAACCAATTTGAAAAAAAAGCAGCAATAATGAAATACTATCCCATCAGCTTTATTATTTGGACAAATGTATCGACGACGGTTGATAGGAGTCCACCGTTGTCGCCGCATAAAAGCGATACCGAGGGTCTTCAAGATGAACAAACAGAGCAGAAATTGCTGGGGTCGCCAAGACGCTCCTCATGACAGCAATTCTAAAAAATGTCTAATTTTTGCCAAGATTGCTAAAGTTAGGCAGTGCAATTTTCGTGTAAAATAAGTAGAATAAATAGTAGCTAGCGCGAAATTAAAATGTAGGGTGGATTAGACGCGTTTTTTGCGTCGTAATCCACCAAATTTGCCATTTATAATTGGTGGATTACGGCAAAAAACGCCTAATCCACCCTACATTTTAATTCGCTCCAGCGACTAAATAGCTATGTCCTTTTGTGGGTTTATTGAGAGGTTTCCTATGCGTAGATATTTAATTACTGCAATCATGTTTTTCTTAATTCCTGTTTTTGCAACAGCAGCTCCCTTAGAGCCTTTATTAAATGCAGTGACGTTACAATTTAGCGCGGAACAATGGGTTTCAACTAAAACAGCCTTAGTAACAATTGGTGTCAATGCGAGTGTCAATGATCAAGGATTAGATAAAATTCAAAGTAACGTCACGACTCAATTAAATCAAATAGCAAAAGGTGAGTGGCATTTAGTTTCTTTTAATCGAAGTTTAGATCAATCGGGTTTAGAGCGTATCCAGATTTCAGCGCAAGCTCGATTATCTTCTGCAGATTTAGGTGGTTTACGCGATAAAGCCAAGGCAGTGAGTAAACCGGGTGAAACATTTACGTTAGATAATGTTGAATTTACTCCAAGTGATTTAGAATTACGTGTTGCCAATACTGCATTGCGCCAAGATATTTATCAACAAATACAGCAGGAAATGACTAATTTAAATAAGTTATATCCAGATCAAAAATATTATTTACATAATCTTAATTTTATTAATGACATGACTTTCCAACCGCAACCGCAAGCAATGGTCTACATGAAAGTTGCCGGTGCTGCTTCTAATAATATTAATAATAATGCAGTTGCAGTGGGTGCTAAATTAAAAATATCTGCAACAGTGGTTTTTGCCTCTGCCCCTAATGAAGATGTGGTTAAAATGGTGCATAATTAATGTTTAAAATAACACCCCCGATCATTGCGCATCGAGGAGCAAGATTTTTCGCACCTGAAAATACTTTGGCGGCTTTTTTAAAAGTCAAAGAATTGGGTCTTAATTGGCTGGAATTGGATGTGCAATTAGCAGCGTGTGGTGAAGTGGTTGTGTTTCATGATTTAACCTTAGAACGCACGACAAATGGCAAAGGGTGTTTATCAGATTATCCTTATAGTTATTTAAAAACATTAGATGCGGGCAGTTGGTTTAGTAGTCTATTTGCAGGAGAAAGAATTCCCACGTTAAAACAAGTGATTCATTTATTAAATCGCTTACAATTATCTGCAAATATTGAGATTAAATTATTTGATCAGTTTGCCTATGAAAAAGAAATTGTGCAGCGAGTATTTGAAGTATTAGCAGAAGTGCCCATCACCCAATCTATTTTAATTTCAAGTTTTTCTAATACGGTTTTGCAAAATGTTCGAAAAAAATCGCTTGAAGTACCATTAGGTTTTTTAATGGATGATTGGTTAACTGATTGGCAAGATATTTGTGATGTTTTAAAAGCAAATGCAGTTGATGTCAATCATGCGATTTTAAATCAAACACGTGTGCAAGAGATTAAAGCAACGAATCGATTATTGTTATCTTATACGGTAAATGATGCTGAAAAGGCCAATCGATTATTGGCCTTGGGGGTAGATGCTGTTTTTAGTGATTGCCCTGAAGGATTTCTTGAAGAGATTAAATCTTTATAAAGCAAAAACCCGAAAAATCACAAAAAAATCAAAAAATCAGACCTTTTAAGAATTCCTTAAGCTAGTAATTTTATAATACTCTTAAATTAAAATGAGGAGTAGAGTATGTCAAGTTCAAGAAAAAAACAGGCTGTATATATACGTAACATTAATATTGGGGAAAAACTACACGAAGGCACATACGCATCCCTATTTATTTCTAACCCTGTATATGTTTCTTTTGAAGATCAAAAAACATGTGATAGGTGTCTTCCTGAAGGGGTAGTAGACCTATCAGCTGGACGGCTTCGCACTAATGCTGCCATAGGAGCACGTAAAGCAGGGTTTCGTACTGCGCTTGTTAGTAAAGACCATAAGACTTTGGGTGTCATTGTTAATATGACAACTTTTAGAAATCGATTTTATAAAGATATACAAGTAACTAAATACAAAGATGCTAAGGAAGTCTCCTGGCATGAGGTGAACGTAAGGGAATTAAAAGTAAATACAAAAGAATTAAAACTAGATACAGAAGAATTAAATCTAGATACGGATGAATTAAAGCTAGAAGCCATTGACGAGTTGGAAAAGATCGATACAGAAACTAGATTGCCAATAGAAAATGTTTTTTTGCATGGCCGATCAGATAAGATAAAATCAAGTATACCAAAAGATGCTCGCCTGGTAAGTGGCGCTAAATTGTATGAACTAAATGGCGAAAATTTTAGGGATGATGCTACTTTTGTTGTCCAATGTAGGAATGGAATAACGAAAGTGATTGGCGAGCTTCGGGATAATAAAAACAAACAATCCGCGAAGGAAATAATAAAAGCTTGTTTTCCCTACTATTTAGCTGATAAATGTATCTATAACACGCCTCTAGGAGATATTTTTGGTACAGGTAAAAAACGTAAAAATTTAACAAAAGAGTGTGTAGCGTCTATTCCTAATAAAAAGTCATCTTTATTAAATCACTCAACGTTTTTTTCACCAGCGCCTACTAAAATACCACAAAAAAAGCCTCAGGAAAAACAAGAAATTACTTTTGAAATCATTTAAGGTAGAGCCTCTTTTTTATGAAAGAGGCAAAAAAATAACGCTGACATTCAATAATTTTGTTTTCCTGTGAGATGGCAAGAAGAAATAGCACTCTTTATTTTATATCCCCCCGTCTCGGTCGCACAATGACTTCTTCAATATTTGTTCGTTGATCTAATTGATGAATATCCAGCATCACTTTTGCGATATCATCTGCTGGAATAAAACACTCTTCGGGTATATTAACACCATCCCAGGCGGGTGTTAAAACAGCACCTGGCATGATAGCTACCACTCTTAAACCTTTATCCATGACTTCTAGTCTGAGACTTCTTGCTAAACCTAATAGTCCATGTTTTGCAGTAGTATAAGCCACGCTATTTGGATAAGCACCTAATGATGCAATCGAACAGACAAAGAAAATATCACCTGATTTATGGCCAAGCATCGCGGGTAAAAAAGCTTGAGTGATTAAAAAACTACTTGTTAAATTAACATCGATTTGGCTGCGAAATAATTCATAAGACATCGATTGAAAATCGCTGGGTGCATAACTTCCGGCATTATTGATTAAAACCTGTGGCGCATCTATTTTTGTTAAGATA
>JABDDD010000057.1 GCA_013287765.1 Gammaproteobacteria bacterium | reverse complement strand
AAGCCATATTCCTTACCTGCCTTTTTTAATAAAGAAACATCTCCTTGCCGCCCTTGTCCAAATCGAAAATCCTCCCCGATAACTAAACAGGTCATGGCTAATTTTTGATAAAGTAATTTTATAAATTCTGTGGCAGTGAGTTTTGAAAATATTTGATTGAAACGCACTACTAATAAATAATCAATCCCTGTTTCTTTTAAGTAATAAAACTTTTCTCGAAACCGTGTCAACCGTGGAATGGCTTGTTGTGGTCTTAAATATTCAAGCGGCTGCGGCTCAAAAACAATAAGAAGTGTCGGTTTATTGGTCGCGTGTCCTATCTGTTTTACTTTTTTAATCAATTCTTTATGACCTAAATGCACACCATCAAAATTGCCGATGGCAATAATGGCGCCTTGCTGTTTGGCTGTTAGCTTATTAAAACCTCGAATTAATTGCACGCCTCTTTTTTTCCTTGTAGATTCAATATGATTTAAAAGTTTATAGTATACGCCGATAGGCGGTTTCTTGTAAAAGTGCTATTATATAAAAAGAATCACCGGCAAAGTGAGGCTTTTTTTATGAATCCTAGAAGTGAGAGAACAACAGATGGTAGAAATACGCGATTTATTAATCGAGAAATTTATTTAAGCCGTTTTGCTAAAAAAAATGCAGCCACGCATAATCAACTTAAATTAACCACTGACAACCAAGCCTTTGTCGCCTATCAAGCCTCTGATCAACTGCTCGCATCTATTGAAGAAGAGATTCGCAAGTTAGAAGTACTTCATCGACAAATAGAAGAATTAGCTCCAAAATTGCTTGATCAAAGTAAAGCAAATAAAGCTGCCACTGAAATGATTAATCAACATCTAGCGCAAGTAAAAACACCGGTGATTCAACTAAAAGAATTTCGAGAAACATTTAATCTAATAAAAGAAAAAGCAACGGTTGCTTTTGATACTTCTTTAAGTAATATTAATCAGGCGCCTGATCTATCAAACAGCACCCATGTAGAATTACAACGACAAAAAGCCCTTCTTGAACAAATTAAGACTCTTGGTATCAATTTAGAACCTATTCAAAGTGAGATGAATGCGGTGCGGATAGGCTTATTACAATTTGATAAATCCACACCCTCGGGTCCTCGTGAAAAAGCAAGTGCTAAAGCTGAAGCATTCACACCTAAATAATAATATAATGAAATATATGATGTAGGGTGGGCAAAGCGTAGCGTGCCCGCCATTTGTTAATTTAAATTGAAAAGATGGTGGGCACGCTACGCTTTGCCCACCCTACCTTTTGATTTCATCCCTGAATGAGCTTGAAATTCTTTATTAATAACCTGACTACTCTTAACAACTAATTGCACAGCATGCTTCCACTGCTTAACTCTTTTTATGTATTCAGCTTCCTGTTCAAGCAAATTAAGGCCAGCTCTTATAACATCGATTTTCCTATGCAGGCCAAAAGCTTTCTTTAAAAATTTAATTCTTTTATCATCTGACTCTTGAATGATTAAAGGCTTACCCATATAAAGAACCTACTCAACAACAACCTCTGATTGCATCATAAAAAGATCGCGCGGCCGTACCCCTACTATCCATAATCCTGCTAAATAAATAATCCCTGCTGATAGTAATAAAAAAGTTAAATGACCTAAACGTTCCCACCATTGACTGGCTAACCACCACTGCAAATCACCCGATGCTAGCCATAGCCAAACTGCTAAAATACTATTGGCAATCACTAAACGAAAACTAAAATAAGCCCAACCTGCTTGAGGCAAATAAATATGTTTTTGCCGTAAAAAATAATATAAAAATCCCATATTCACAAAAGCCGCCAGCGAAGTCGCCAATGCAATACCAGCATGCGCTAATGGCCAAATTAAAGCTAAATTAAATAGCATATTGGCTAGCATTGCAATCACACCAATCATAACAGGCGTTCGCATATTCTGTTTGGCATAAAATCCAGCTGCCAAAATTTTAATTACCATAAAAGGCACAATGCCAAGCGCAAACATTCTTAAACTTTTTTGTGCCATCACGACCGCATGCCCATCAAATTTTCCGTGCTGAAACAAAGTACTTAATAAAGGTCCTGATATGACTATCAAACCCACTGTGGCAGGGAATCCTAGCAATAATATACATCGCAATGCCCAATCTAATGTCAATGAAAAATCACGAGCGGCATTACTTGCATGATGACGAGATAAATGCGGTAAAATCACCGTTGAAATAGCAACACCAAATACGCCTAACGGAAATTCCATCAAACGATCTGAATAATATAACCAAGACACGCTACCGACTATTAAAAATGAAGCAAATAAAGTATCTAATAATAAATTAATTTGCGAAACAGACACACCAAATAAAGCAGGTACCATAAGCTTTAAAACGTTTCGCACACCAGGATCTTTAAAATCAACTCTCGGACAGGGTAACAGATTGATTTTTTTTAAAAAAGGGAATTGAAATAATAATTGCACGATCCCACCAATACTAACGCTAATAGCTAAGGCAATAATAGGCACATGAAATTGGGGCGCAAGCCAAATGGTTGCACCAATCATACAGATATTTAAAAAAACCGGCGTAAACGCTGCCACCCAAAAACGACTATAGGTATTTAAAATAGCACCCGAAAAAGCCGCAAGAGAAATTAACATTAAGTAAGGAAAAGTAATTCTAAGCATGATCACTGCTAAATCATAACGAGCACCTGTGGTTGCAAAGCCAGGCGCAAAGACTCGCACTAACCAAGGCGCTAAAACAATACCAAGCACAGTCACAACTAATAAAACCACCCCCAGGGTACCCATCATTGCCCCTAGGAACGATTTGATCGCAGCTTCTGATTGATTTTTTTGGTAATTTGCTAAAACAGGCACAAAAGCTTGTGAAAAAGACCCTTCAGCAAATAACCGTCGCATAAAATTAGGAATTTTAAAAGCAATTGAAAAAGCATCGAAGGCGACCCCTGCCCCAAAAAATTGCGCAGTCACCATATCTCGAGTAAAACCAAATATCCGAGAAATCATGGTCATGCCGGCAACGACAGACGTTGACTTCGCAAGCTGCTTACTCATAGAACACCCACTCCCTGCTTTTTTAAAGGCTCTCATTATATCCTTTAAATTGACAATAGTGAAAGAAGCAGGCATATTAGCAGCCTTTCATTTTGTGATTTTTGGAGGAATACCTTGGCTAATATTGCATCCGCGAAAAAACGCGCCCGCCAGTCTGAGAAACATCGTCAGCATAACGCCAGTTTGCGCTCAATGGTACGTACTTTTATTAAAAAAGTGTATGCTGCTCTTGAAGCAAAAGATTTAAAATTAGCAACTGAGTGTTTTAATTCAGCACAACCTGTGATTGATCGTATGGCACATAAGGGTTTGATTCATAAGAATAAAGCCGCTCGTCATAAAAGCCGATTGATAGCCCATTTGAAGAAATTAGCTGCTTAATTAAATAACAGTATAATAAATCGCCCCCTTGAAAAGGGGGGCGTAAGAAAAATGCTTTATCACCTCGCCCCTTGTGTTAGTAAGGTTTTTCTAAATAACTCATCGCCGCTTTAGCTAATTCTTCAGTGCCAGTATGCGCAAGTCCGGAAATTTTAAATATTTTACCCGTCCAGCCTAATCTTTGCACAATGTCCTGGCAAAGAGCATCCGCATCGCTAGGTAATAATAAATCTATTTTATTTAAAACTAACCAACGTTCTTTTTGTAATAATTCTGGGCTAAATTTTTCAAGTTCGGCGGTAATGGCCTGAAATTGGATAACAGGATCACTGCCATCAGGCGGTAAAATATCAATTAAATGTAATAATAATAAAGTACGTGAGATATGTTTTAAAAAACGAATACCAAGACCTGCACCTTCAGCTGCTCCTTCAATTAATCCTGGGATATCCGCCATGACAAAACTACGGTGCGTACCGACTCGAACAACACCCAAATTAGGATAAAGCGTCGTAAAAGGATAATCAGCTACTTTAGGACGAGCAGCAGACACCGCTTGAATAAGAGTCGATTTACCCGCATTCGGCATACCCACTAACCCAACATCTGCCAGGACTTTTAATTCAAGGCGTAAATGACGTAGCTCGCCAGGTTGACCTGGGATAGTGCGCCTAGGTGAACGATTGATACTGCTTTTGAAACGGGCATTACCCACTCCATGTGACCCTCCTTTTGCAACACATACTTTTTGATTATTCTCAGTTAAATCTGCAATTAATTCATTGGTGTCATCATCAAAAATATTGGTGCCCACAGGAACCCGCAGCACTAAATCCTCACCCGCTTTACCTGTACATTCCCGACCATGGCCTTTTTCACCATGTTGGGCTTGATGAATCCGAGCGTAACGATAATCAACCAATGTATTTAAATTCTCGTCTGTGACAACAAAAACACTTCCCCCCTCGCCGCCATCACCCCCATCAGGGCCGCCATGCGGCATGTATTTGAGACGTAAAAAGCTACAGCAACCATTACCGCCATTGCCTGCTTCTACACGGATTTTTGCTTCGTCGATGAATTTCATAAAGAAACCTCTCCCTCAAAGAAACTCTCCCTTTGAAAAAGGGAGGTTGGGAGGGATTTATATATAAATCTCCCCGTCACGCAAAAAACGCGCGCCGACCCTCTTTTTCAAAGAGGGCAGTAACAGGATGATGGATAACACGAATAATAATTTTAAGCCGCTGCTTCTTCAGATTTTACTGGCTCAATACTGACACAGCGCTTATTTAATTTACCTTTAAAGCCAAAAACGACTTTACCAGTCACTAACGCATATAAAGTATGGTCGCGCCCTATTCCAACATAACGCCCAGGGTGAAACTTTGTACCACGCTGACGTACAATAATCGACCCTGCATTGATGAGTTGACCACCATAACGCTTAATACCTAAATATTTCGGATTTGAGTCGCGACCATTACGCGTACTACCACCCGCTTTTTTATGTGCCATTGCTGCAATTCCTCTTAAGCTTTTTCAATTTTTTCGATTTTTTCAATTTTTTCAATTTTGACTTCAGTGAAATACTGTCTGTGACCCGTTTCTTTTTGATGATGCTTACGGCGTCTAAATTTCATGATTTTGATCTTTTTATGTCGGCCTTGGCTGATCACTTCTCCTGCCACTTTACAACCCTCAACTATTGGTTTGCCAAGCTGTATCTCTTCACCATTGGCTAACAGCATTACATCAAAATCAACTTTTGTACCTACATCAACAGCTAATTTTTCTAATTTCAGGGTCTGCCCTTCTGTCACGCGATATTGTCGACCACCGCTGATAATCACTGCATACATCATTTTTATACTCCAAAACGGCTTGCTATTTCTATGAAAAGTGCAGCATTATAGGCTAATCTTAATCACCAACGCAAGCAGCCTTTCAGCCTTTTCATTAAATGCTTGACTTATACCTAGGGAGCCCTCTAGCATTTCAATGATTGAAAATATGAAGAGAAACAAGACCTCATGCCGTTAC
>JABDDD010000056.1:3227-5554 GCA_013287765.1 Gammaproteobacteria bacterium | reverse complement strand
AAAAAAAGAACGATATGAAGAATATGAAGGTGGTGGCTTTGGCATTCGCATTGGTATAGCTCCTAAAAGCGTTAAGACATGGATATATCGTTATAAGATTAATGGCATAACGGAAAAATTGACGTTAGGACACTACCCCACCATAAGCTTGGCTAATGCTAAGAAGCGCTTTATCGAACTGAGCACAATCTGAAAAGAAAGCATCAACCCAAAAGAATACATCGAACAAGCCAAATTAAAAAAAAATAACACAGTTAAAAAACTTGCTCAGAAATAAGAAAGAGGGTCAAGTCTGCATAATTGATATATCACTATCCCAAAAAAAACGTTTGATGGAAATATCAATTGTACAGACTTGACCCTCTTTTTTTGACAATATCAAAAGAAGCGCATGAGCGTGATATTGAGAATAGCTTAGTTAACCATATTCGTAATTTTTTATTAGAACTTGGAGCAGGCTTTGCATTTGTGGGTACTCAAGTTCCGTTGGTGGTAGATGATGAAGAATTTTTTTTGGATGTCTTATTTTATCACTTAAAACTACGTTGTTATGTCGTTATTGAATTAAAAGCAAAAAAATTCAAGCCCGCAGATTTAGGTCAATTAAGTTTTTATTTGACAGCGGTAGATGAACAACTGCGACACCCGCAAGATAATCCTACTATCGGCATTTTATTATGTGAATCACGCAGTAAAATTGTTGCGGAATATGCCCTGAGACAAATCAGTGCGCCCATTGGTGTTTCAGAATATACCTTAGCTCGTGCATTGCCAAAAGAGCTTAAATCAAGTCTGCCAACAATTGAAAAAATAGAAGCAGGACTCAATCAGCCTGTGAATAATGAAAATGATGATAAATCATAGGGTTATGATCGCGCAGCAGGCTGCTGCGTAATTACAAAGTTAGTGTCAATGATGCAAAAATGTATTTTAAAAAATTATCAAAGGTTAACTATTTTTATTGGGGAGGCTGTATTAATATAAATATTAATTGTCGTTTAACTTAATACCATAATTTTCTAATCGTAAGGCGTTTATTTTAGAGTTTCTAGCTATTTCTTGTAACGCACTTTTTGCATTAATAATATCTAACATTAAAATAACCTTTATACTATTTCTCAAAGTCGTATTTTCTAATGATCTGAAATATTCTATAAAGTATGATTTTTTTTAAACATAGCAATTACGCCACCAATTTTCTGTGAAAAAAAAGGATCATGAAAGAGCCCATTAGGCTGTCGCGACCATCCCTTCTTGTGTGTCATTGAATTAATCTGATAACAGTCATTTCCATAAAGTGCCTCACTAAATCCAATTGCTTGTTTATGGAGGTTAATACTTTCTGCTACTATTAAATTAATAACTTGCGGTGTTGAAAAAGATTGAAATGCTTCAGAAGTTTTTCTAAATCCTGCCTTTATTTGCTGGTCAGTAAATCCTGTTATATTAACCATATCCAAATCACCGCAACAACCGAGCGTTAAGCCACCTAATTTTTTAGAAAAAAGAGGGTCAAGTCTGCATAATTGATATATCACTATCCCAAAAAAAACGTTTGATGGAAATATCAATTGTACAGACTTGACCCTCTTTTCTTCAATATCAGCGCAGCACAATTATGCGCAACACTTAATAGCAAGCGATACAACTTTAGTTTAAATGTTGCAAATGAATTAGAGCGCAGAAAATATAAAGATTGTTCTTATAGTGAAGTGTTTTGTCGAGAAAACCTTGGTCTTACGCCTGGCAGTTCGTTATATGCCGAGTGTAGATTGCAGCGTGACCAATATGCTTTAATGTTGCACAGGCACGGTCACAAGCGCAGTATAGAGCGTTGCGCATATGGCAAGCAACTCAACCAGTTAGGGTAAATGTATATTCCTATTGAGATTGTTTTTTTCAATTTAAATTAGTGGGTAAGATATAATATAAGAATGCTTGGCAATCATTTGATTTTCAATTGGAGGATCAAAACATGGCTAGAGAATTTAAAATATTACAACCTACCTATGAATGGCTTTTCCTGGATAAGCATGCCGGTTCAACTAAATACATATCATATCGTTATTTTATTCAGCATTGTTTACAAGATTTTTTAAGAAATCATTCAATTGAAGATTGCCATCATCAATTTAATAATTTTTTTTCAGCATACGAGAGGCAAATAATTTATTCTAATAATAATCAAGAAGATTCATTACCTTTAAAGCTTTATTGGATAAAAGATACCGATTCGTGTTGTATTTTAGTTGATTATACTAAATGGTGTTTTCCTTTAGTAATAGATACTCAGGAGAGAATTAACGGCTTGTCGGCTGCTATTGAAA
>JABDDD010000056.1:0-3217 GCA_013287765.1 Gammaproteobacteria bacterium | reverse complement strand
TCAATAATTTATAAAATACAAAATGAGACAGCAAGAAGATTGATGCTTTAAACGTTCCTGAAAACGTGTCTCTAGATAACATTTTAAAAATGCTTTATGATAGCCGGCAAAAAGAATGGGATCCAAATTTACAAGCTGAAATGGATAAATTTGATAATAGATAATTTTTTATTCAAATATAATTGCAGCATGTTATCTAGAGACACGTTTTCAGGAACGTTTAAAGCATCAATCTTCTTGCTGTCTCATTTTGTATTTTATAAATTATTGATTTTCATACAAGTTTAACCTGCCGACAGCGTGAATCGAACACGCGACCTACTGATTACGAATTATAAAATTCTATCTTTGATCGATTTCTACATTCTTTGAAATTTTTTTAAATTCCTTTACTTTCATATTATTAATAAATAGAATGCATTAAAAATTGTTTGAAGAGGTTTTAGATACCTCTTCTACATTGTTTCTACATTAAACAAAGGCTTATTATGAAAAAAATTCAGAACATCGTTAAGCTGACAAAAATGTTTGTAGACAAAATTCAACCGGATGAAACCAAAGATCAAATTTTTTACCGCGATGAAACCTTAAAAGGCTTTGCCTTGCGTGTAACAGCCAATGGCACCAAAAGTTTTGTCGTTGAAAAAATTATTGGCAATAAAGTACGTCGAATTACATTGGGAAAATATAATGATGCGCTTCCCGTCGAAAAAGCTCGTAAAAAAGCTCAAGTTTTATTAGGTCAAATTGCTGATGGCATTGATCCTATTGCCGAGAAACGCGCTGCAAAAGTGCGCGGAATGGCATTAAAAGAAGTATTTGCTGACTACTTAGAGGCACGTAAATCGTTAAAACCGAAGACTTTATATGATTATAAACGTATTTTAGAGATAGCTTTTACTAACTGGAAAGACAAACCACTTACTTCTATTACTAAAGAACTGGTAACTAAGTTGCATAAAAAATTAGGGCAAGAACATGGCGAAGCTTATGCTAATTTAGCTATGCGTGTTTTACGTGCATTATTTAATTTTGCTGCCGGCCAATATGAAGATTCCAAAGGTAAATCTCTCATTAACGACAATCCGGTTAAACGATTATCTCAAACTCGCGCATGGTATCGTATAGACCGTCGCCGTACTTTCATTAAATCTCATGAATTAGGTGATTGGTATGCTGGCGTACAAAAATTAAAAAATGAGATTTTACGTGATTATTTACTTCTTATTTTATTTACTGGTTTAAGACGACAAGAAGCTGCAAAATTACGATGGGAACAAATTGATTTTAAAGCTAAAATCCTCACTATCATTGATACAAAAAATCGACAACCTCATACCCTGCCTTTGTCCGAATATCTTTATTATCTACTTATAAATCGAAAAGAAAACTCAAACAGTAAATTTGTTTTTCCTGGTGCAGGTGAAAACGACTACATTAAAGAACCACGCAGACAGATGGCAAAAGTGATTGAAACAAGCAACATTCAGTTTACTGTTCATGATCTACGCCGGACATTTATTACTATAGCAGAGAGCCTCGATATCCCTGCTTATGCTCTTAAGAAATTGCTTAATCATAAGATGGCTAGCGACGTTACAGCAGGATACATCATACTTGATGCAGAGCGATTACGTAAGCCAATGCAAATGATAGCCGATCACTTATTAAAACAAATACCCCAAGATCAATCTTCTGTTATTCCAATATCAATAAACAAGGAAAATAAGAAGGCTCTTAATTCATGTGACCATATTGCATATACTCATAATAAAATTTATTGATTATAAACCTGAACTATTGTAATTTTTACAATGGTTAAAAAATTAACAGAAAGGAATTTTTATGAATCCTAATCACCCGTATAATGACTTACCTCCACTTCCTCCGGCAGTAGAATTAGAGAATGTAAGTATACTAAAAAAAGCCATCGAAGCGCACAAAGCATTAGCTGAATTAAAAGGAGCAGTAAAGTCGATTCCCAATCAAGGCATTCTTGTTAATGGAATAGTTTTACAAGAAGCACGTCTTTCTTCCGAAATCGAAAATATTGTCACAACGAATGACGAATTATACCGTGCTGCCGCCGATGAAAAACTAACATCAAATCCACATGCGAAAGAAGTATTATTATATCGAGAAGCACTATGGCATGGTTTTAATTATTTGAAGAAAAAACCGCTAGCAACTAATTTATTTATTGAAATTGCAGAAATTATTAAAGGAAAAAATATCGGTATTCGCAAAGTACCGGGAACAAAAATCGCTAATTCAAAAGGCGAAGTTATTTACACGCCACCAGAAGGCGAATCAGTTATTCGCGACAAACTGAGTAATCTTGAAAAATTTCTTCATGATGAAGATGGAATTGATCCATTAATTAAATTAGCGGCATTACATTATCAATTTGAAGCTATTCACCCTTTCATTGATGGTAATGGACGCACTGGTCGTATCATTAATATCTTATTTCTGGTGGAAAAAGGATTGCTTGATAAACCTATTCTTTTCCTTAGTCATTACATTTTGCGCACAAGGCCGAACTATTACATTGGATTACGGAATGTTACAGAAAAAGGTTCCTGGGTTGATTGGGTAATGTATATGCTTGAAGCGATTGAAACAACAGCATTAGAAACGCAGCAACGAGTAGATGGAATTAATACAGCGATGGAAAAAGCACAAATGCTCGTCAAAACTAAAGCGCCTAAAATTTATAGTAAAGATTTGATTGAAGTTATATTCGAGCATCCTTATTGCAAGATACGTTTTCTTGAAGATGCCAAAATTGCTAAACGCCAAACTGCGGCTCTTTACTTACAAACATTAGAGGAACTGGGCTTATTGAAAAGTATCAAAATTGGATCAGAAAAATACTATATTAATAAAAAACTCATGAAAATTTTAAGCAAATAACGTTTTGATTATTATAATATATTAATTTTATATGTCGAAAAAGTCAAAAAAAATCGACACATTCTATCTGCATGTCGATTTGATCGACATGTTTTATAAATAATCAAATATGTATAATTTTTCTTAGGATGATAACCATCAATATAAGACCTTATATACGTTAAAAAGTTCTAAAGGTAAGGTAATAAAATGGAAAAAAATATAATTTATATTGGAGAAAAAGAATTAATACAATTATCCCCTCTTGCAAAAGAATATCAGTTCTTGTTAAAAAAATGCAAAGAAATAGGAGAAATCTGTT
>JABDDD010000055.1 GCA_013287765.1 Gammaproteobacteria bacterium | reverse complement strand
CAAGTGGTGGATATTTAATGGCAGCGATTGCAAATAAAATTTTGGCAGCACCTTTTGCAATTATTGGTTCTATTGGTGTGATTATTCAGCTTCCCAATTTTCATCGTTTACTAAAAGAGAAGAAAATTGATTTTGAGCAATTAACTGCTGGCAATTTCAAACGCACGATCACTTTATTTGGTGAAAATACTCGTGAAGGGCGAGAAAAATTACATGAAGAAATTGAAGAAATTCATCAATTATTTAAGAATCAAATAAAAGAATATCGTCCACAAATTGACATTGATAAAGTCGCAACAGGAGAACATTGGTTAGGCAAGCAAGCGATTGACTTGCAATTAATTGATGCTATTGACACAAGTGATGATTATTTATTATCTCACAGTAAAAATTCGAATATATATGAAATTACTTATCAAATGAAAAAATCTTTACGAGCTAAGATTTTCGCATCTGCGAGCATCTTATGGAATAAATTATTTTTGTTGCCAATCCAATATCCATAGAAAAAATGTAGGGTGGATTAGACGCGCTTTTTGCATCGTAATCCACCAAATTAAAACAAAAAGCATTTATATTTTCGGTGGATTAGGGCTGTTAGAGGGTCAAGTCTGTACAATTGATATTTACATCAAACGTTTTTTGGGGTAGTGATATATCAATTATCCAGACTTGACCCCTTATTCCTTAAAAACTACCACCTTCTTCTGTTGGAGTGAGACGGTAAGAAGGCGACTTTGAAAGAGGTGTTAAAGTAGGCGTGGGTGTTAAACTCTCTGTTGTTGTAGGCGAAAATAAATTCGTTCTAACCATTAGCAAAGTATTTTGTGGCGAAGGTGTTGTTAAACCCGTTGGAATAGGAAATACTGGCTGGCTAAAAATACCCATTGAATGAGTCCTCGATAATACAAGCAACTCATGATGTTTTATTAATGCTAATATCCAACTATCAACTGAGAAAGAAGTTAACTTAGCTGCATTATACAATAAAAAATCCAAATCTTGATATAGACAATCTACTTTATCTTGATACTGCGCATAATATTTTATTAAAATATCACTTATAAAAGCATGCAATTTTTGATTAGTAGTCTGGTTATGAAACTTCTTATAATAAGCCGCTTTACTGAACGCAGTTAATAAATTTTTTGCAGCCGCGAATGTCGTAGGCAATACTTTTTTATCATCCAGACAATTCCCTTTAATAACACTAATCATTTCACAATACTGACTAGACCCTTCCAAAGAATTTTCTATAAAAAATTTAGTCAGAAAGAAATTATATTGCCATTCTTGATCTAAAGCTTTCATAAAATTTATACCGAACTTCAACCCATTTATTTGCCCCTTTTCATAATATTTTAATAATCGTGCAAAAAAATTCGTAACATTCTCCATAGTTGCATTTATCAAATCGCATTCAAGTATCAAATCTTCAATCGATCGATCTTCTTTATTTTCATTAATAAAATCTAAACCATTTTTATCAGAAAAATATGCTTTCACATAACTAGAAAAATAAAAAAGATCCTTGCTTTTATAAGTAACATGCGTAACCGCTAATTGTACGCGAGAATTTTCTACAAAAGTATAATTAGAAAAATGAAATCTATGTTTTTTACTGGGCACTGGAATAAATTGATGCTTCTTTAAAGCAGCTTGTAATTGCTCATATAGTTCATTTTCTTTTTTTTCAGCTACTGTTAATGGCTTATTTTTCTTTGGAACATGGAATGAAGGTACATTTTCAATAAAAATATCAATATCATTACAATCAAAATTTACATGCATGCCTTTCTTAGCGGTGAAAGAACCCTCTACAATAGAAGTGCCTTTAAAACATATTTTTAAAGGTGCTATAGCTTTATTTAGTAACTTTAATTGACTTAAGATTGGATCTTTTTCAATGATTGCATGGACATCTTTATCTTTATAGTGTAAAGCTAGGGCAACTTCAATAATTCCTGAATGAATTAGCTTTTCATCAACATGATGAATTATATTTTTTGGCGTTTTTTCAGTTACTCTATTTTTTTTTGCTGCTTGCTCAATTCTTGTTAATTCAGCCTGTTTAGCTTTTTCTTGAGCTTCTCTGACTTCAAATAGCTTTACTTCATTGATAATAGATTTGTTTTCGACATGAACAGGTTCATACATTTTACGAATAGCTCTTTCAATTTCACGGTCACTTTTCTTTTTTTCTTGCTCAGATTTTTTCTTTGCTTGCGCTGCAGCTACTTCCGCTTGAACTTTGGCGAATAACATTGCTTGTTTTCTTTGTTCTCTTGTCAATGCATCTTCTGGTGGTAGACCTTCTTTTTTGGTTTTTTGTTTGTTAATCATCTTTTTTGATGGGTCTTTTGACTTATGTTTAGATTTTTTTAGTTTTTTCTTAGCATTTTCTAATTTTCTTTTTTGATAAGCTTCTATTCTTTCTCTCTCTTTTTCTTTTTCAAAATTTTCTCGTTCAATTCTCGTCAACTCTAATTGCTGTTGTTTTTTTTCTTTTTCACGTTGTCTATCTTCTAACCGTTTAGCTGCTCTTATTTCATTTCTTTTTTCTCTTGCAGCTTCTTCTTTTTCTTCTGCTTTTATTTGTTCAGCTGTTTTTACAAGTACTGGTTCTTTGCTTAATAATACCTCCTCCCCTGGTTTTTTTTCAAGTTTAGGAGATACTTTTTCTTTTTTATTTATTTTTTCATCTAAAAGAACAGCCATTTTAATTTTTTCTTGTTTTCTAAAGATCCGTGGTCTTAGTTCAACATCGCTTACTCTCTCAAGATAATCTGCGCTTTTTTTGAGTTGACCTAAATTAGCATATGCTTCCGCCAAACAGGCATAAACTGATTGATCTGCCTGTTTTACATTTAACTCAATTAATACATTAAAAAAAGCTTCTAAAGAGCCTGCATAATCTGGTGTAGGCGTTTTTGCAGTATATTCCATTAAGTATTCAGCAATTAACTGTAAAATCGTGACTGAATTAACTTTAAAGAAAACTTTATTTTGTGAAAAATAAAGTTTAAATTTAAGTGCCTTATTAAATTCTTTTAGTGCCTTATTAAATTCTTTTACTGCTCCATCGATATTATTATTCTCTTTTAAAAGCGCCAACCCACATTCAAGGTGAAGCGACCAGATATCGGGAATCTCTTTAGCATCTTCTTTTAAAATTTTTATTTGATTAATAGCTGCTTGATATTTTCTAACAGCACCTGCTATATGCTGTTCTGAATAACAACGAGCCAATAATATATTGGCTGTTATTTTATTTATTAGTAAAGAAGTATTTTTTAATGCTTCTTCTAAAGCTTTTTTAGCATCTAGGGAATGATAACCATACTCGTTAACAATTTGCATAGAATTACTATACAAATAATCTGGGGTTAAAGTTAAAGCCGCTAATTGTTCATTAATTTGTTGTTCCCATGCTATTAATGTTTCGTCAGAAATCTTAGTTGTTACAGGTAGTGCGTGAATATTATATTTTTCTGAAACATATTTATTTAAAAAAATAGCAAAAGACTTTCTATTTGATAGATCATTTTTATTAATCCGTATACCTTTTATACCACAAGCAATAAAGCTCTTAAAATAATTTATTTCTGTAGATGTACTATTGTAACCATTTTTTGAAAAATCAAAAAAAATCTTTAAATGGTCGCAATACATTCTATCAATCATATTAATGTATTCAGAAGTTCCTAATTTATTTATAAGAATACGAGCATGATCTTTTATTATTTTTTCCATTTTCGCAAAATTTTCTGTTATTTCATATTTATTTTCACTTATACTCTTTAATTCATAAAAACATTTATTTTTAAAATATAAATAAAGCATTTTATAAAAAATTTGCTCATTATTGTCAAAATCAATTAAGGGCTTAAATTTTTCTAATACTTTTATTGCATCTGAATAATTTTTCATCTCAGTTAAGTCATATAATTTCTTAAATATGGATGAAATATTTTCTTCTACTATTTGTTTAGGTTCGCACGCAGGAGAAGATTGGGATGAGTCCTCGCTTTTGGTTTTTTCAAGTTTTTGATCTAATAATTTGTCATTTTGAAATACCTTTTTCGCTTCTTGTTCAAATAGAGTAACTAGTTCTTCTCCTAATTTTTTATAAATTTTATAATTTTCATCATCGCCTAAACCTTGACAAGCATTTTTCATAAGATCGTAAGCTGTATATAAATATTCTATTTCGTAACAATTTTCAGAATCAGAAGATAGCTCTGATATTAAATAAATTTTCCGTTTTAATTGATTAATATACGGAAGAACTTGTGCTTTAACGGAGGCAAATTTACCTTCTTTTAAATCTTTCCGCATTTGATAAATAAAATAAGAATTATTTTCTGATTCATCCGTATCAGATTCGTAAGATGATAGAAGCTCTTTATTAGGTAACATAGTATTTTCTCAAAAATAATTAATTATTTGTATTATAATCAATCATTATTAAGGTAATATTAAGGCCTGGACGAAATTGTCTTACCAAAAGGAAAATGTCCCCTTACCCTATGATCTCATATTCTTTTTTTATGCCATAAACCCTATATCAGAAATAGAGCGTGAAAGTTAAAATAAAAAGCATTCATATTCTTGGTGGATTACGACGCAAAAAGCGTGTCTAATCCCCCCACGGTGAATGACAAGTACCTATTTCGTGTATACTAATCTACGAGCAGACGACCCAACAAGCAGGGGCGTTTTAATACCTATTTTTTCATCCCCTACGTTTACTTCTCCTCCTTGCGCTGGTAGAGTAGCTCTTCTTGAAATCCTTCCACCAAACCTAGGCCGAAACCTGCAATTGCACCTATAGGAGGCCACGCTGGTAACATTACCTTTGTTTTTCTTCTGCTAAATCATCAGAATTTTCATCCTTTTGCGTAGGACTAACTGGTAAAATCACAGAAAAACTTGCACCTAAATTATATCCTTCACTTTCAACTAAAATTTGACCATGCATGTCTTGCGCAAATATCGCGCTTGTATGCAACCCCAAGCCATGTCCATCTGATTTGGTCGTAAATCCTGATGTAAAAACTTTACTGATATTTTCCGCTGTAATACCAATGCCATTGTCTGTCACTTTAATTTCAAAATATTCGTTATCATCTTCTAATCTATGTACATATATATTTAATTGCTTTAAATCTTTTTTACTCTCTATTAATGATTCAATACTATTTTTTAGTAAATTCACCAAAATCTGCAATAATTTAACTCGGTCAGTCACTATTTTTTCTTGAAAATCAAATTGACGAATCACTTTAATTTTATGATTTTCATAAAGCGTTTTATTTAACATAAGCGCATCTTCGATTAAATCAGGAATACTCACCTCTTCAGTCATCCCTATCATCTTCGTCAAAGATTGCTGCATCGTGACCACATTTTTAATATGGCTAATATTTTTTTCTAATCGAATTAATTCTTTTGATATATATAAATTATCATCATGCCAAGATTGAGAAAGCATTAAAAGATAACTTAATATTTTTTGATAATTTTCATTGTCACTTAAAAATTTATCTAAATGCGCTTCATTACTTTTCAAGTGATCGGCTATTTTAATTAATTTATCAGCTTTTGATTGCTCATTTCTTTCTTTCGTGAGAGAAAGACTAGTAGTCACGCTATTTAAAATATTACCTACATTGTGTAAAACACCACTTGCAATATCTGCCATCCCCGCACGCCTTGCAGAAAGAACTAATTTACTATGTAAAATAGCTATTTTTTCTTGCGCTTGTTTACGCTCACTGATTTCATTTGTTAACTGATGATTAGTATTTTCTAAACGATTTTCTGAACGCGATAACTCTTGTATTTGTTGCTCTAATTGTTTATGCGAACTTTGTATGGTTTTCATCATTTGATTAAATTGTTTTGCCACAGATGACAATTCGTCATTTTCTTTCATCGTAATGCGTTTTGTATAATCTTGCTTGCTACTGATATCACCAATCTGTTTATTTAAATATTCTAATCTATTTAAAACTAACAGACGAAACGAAGTCCAAATGACAACACCTAATAATAATCCTGTCAGCAGAAAAAAAGCTAAGTAATAAGTAA
>JABDDD010000054.1 GCA_013287765.1 Gammaproteobacteria bacterium | reverse complement strand
CAGCACCATACTTCAAAATGAAGCCTATTGAGCCGTATTTTTTAAGAACTGTTGGGATTTTATTTTTATCATATTCCTCAGGTAAATTTTTATAATCAAATTTCATTTTATCTCCGCATATGAAAACGCAGGGAAACCATTGGTGCATTCCAGAATTCATGGCAGTAGAGCGATAATAAATTCGGTTTTGACCATCTTTTTCTGGAATTACCACATATTTTCTTAAAAGAATAGCGCGTTTATCTTCTTTAACTGGTTCTTCTGACTTTACTTCAATATATTCAATACGAGATTTCATAAGATGCCTCTTTAAGATTTTAACTTAATTTTATCTGATCATTATAATGGCATATCATTAAGGTAATCTTAGATAAAGTGGATAAATGTCTTACCCTAAAACAAATATGACTAAATTTTATGACGCACTAAATAGAAATATTTCAAATAAAATCAATAAATTGCTTCCTAGTCGTCGCATTAGAGCATTTTAACTGCTATACTACATATGTCGTAAATTAATACTTTTGTAGGAGGTCAGATGGGTATTCCCATACGAATTGACGAAGTTATCTATAACGAGGCTAAAAAAGTAGCGCGTGCTGAATGCCGCTCTATTCCTCATCAAATTGAATTTTGGGCAATGATCGGAAAAAATGCTTTAGATAATCCAGATCTTCCTATTGAATTTGTAAGAGATCTTTTAATTTCAAAGCATCAAGATCGATCTTTAGCTGAACCTTTTAAATTTGAGGAAGAAGGTGAAGATGGCTGAGATTATTATTAAACAGATGCCTGCTTTTAAAAAAGCTTATAAAAAACTGCATGCTAATGAGCAATCTAAAGTGAATGATGCTATTCGTGCCATTGTTCAAAACCCAAAGATAGGTCAAGAAAAAAAAGGTGATTTAGCAGGTGTTTTTGTTTATAAATTTAAAATATTCACAAAAGAAATTTTATTAGCCTACGAATGGGATCCTGCTAGAAGATTATTACTCGCACTAGGTGTCCATGAAAATTTTTATCGCGATCTAAAAAAATAAAGAGCGATAAAAAACAAGTTCTGAAAGTTAAAATAATAACTTGCGAAAAAACATAACTCAGGTCACATAGCATTGCAAATAAAAAAGAGGAGGCCTAAACCCCCTCTCGCCATGTTAGGTCTGAACCTCCTAACATCACTTTCACAACCGATTTAAACTAAGAAGGAATCGATTATGACCAGCGAAGTATACGATAATTTATGCAAACAGCACGTCAATCTTAAAATTTCTGACGATTTAATCCGATTAGAAGAAATGCATAAATTAAGACATGAAATGCGTGATCGTTTTGCCTCACTTGAAACTCGAGTGACAGCCGTTGAAGTCAAATTAAGAATAGTCGAGGAAACTCGCAAAGCACTCTATATTCGGTTTATGGATTGTTGTTTTAAACCAGGCTGGCTTGCTTTGGGCGCTTTGCTTTCTTATGTTGCATTGCAACTGCATATCCTTTGTAGAGGA
This sequence comes from Gammaproteobacteria bacterium, assembly GCA_013287765.1. Classification (GTDB taxonomy): domain Bacteria; phylum Pseudomonadota; class Gammaproteobacteria; order DSM-16500; family DSM-16500; genus JABDDD01. The sequence goes on along the minus strand of JABDDD010000054.1, from coordinate 4,790 downwards.
CAAAAATTCATAGAGAAAAAATAAAAAAATAACTCGCTGATTAATAAAGAAATCCATACAATTCATTTCGACAAAAAAAGGAATGGATATGGATAAAATCAGCGAGTTGAAAAGTATATTAGTAAATAATTTGAATTGGAACAAGGCAAGATTAGATTGTTTTGTAAGAATGTTGCTGGCTCTCTTTGCAGTCCGCACAGTCAACTTAAGCGAAATAGCAGTAGGTTTTGCTTCGAAAGCACAAGTCAGTTCACGTTATAAACGTCTTAGACGTTTCTTCAATTTATTTAAGATCAATTATTGCATCATTGCAAAATTAATATTTGGATTATTTTTTTCCTCAGGTAGTAAGGTATATTTAACGATTGATAGAACAAATTGGTTTTGGGGGAAATCAAAAATTAACATTCTTACTCTTGGTATAGCTTATGAAGGAGCTTCAATCCCTATATTATGGAACATGCTAGATAAAGCTGGAAATGCAACGGCTGCAGAGCATCAAGCCATTATTGAGAGATTTATATCTATTTTTGGGAAAGATTGTATAGCTGGAGTATTAGCTGATCGTGAGTTTGCCAGTGGACATTTGTTTAATTGGTTTAATAATAAAAATGTGCCGTTTTATATCAGAATAAAAGAAGGATCTATACTAAAAATAAAAGATAAAAAATTTAATATTGCACAAAAACTTTTTAACCACTTGAATCCCAAAGAGCAAACGATATTTGCTATGAATGTTACACTTTTTGGAGCAAATGTTTACCTAGCTGGCTCTCGTTCTGAAAGGGGGGATTTAATGATTGTTGCGACCAATCGATCCCCTAAAAATGCTATTGCTTGTTATTTAAGAAGATGGGAAATTGAAACACTTTTTTCTTGTTTAAAAGGGCGCGGTTTTCGCTTTGAAGACACTCGCCTTGTTCAATTAGATCGTATAGAAAAGTTGATGGCATTGCTGACTATAGGGTTTTGTTGGGCACACAAAACTGGAGAATGGCGAGCGACTATTAAGTCCATTGTATTCAACAAATATAAAGATAGCTTGCGTCCCCAAAATAGCTTTTTTCGATACGGATTTGATTTTATTCGAGAGATTATTTTAAGTCCTTTTAAACAAATTGATGCATTTAGAGAATCACTTAAAGCCTTTATATCTCCACCTATTCAAGAGGGTACCCTATGAATTTTTGTCCTCTACAAAGCTGCATATCAGTCTATAAAGAGATTGCACTTAACTGAATAGCGCACTATACTTTCGATCCCACTTTTAATTGCAACCTCACAGGAGTAATCCTATGCCGTGGAATGACCCCGGCCCTAATGGTAAAAAAAATGATCCTTGGGGTAAAAAAGATCAAGGCCCGCCAGATTTAGATAAATTTTTTTCTGATTTAGTCAAAAAACTGCGGGGGTTTTTTCTTAAAAATAACAATAACGGCTCATCAAAACAGCCGACGACGGCGCAAAGCAGCGGTTTTTTGCTTGGCATCATTGCATTTATTTTGATTGTCTTATGGTTTATGTCTGGTCTTTTTATTGTCAATCCTGCGGAAGAAGCCGTAGTATTGCGTTTTGGTCAATTCTCGCAAGTTTTGCAACCAGGACTACATTGGATCGCGCGTTTTATTGACACAAAATATTTAGTCGATGTGCAAAAAATTTATTCTTTTTCATTGGAAGGTGATTTCTTAACAAAATCAGCCGACCAAAGTGACTTAAATAATTCTTCTCTTTCAGCAGATGTTTTAAAGCAAACAGGCATTGCGGATCAGTCAAAAAATTTAGTAAATGTAGAGCTTAATGTACAATATCGTGTAAGCGATCCACGGGCGTATTTATTTAACGTCATTGATCCTGATAATACAATTAATGAAGTAGCTGCGGGTGCTTTGTCTGATCGCGTTGGGCAAATGAAATTAGACGAAGTCTTAACCACCGGTCGAGAAACATTGAGTTCAGGTGTTTTAGAGCGCATCAAAAAAGTATTAGTTCCTTATCAAACAGGCTTGGAAGTCATTGCGGTGACTTTACGTAAAGTACAAGCGCCTGATCAAGTGCGCGTTGCTTTCAATGATGTGAATCGGGCGGATCAAGATAAAGCGACTTATATTCAACAAGCTGAAGCGTATGCAAGTAAAGTGGTGCCCTTAGCGCAAGGGTTGGCAGCGCGTATTAATGCGGATGCAAATGCATACCAACAACAAGTGGTTTTAACGGCTGAAGCAAATACCGTTCGTTATCAAGCATTATTAAACGCCTATATACAATCTCCTCTTGTCACTGAAGAAAGAATGTATTTTGATACCATGCAGGCTGTTTTACAACATACAAGCAAAGTGTTGCTGGATGCACATTCTAATAATCTTATTTATTTACCGATTGATAAATTATTAGCAAATCAAACAGCAAATGATGAAAATAGTTTAGCTGATAACTCAGATAGAACTTTTCCAAAATTAATTTTAGGTAATTCAGATCTGACTAGCTCAAATAACAATCCAGCGGTCAGTACGGAGGTCAAAAATGACGCCAATTAAAATCAGCCTTGCGATTGTCATTCTTGTGATTTTAGCGGTTTTTGCCTCTTCTTTGTATATCGTTAACGAAGGCGAGAGTGCGCTTGTGTTACGTTTAGGTAAAATAGTCTCTGAAGGTTCGCAAAAAATGCCTGCTTTGCAAAAACCTGGATTACATTTCAAAATTCCTTTTATTGATCAAGTGCGTATTTTTGACATGCGTATGCAAGAATTGGCAACACCTGCAGATGCCCCTTTAACAGTCGTGACGAAAGAACAAACTTATTTGCTTGTTGAATATTTTGCAAAATGGCGCATTAATAATTTAACGAAGTTTTTCACAAGTACCGGCGGTAGTGTCAACTGGGCAGAAACATTATTAGAGCAACGGATTAATGACATTGTGCGTGCAGAATATGGCCGCAGAACCAGTAATCAAGCTATTTCGTTTGATCGGCAAAATATGATGGCAGCCATTCGCGAACAAGCCAATCATATTGGCCAAGATCAAGGGATCAGTGTGATCGATGTGCGAATTCAGCAAATTACTTTACCTAAAGATGTCATGGATTCTGTATTCAAGCGAATGGCTGCAGAGCGAACCCAATTTGCCGAGGCAAAACGCGCTGAAGGTTCAGAAAAATCCGAAGAAATAAGAGCCTTAGCCGATCAAAAAGTTACAGTGATTAAAGCGCAAGCCTTAATGAAAGGCGCCACTATTAGGGCGAAGGGAGATCAACAAGCTGCGCAAATTTATGCAAATGCTTATAAAGTTGATCCTAATTTTTATGCTTTTTATCGTAGTTTAGAGGCTTATCAAAAAAGCTTTAAGAGTAAAAATGATCTTTTGATCTTAAATCCAGAAGGTCAGTTTTTTAAATATTTTCATGGGACAGAAGGTTCTCACGATACCACAAAAGCGCATTAAATTTTAAAGAGAGACAGACTATGGGCAAATCAATTGTTATTTTAGGTAGTCAATGGGGTGATGAAGGAAAGGGAAAAATTATTGATTTACTCATGCGTGATGCATCTGTTGTTGTACGTTTTCAAGGTGGTCATAATGCAGGGCATACTTTAGTTAATCAAGGCGAAAAAACTATTCTTCGTTTAATTCCGTCTGGCATTATGCATTCTCATGTGCAATGTTTAATTGGTAATGGCGTTGTTTTATCGCCAACTGCATTAATACAAGAAATGGGTGAACTTGAGCGTCGCGGTATTGCCGTTTCAGAGCGATTACGAATCAGTGAAGCTTGTATTTTAGTGATGCCTTATCATGTGGCACTTGATCAAGCGCGTGAAAAAGCCAAAGGTAAAAGTGCAATTGGAACCACGGGTCGTGGTATTGGGCCTGCCTACGAAGATAAAGTCGCCCGTCGCGCCATTCGTTTTAATGATTTATTTGATGAAAAATATTTTTGTGCCAAGCTAGAAGAAGTGCTTGATTATCATAATTTCATTTTACAAAATTATCATCAGCATACCCCTATCGACTATAATCAACTACGAGATAATCTATTAGCAGAAGTACCGCAATTACGTCCGTTAAAAGCAGATATTGTGGCTTTATTAGCGGAGTATCAAGCGCAAGATAAAAATATTATTTTTGAAGGGGCGCAAGGGACTTTATTAGATATTGATCATGGGACTTATCCTTATGTGACATCTTCGAATACTGTTGCAGGCGCTGCAAGCATTGGAACAGGATATGGCATTAGGCATTTAAATTATATTATGGGTGTCGTTAAATCTTATTCTACCAGAGTCGGTAGTGGTCCTTTTCCAACAGAGTTACAAGATGACATTGGTAAACAATTGGCATCACGAGGCAATGAATTTGGTTCAGTGACAGGTCGTCCTAGGCGTTGCGGCTGGTTAGATATGGTAGGGTTACATCGTTCGATTCAGTTAAATAGCTTTTCAAGTATTTGTGTGAGCAAATTAGATGTCTTAGATGAGCTTGAAACAATCCGAATTTGTACAGGTTATCGTTTGCATGGCAAAACAATACAAATTCCTCCTGCTGATGCTAAGTCACTTGATGAATGCGAACCGATTTATGAAGATTGGGCTGGTTGGCGGCAATCGACAGCGGGTATTTCTAAGTATGAGAATTTACCGCAGAAAGCTAAACAGTATTTATCAAGAATTGAAGAATTAGCGGGCGTGCCTATTGCATTAATTTCAACGGGGCCTGATCGAAATGAGGTAATTGTATTACAGCATCCTTTTCAAGAAAAATAAAAATATCTGCCGAGGAGAGGACTCGAA
>JABDDD010000053.1:5207-6293 GCA_013287765.1 Gammaproteobacteria bacterium | reverse complement strand
TGCGTGATGAAGAATATTTCGAAAATTTAGATTTATTAAAAGCCCAGATGCTAAAAGACGTGACGAACGCCCGCCAATATTTTATTGAAAAAGGCGAATTGAATCTTTGAAAAAGTGAGATGATGATGAGTGACTACAAAAATACTTTAAATTTACCTAAAACTGAATTTCCCATGAAAGCCAATTTAAATACGCGTGAACCCGCTATTTTAGATAAATGGGCTGCGTTAAATCTTTATTCTGCGTTGCGTAAGCAAGGTAAAAAACGCAAAAAATTTATTTTCTTAGATGGTCCTCCGTATGCCAATGGGCATATTCATATGGGCACAGCGGTTAATAAAGTATTAAAAGATATTGTCGTCAAAGCAAAAACCTTAAGTGGTTTTGAAACGCCATTTATTCCCGGCTGGGACTGTCATGGATTACCGATTGAAGTCAATGTTGAAAAAAAAGTAGGAAAAGCTGGGCAAAAAATTTCTGCAAAAGAATTTCGTCAAGCTTGTCGTGAGTATGCATTGACACAAATTAATTTTCAGCGTGAAGAATTCAAACGGTTAGGTATTATTGCGGATTGGGAACATCCTTATTTAACTATGGATTTTTCTTTTGAAGCAAATATAGTACGATCTCTTGCAAAAATTTTCAAAGACGGCCATGTTGAACAAGGGGCAAAACCAGTGTATTGGTGTTTGGATTGTGCCTCAGCCCTTGCAGAAGCTGAAGCTGAATATAAAGATAAATCATCTCACGCAATTGATGTACGATTTAAAATAGTAAATGAAGCAGATTTTCTGAATCGATTTTCTAAATTAGACAATCCGGGAAAAGGTTCTATTTATGTACCGATTTGGACAACAACGCCTTGGACTTTACCCGCCAATCAGGGGGTTGCTTTAAATCCTTTTGTAGAGTATGCATTAGTTGAATCTAATGGCGGCCAAGAAAGACTGTTAATCGCACATTCTTTGGTGCCAACGGTGATGGAAAGATACAAAAATAAATATAAAATTTTAGGTGTTATTTTAGGAGAACATTTAGAAGACATTGTTTTACAACATCCATTTTATGATAGAACTGTTAAAATCA
>JABDDD010000053.1:0-5197 GCA_013287765.1 Gammaproteobacteria bacterium | reverse complement strand
TAGATTCTGGAACAGGTGCCGTTCATATGGCGCCGGCTCACGGCCCTGATGATTATCTCATTGCAAAAAAATATGATTTAGCTGTTTTAAATTTAATAAGTGATGAAGGCACTTTTAAAAACGAAGCGGGTTTTTTAAGTGGGATGCATGTCTCAAAAGTAAATGATCGTATTCTTGAAGAGTTAACAGCTAAAAATGCTTTAATTCATTTAGATAATTATTCACATAGTTATCCGCATTGCTGGCGGCACAAAACACCTTTAATTTATCGTGCTACCCCGCAATGGTTTATCAGCATGGAAAAAAAACAATTACGAGAAGAAGCACTGGCTGCTATTAAAACTGTTCATTGGGTACCAGAATGGGGGTTTAATCGTATTTATTCGATGGTTGAAAACCGTCCTGATTGGTGTATCTCAAGACAACGTACTTGGGGTGTGCCGATTCCTGTTTTTACCCATAAAGAAACCAACGAGTTACATCCTAATACTATTGAGATCATGGAAAAAGTAGCCAAAACGATTGAAAAAGAAGGTGTTGAAGCTTGGTTTTCACTTGATGCGACAGAATTATTGGGAGCTGATGCGCCATTTTATAAAAAATCCACTGATATTTTAGATGTATGGTTTGATTCAGGCGTTGCGCATGAGTGTGTGTTACGACAGTATCCTGAAATGCATTTTCCAGCCGATTTCTTTTTAGAAGGATCGGATCAGCATCGTGGTTGGTTTAATTCTTCTTTAATGACATCGGTTGCAATGAATCATGCGGCTCCTTATAAAACTGTATTAACGCATGGGTTTATTATCGATGTGGAGGGGCGCAAGATGTCAAAATCAATCGGCAATGTTATTGCGCCGGAAAAAATTATCCAATCAATGGGAGCAGATGTCTTACGTTTATGGGTTGCATCGATTGATTATCGTGGGGATATTTTTGTTTCCGATGAAATTTTAGCACGTATTTCTGAAACTTATCGTCGTCTACGCAACACGGCTCGGTTTTTATTAGCAAATTTAGCGGGTTTTGCTCCTGACAAACATTTAGTACCTACTAAGAAATTATTAGCACTGGATCGCTATATTTTAGAAAAAGCGCGAGTATTACAAATAGAAATAATTAAATTATTTGAAACTTATCAATTTCATTTAATTTATCAAAAATTACATCAGTTTTGCTCGGTTGATTTAGGGAGTTTTTATTTAGATATTATTAAAGACCGACAATATACCATGCCGACTAATAGTCTCGGTAGACGTTCAACGCAGACTGCACTTTTTCATATTATGGAAGCAATGGTCAGATGGTTTGCGCCGATTTTAAGTTTCACCGCAGAGGAAATTTGGGGATACATGCCTGGGATGCGTGAACCATCCGTTTTTTTAAATACTTGGTATGAAGAATTACCAGAATTATCTAGTAAAGAAACGATGAATTTAGCATTTTGGGAGGAAATTCGTAAGCTGCGTGATGAAGTTAATATTTCAATTGAAGAGTTACGAAATTCAAAAAAAATAGGTTCAGCGCTTGAAGCAGAAGTTCATATTTTTTGTCATCCGACTTTAAAGAAAAAATTAGATTTATTAAAACATGAATTAAAGTTTATATTAATCACTTCAAATGTTGTATTGCATGTCTATAACAAAGAAGAAGTAAGCTTTGAAATAAAAGCGCTACAATTAGTCAAATGCGAACGTTGTTGGCATCGCACGCCTGATGTTAATGCAGATATTAATTATCCTGGCTTATGTCAACGCTGTGTGATCAACATATCAGGGGCAGGTGAGGTACGGCATTATGCGTAAGAGTGGTTTAATTTGGTTATGGGTGAGTTTGTTAGTGGTTTTGTTAGATCAATTGACTAAAGAACTCGCGCAGTTTTATTTACTGCCTTACAATGAAAATCCTATTTTTCCTGGATTTAACTTAACACTTTCTTTTAATAAGGGCTCTGCTTTTGGATTTTTGCATCAAGCGCCTGGGTGGCAGGGGTGGTTATTTGGCATTATTGCTATTTCAGTAAGTCTGGCAATAATTATTTGGCTGACTCGTTTATCTAAAAAACAATGGGGTCTGTGTATTGCCTTAAGTTTAATCGTAGGGGGTGCATTAGGAAACTTATTAGATAGAATTTTATATGGGCAAGTGACGGATTTTTTGCAGTTATATATCGGCCGATTATATTGGCCTACTTTTAATGTAGCAGATAGTGCTATTTGTGTAGGTGCTTTTATATTATTTTTGCAAAGTATTCGAGATAAAGAAGGGAAAAAGAATTATTTACAAAAATAGTTTTTATCCACTAAAGGACTTACTTCTTTTGATAGTATTATCACAAGGCGGCGATTTTTTTGGCGAGCATTCATATTCATAACTAGAAAAGGATCGAGTTTTTGGAACGCTCTTTTTTCTGGGGTTTTTTGAAAATAATGGAGAAAAAGTGGATTCTATTCTTTGTGATTCTATTTGTGATTCTATTGGAGTATTTGTTGTAGTAATTTTTTTCATATTTTCTTTCGTATTATTTTCTTCTAAAGAACGAAAAATAGTTGAAGGGCTTGATGAGGTTGGGGAGCTTAACTTATCTTTTAATTTAGCCATTTTTGAAAATAAACTGGCAGTGGTTCCTGTGCAAGTTGCAAAAATTAAAGAACTCACTATCACTGTCAATAGCAAACTTGCAAAAATATGTGGTTGAGCGATTGCTAAAGCAACCACAGCAATAATTCCAATAATAGCACCCAGACTTAAACCAAATGCTGAACCTTTATATTCATTTTTTCTTTCTTTAACATATTTATGTGAAGGTGAAAACCATGAACTTAATGTTTTTCCTAAATATTCTCCTGTTTGTACATAAGCACCTGAAAAACTACAAGCAAAATAAAAAGCACCTAGCCAAATAGGTAAAACAAGTCCTCCACTCATAGCTGTTGTAAAGCCTACGACGGATACTAAAGTAATGGCACTTGTTGCAATCACAAATATACTTAAGCCTAGTGATAAAATAGCACAGGCTTGAATTAAGTATTTTTCTAGCGCTGGGCGATTATTTTCTTTGCTAATGGTTGTTCCCAGACGACTGAAAAAACCAGAAAATAAACTAAATGTACTGCAAAAAGTGAGCACAGGCTGCATTATTTTAGAAAAAGGAGTGAGAATGACTAGAACAATTCCAAAAGCAAAGGCTTGCAGTAATCCTATAAAAGTAAATTTGTTTTCCCAGTCATTTTTTTTATTTTTATTTTTTAAAAACTCTACAAATTTAGCAACATAAGAAGGGCCTGATACTTGTGATCCGACAAGAGCAATAATAGGTAATAAATTTAAGTACCACACGGAGCTAATGATTAACTCACTGTCGCCTAAAATAAAAATTAATAAAAGACTGATGCAGGATAGTAGGCTAGAAAAAATGCCTGCTTTTTGGTAAGAATTTAATTTTTTCCACGAAGCTATCAAACATGCCTCCGTACAAATAAAATATTATTATACTATATATGACTATATAACAACCATATTTAAAAATAAAAATACTGCTAATTTTTTTCAATATATTCAATGAATTGCGTTATATTAGCCATTAAAAACTCAAAATCTGGGTTAAAAGTTAACCGTTCAAGTTGAGTGGCGGCTAAATGATGTTTAACAAGATAAGCACGATATTGTATTTGTTTTTCATTAAATTCACCATAAACAACATTATTTTTAGTATTAATATGACTTGCCAAGGGATAATCTCCCATTTGACCATAATGTGGATTGGACGGCGCGATTGGCAGAGCAATGTGTGAAAAATTTTTGATGTGTAATTCAGGTATATTTGATTGACGAAGTGTAACGCGCGAATCAAGATAAGCGGTTGGTTGATTGCTATATAAAATAAGTTTATTTTGCGAGCAAGGATTCTGAGAAAAATAACGTAAAACAGTATAAGGGTTAATGACTTTATCATCTATACTTTGAGCAAAAAATAAAGGACAGGCGGGATGTTTTTTTATTTTTTGTAGCGCTTTAGTTAATCGATAGACTTGATAAACAGAATTATAAGTATAAGAACTGTATTTGACATAATCCAGAGTTTCTTTGGGATCTTGATGTAGCCAGGCAGCTTTAAATAATAATGCAAGATAAGTCATCCAGGCCCATTTTGAATAAATTTTAAGGGCAGGTGAAATTAAAATAATGCCTGCCACTTTTTCTGGATAGTGTAAGGCATAATAAAGCGACAGTGCAGCGCCAGTTGAATTTCCCACTAAAAAAACTTGGGAAGTGTCTTCACATAGTTTATTAAAACCATAATGCAGTGTTTGTAACCAGTCTTCATAAGTGACTTTTAGTAAAGCACCAGGGACGGTGCCATGGCCTGGCAATAAAAGCGATCGGACGAGTAGACCCTGTTTTTGTAGATGAAGACCTATATCTCTCATTTGAAAAGGTGAATCATATAATCCATGGGTTAATAATGCACCATAACGAATAGGTTGTGCGATGGGTTGATATTCAAACGGCGCATTGGCATTAATAATCTGATCGCGATGTGTCGGCGTGAGATCCATTCGGGTGTGGGCAATCAGGGTTTTGCATTGATGCATATACTCATCAAACGGTAAAGTTAAATCATCGCCAGGATAATGTAGGTTAGGATCAAAAAATAATTGAGTTTGTTTCAAAAACATATAATATATTAACCTGACTTTTTTAAAAAAGCAAAACTCTTAAAAATGATGCGAATAATAATAGTAAGTATGATCTCATGTTTGTGTTTGTTGCTAGCTAGTTGCAACAATCAAGCGATCACCTATAGTGATCTGATGCAGCATCGAGATTTATTAGAACAAAAAATATCGCAATGTGAAATCAAAGAAGAGCCATTTTGTGACACAGTGCGGCGAGCTGCTTTAGATTATAGCGTGCTTGAGAATGAGCAAAGTTTTTATCCTGAAAAATTTGGGCTAAGAGTGATGCAAGCACAGCAACAGTTAGTGACTCTTTCAAAAGAACTTGAGACAGCTAAAAAGACGCATGATCCTAATAAAATAAAATTAGCAACAGAAGCTTATCAAGATCAGCTAACCCAATTAAATATTTATTACCCGTTGATTGCGAGAATGATGCCAGAATAGAGCTGAAATAGTGCAAAATTTGATCAATTTTTTTAATAATTCCTTAATTTTATCTCTTTATAATACTTATC
>JABDDD010000052.1 GCA_013287765.1 Gammaproteobacteria bacterium | reverse complement strand
CTGATGCTAGGATGGGAAGTTGAAGATAAAATAGTTGAAAATAGCGAAGAACTAATAGAAGAAATAACAAATCTACTGCAGTTAAAAGAAGAGGCTGATGATGACAACATTCATGCGACTTTGAGGCAGCTTGAAGAAAAAAGTAAAATTGAGTTAGCGATACTTTTGATTCTGATTACCCGTGTGTTAAATTTAAAAAAAAACCGTTTAGAGAATTTTCGTAAGCTTAGTATAGAAGAGTTAGACTTAAAAATAGCTCAAACAGATTATAAAACACTCTGCGAAGAAGCAGATAAAGAAATAAAAATTAGTGACAAGATAGCCACTCTTAAAAATTTTTGTTGTAGAAATGACATCGATTTAAAATTAAATCGCAACAAGCTGAAGAATCCAGAGTTAAGAGCAGAATATACTTCTTTTATTAGTGAGCATTACCATATATTTTATACTTGCCATAATGTAAACTATAAAAAAGAGATGAAAGAGTTAGATAGTTTAATTAGCAAGGCATCAACAGAATATTTACTGAAGATAGAACCTCACAACGTAGCATCAGAAACACCGACTCCTACACCGACTGTCACACCAACTACCACACAGATTGACGACAGCCACTCGGGGCAAAACATAATAACTTCTACAGCATCAATGATGTCAACGCTATCAATATCCACTACTCGACCTCTTACAACAAATATTCTATCAGAAGAAAAACCCTCTTTATTGTCTTGTTATCAACAACCAACATTGACTAACATTGAAGCAGACTTTATTGAGCCTATTGATAAAAAGGAAGCTGTCACAGAAGAAACGCCATCATGCTTTAAAAAACTATGCTGTAGAATTTTATAAAATGTAGGGTGGATTAGACACGCTTTTTGCGTCGTAATCCACCAAATCTGCGACTAACTAATAGTTAAGTCACCAAAAAATGAAACCGCTAACGGTCTGTAATCAATGGTCTTGGGTCTATTGTCTTGATCAAATTTAAATATAATGTGCGTCTTTGTGGTTTGAATTACTTTGGCAGGGATAGTAAATGCAATATGATTTTTCTTATCGACTTGAATAGGATATCGTCCTATAAAAAATTGATTTACCCAAATTGAAATAAATTGATGCTGATTTTCACTATGCGTACTTGCGCTAAATTGTAAAGTGACCTCATGATGAATAACTAAAGGCAAAAATAAATCGGCTGTTTTTCCAAATGTCCACAGTTGAGAAACTGCTTGGCCTACTTCCCATCCTGTATTAGCATATCCTTGAAAAATCCAACTTCCAAAAGGTATATTTTTTATTAATATTGAATTAGCTAAATTCTTTTTCCAAAAAAGCACATGCTTGACATTTTCAGTAATCTCATAAGGAATAACTGGATAAATTTTATTAGGATCAAAATATGCATTTGACCATTGATAATCATTAAACCTAAAATGTCTCATCTTATTTAAAGGTGCTATTGCAATATCAAATCCATCAAATATCATCTTACCGCAATCATGGCTTGCCCCACAAAGAGTGGCTGGAATATCCATTAAACCGACTAATTTGGCGGATGTCTGAAAACTTTGCTTTGCCTTAAAGGGTTTATATAAAAACAATGGATTAGCATAACCATTTAACATATTAACTTGCGGTGCTACGAGTCCTGCACCATGATCTGCAATAATCATAATAGCCGTTTGATCATATATATTTTGTTTTTTTAAAGTTTGTAATACTTTTAGCACTTTTGAAAAAACACAAGTATCTTGATTAATAGCTGAATCACGATCCCAGGTCAGTGCAGGTAATTGTTTACAAGTAGCATCTAATATAGCTGCAGGATGCGTTGAGAATAAATGTATAAATTTAATAGTGGGTTGGGTTGATGTTGTATTGATATAACTAGCAAGTACTGTTAATGCATTATTTGAAAGAACTTGCATTGGTTGACTAATGATATTTAAACGCCATTCACCATCGTGATATATCCATGGCTTAAAATAGTTAGGCATAGATTTTAATAAAGATAGATTTAATAATAAAATAGCTCTTTTCAATGGGGCAAATCGACCATAATAAAGCTCTGCTTCTGTACCACAAATTGTATTCGCAGGACAGCGTTGTAGATAATTATTAAAAACTAAACCACGATAACCCTGATGAGTATGCGCAGTCACAAAAGAATGCTCTAAAACCGTATCGTGATAAAACTGTGTCACTGATTTGTCAGCCTGGTAAATTTGACCAGAATGAATAGTTGGAATTGACATAAAAGTAGTACGTGCCGCACCCACTGCATAAGGATAATAGGTAAATCCTGTTAACTCACTTATCCATTCAGGGTTTTTTTGAATAATTTCTTGAAATAAGTCTGATTGAAAAGTATCTAATAAAATTAATAAAACATTTTTTTTAGGCGAAAAAGTAGTTAAATCCATTTTTAAATTTTTACTGTGTTGAGGAACAGCTGTTGTTGTAACAGATGTATTAAATAAAATAAACGTAACATAAAGAGCATAGGTCACACTTAAAGATACCAGAAAATAATTCATTATTTTTTGGTAATATTTAGTGAGCCCCATACTCAGTAAAAATACGCCGAACAATACCAAAAGATTTATTTTTAATATAATTTTATCAGTAATAAAACCAAAACTTTTGCCATCTAAAGAGCCAACCGTTCCATTAAAAAAAGTAGCTGCCCATAACGTACAAGCAACTGCGGTTAAAAAAATAGGATAATATTTTTTAAAAAATGCAAATTTAATATTAGCAGGCAATGATAATAAAATATAAAAAATAAGCGCGACAGGTAATAAAAAAATTAATATACTGAAAAAACTAGTATAAATAAATGAAATATTATTGGCATATAACAATGCGGGCTGGAATAAAAATAAATTCCCAACTAAAAATAAACTCGCAGGAGAAGCTTCAGTCAGGAAAAAAAATCTTAAAAATCGCTTATTCATTTGCGTTGATACCAATAAAGAGAACGGCCTGATTGTGAAATTGTTAAAGAGTGTACGATATCTGCTTTTTCTTTTAGAAAATAAGTAAACGCTTCTTCTGAATAATCTGGGAAAATATCCCCTTTTAGCGCCAACATTTTTTTCACAGTCGGATCTGTTTTTTGTACAAACTCAATCACACCTGTCGGTGCTAAATCAATAAACCAATGCACAACTTCACGTAATGGAATATTGTGAGCAATTGCTAAATGATGAATAAAAGCAAGAGCAACCAGCGCATCAGGCTTGCCTCGATCAAGCGCATCTGTACGCTCTGATAATAACCAACCTTGTTTTGGACTGGGATTAGTCATTTGTTGATAGAGCGGTAAAAAATTTAAATTGTGCGTTTTGGCTCTTTGTATCGCTTTTTCTAAAGCACCTAAATCAACATCAAAACCAATCACAAAATGCGCACCATTTGTTAAAGCAAGTTCTGCAAATTCACCGTCATTACAACCAAAATCCCATAACATATTGGGTTTTGTTTCATTGACGAATTTAATAATAAATTGCTTTTTCGTGATGACTTCTTCATCTGCATACAAACGAGTGCTAGTATAATTTTCCCATGTCGTTGGATTTTGCTTATAAGGAATAAGCTCATTAATCCATTTTTGTAATTGCTCTAGAAAACTAATATAAACCGCTTTTGAAATAGTCGATTTTTTAATTTTTTCAATTTTTTGCTGATCAGTGCGTGTCTGCATGCGCGCGGGTAACAAAACATGTACCAGTGAACGCCAAGAAAACCAATTCTTAAAGGGCATCAACCGCGCCAAAGAATCGGTTGTAATACCTTCAAGCGAGCCACGATACCACTCTTGATAAGAAATACCTTTTAAAGCTGCGAGTAATAATGGATTTAAAAACTGTTCGCAAAATTGACGATGTGCGCCCCATAATTCTCCTGTCTGATAAGGCCTAAAAGAAAGTACATCTATAAAAATAGGAGAAATACCCTTAAATTGGATATTATAAGCACTTGCATCTTGCAATACGATATCTTGATTTAAAGCTTCTAGTTGAACAGATAAATGCAATAAAGCAGCTGATTTTAATAAAGTAAAAGGCCATTCATAAGGATATGAAATAAATGGAATAACTTCATGCTCAAGATAATGCGTATGAGATGAATAGAAATTTTTTAAATCAATTTCTTTACTTTTAATGAGTTTTTCACTTTGTTCTAATTGTTGTAGCAATCCAGTTTGTTTGACTGCCGTAAATTGCTGAAAACCATCAGCAGTCAGCCCGCGCACAATTCGATTTTCATGAAAAAACACAGTGCCCAATGGATCACGAAATGATGCGGGATGGCGATGAATAATAGAAGAGGTCATAGTATCAATTTATTTTAGTTGGGAATTTTCTTTATCTTCAGGCGGCAATTCTTTTTTTCGCATAAAAAAAGATTTTATTTTTTGCCAATATAATTTAGCAGTGACACCCATGCCAGCAATCGTTGCAATCGCTGCTTGAATAAACATACTACCTGTACCAGGATCAATATAAGCAAATGCTGGTGTTGACATCACACAAAGCAAGCCTATCATTAAAAATTTAGTTTTCATGAGAAACCTCTTTAAACTCCATTAGTCATATTTTACAGAAAAAAACGTGAGAAAGTCACGCTATTTGGTTTCTAGACGCGATATGTTAGCTATTATCTTTATTAAAATCTACTATTATTTAGCTTTCTTTTTCTTTCCACCACCTGTTTGCTTGTTCACTGTTGCCCAAGCAATTCTTTGCGCCGCTTTAACTCCCCGCCCTTGTTTTTCTTCAGATTTTTCAATATGACGCGCCTGTCTTTTTTGCTTATCACTATAACTTGCTTTAGAACCTCTTGGCATACCGCCCTCCTATAATTTAAATAAATCTTGTAAAGATAAAATATTCATCGCAATGGGATCATCTTGTGGATAACTAGGATGCTTAATGGGTGTAGGTGGAATCTCAGGTTGCTCGGCTGGCGCTTTAGGTTGCTTAAAAGGATTTTGCTTGTTATTGAATAACAATTCTAATCTCCTTAATTTAAATATTTAAATCCTTCAACTTAATTTCATAATATATAGATTAAAAGTAAAAAAATATTAGGGTTAATACTTATGCTAAAATAGATTAATTATGAGAAAATTGTCGAATAATTGCTATAAAAACCTCGCCAAACCGTTTTAATTTACTTTGACCGACTCCTATAATTTTTTCAAATTCACTTAATGTACTAGGTAATTTCGCATGCATTTCTAATAAGCTCGTATCATGAAAAATCACATAAGGCGGCACTTTCAACTCACGCGCCAGCTCTAACCGCTTATTTTTCAAGGCGTCCCATAGAGTATCTTTAGGAATCACTTTAAGTTTTTCTATGAGTTTAGTTTTATTTTTTTTAGATGGACTGTCAGTATCCACGCGTAATGAAATATTCATTTCTCCTCGCAATAAAGGCAGACTCTTTTCTGTCAAACGTAAACCGCCATATCCGCTCATATCAACACTTAATAAGTTAGCCGCCACTAATTGACGATAAATACTTTGCCACTGTTGTTGCGTATAAGCTTGACCAATGCCAAAAGTTGATACTTTATCGTGGTTAAAGCGCTCAACTTGCGGGGTTTTCTTCCCTAATAATATATCAGTTAAATACTTCACGCCAAATCGCTGACCTGTACGATAAACACAGGATAAGGCTTTTTGTGCGATGATTTTTCCATCTAAAACAGTGGGTGGTGTCAGACAATTGTCACAATGATGGCAAGGCCCTTTATATAATTCATTAAAATATCCCAATAAAACTTGGCGACGACATAAAGTTGTTTCACAAAATCCTAATAAAGCTTCTAATTTACGTCGCTCCAAACGTTTATGTTGTTCAATTGCCTCTGATGCATCCATCATTCTGCGTAAAGTAATCACATCTTTTAAACCATAGGATAACCAGGCATTTGCTGGCAATCCATCACGACCCGCACGTCCTGTTTCTTGATAATAACTTTCAATACTTTTAGGTAAATCTAAATGCGCCACAAACCGTACGTTTGATTTATCAATGCCCATACCAAAAGCTACAGTTGCGACAATAATAATACTTTCATCAGAAATAAAACGCATTTGATTTCTTTGCCGCAAAAAATTACTCATTCCTGCATGATACGGCAAAGCATGTAATCCTTTTTCACATAACCAATCAGCTGCTTCTTCAACGCCTTTACGTGATAAGCAATAAACAATGCCTGCATCAGTTGGATGTTCTTTTTGAATAAAAGCATACAATTGTTCATATGGATTTTGTTTTTGCTGAATACGATAAAAAATATTCGGCCGATCAAAACTTGAAGTAAAATGATAAGCATTAGACAAATTTAATCGTTCAATAATTTCTTCTCGTGTCGGTTGATCGGCCGTTGCGGTTAAAGCAATGCGCGGAACAGTGGGAAATCGTTCATGTAATAATGAAAGTTCACGATATTCAGGGCGAAAATCATGTCCCCATTGGGAAATACAATGTACTTCATCAATTGCAAATAAAGCAATATTTGTTTTTTCTAATAAATTTAAAAAATAGGGTGTCAACAATCGCTCGGGTGCCACATAGACTAAATCTAATTTTTCCTGAATCATTTTTTGTTCTATTTTATGCATTTCATGGGCATCTAAACTAGAATTTAAAAATGCAGCATTAACTCCTAATTGTAATAATGCATTGACTTGATCTTGCATTAAAGCAATTAAAGGCGAAATGACAATACCAACGCCCGATCTTATCAACGCTGGAATTTGGTAACACAATGATTTCCCGCCACCTGTTGGCATTAAAACAAATACATCATCGCCTTTTATAACATGTTCGATAA
>JABDDD010000051.1:6069-6897 GCA_013287765.1 Gammaproteobacteria bacterium | reverse complement strand
TGGGGCAATGATAAATCTTGTCGAATTCATAAGGTCGCAACCTTCGTGCAGCCAGCGGATGTGAATCGAATAAGACAAAGTAAAAATAGCGGAGTATAAAAATTATGAGTGAAGCAATCATCCACGATCACCATCACGACCATCATGGCCCTGAGAAGGGATTCAAACGTTGGCTTTTTACGACTAATCATAAAGATATTGGTACGCTGTATTTAACCTTTAGTTTTATTATGCTATTTGTCGGCGGGGTGATGGCGCTTTTGGTGCGATTAGAATTATTTGAGCCCAGTAAAGTGTTAATGAATCCAGAATTTTTTAATCAAATGACCACTATGCATGGTTTAATTATGGTATTTGGCGTGATTATGCCTGCTATGGCAGGGCTTGCTAATTGGTTGATTCCACTCATGATCGGTGCGCCCGATATGGCTTTGCCCCGATTGAATAATTGGAGTTTTTGGCTATTACCTTTTGCTTTTTCAATGTTATTAAGTACGATGATTATGAGTGGGCCGGCACCTGATTTTGGTTGGACTTTTTATGCGCCGTTATCCACTACTTATGGTCCTAAGAGTACGGATTTTTTTATTTTTTCAATTCATATGATGGGTGCTTCATCGATCTTAGCCGCATTAAATATTGTGGTCACTATTTTTAATATGCGCGCCCCTGGCATGACGTGGATGAAAATGCCTTTGTTTGTTTGGAGTTGGTTGGTCACTGCTTTTTTATTATTAGCCGTCATGCCGGTTTTGGCAGGTTGTGTGACGATGATGTTGATGGATCGACATTTTCATACGAGTTTTTTTAATGCAGCTGGTGGCGGGG
>JABDDD010000051.1:0-6059 GCA_013287765.1 Gammaproteobacteria bacterium | reverse complement strand
TTACTTTTTCTACATGTCTTTTGGTTTTTTGGCCATCCGGAAGTTTATATTTTAATATTACCGGGTTTTGGTGTGATTTCAGAAATTATTCCGACTTTTTCTCGTAAAAAATTATTTGGCTATCGTTTCATGGTTTATGCAACCGCTTTAATTGGTATTGTCGGTTTTGTTGTGTGGATGCATCATATGTTTACAACTGGTGCACCTTTTGCCGCACAGCTTTATTTTATGTATGCAACGATGTTAGTAGCGGTGCCAACGGGCATTAAAGTCTTTAATTGGTTAGGCACACTTTTTAGAGGTTCAATTACTTTTGAAACGCCTATGCTATTTGCGTTAGGTTTTTTAGTGATGTTTACTTTTGGGGGATTTTCAGGGTTAATGCTGGCATTAGTGCCTGCTGATTATCAATATCGGGATAGTTATTTTGTGGTGGCGCATTTTCATTATGTATTAGTCTCTGGGTCTTTATTTACAATTATTGCGGCTGTTTATTTTTGGTTGCCGAAATGGACAGGGCATATGTATAGTGAACGATTGGGGCAATACCATTTTTGGTTATCTGTTATTGGAATGAATTTAACTTTTATGCCGATGCACTTTTTAGGATTAGCAGGTATGCCGCGACGTATTCCTGACTATGCATTACAATTTACTAACTTTAATCAAATTTGTACGGTGGGTGCTTTTATTTTTGGTATTGCGCAACTGATTTTTTTATATATTATTTGGCATGCCTGTTTTGGTAAACGCAAACAACAACAGGCAACCAATCAAGTATGGGAAGGTGCGCATGGACTGGAGTGGACGCTGCCATCGCCTCCGCCGTATCATACTTTTGAAACTGCACCACAAGTTTCTTAGAATATGACACCACAGCAAAAAAATAAACGCCTCACATTGATTTTACTGTTTGGTGTTTTATGCATGTTTGGTTTTTGTTATATGTTAATCCCATTGTATCAAGTGATCTGTAAAGCAACAGGAATTAACGGCAAGGGGGCTGTGTCTGCTACCAAAATTGATCCCTCAATGAAGGTGGATTATTCACGTACCATTAAAGTTAATTTTACCACGACCTTGCATGGTGCCTTAGGGTTTAAATTTATTCCCTTACAGCATACTGTTCAGATTCATCCGGGTGAGACTAAATTAATTTATTTTTATGCAGAGAATCAAACCGGACGAGAAATCACGGTGCAAGCAGTACCGAGTATTACTCCAACCGATGCTGCACGATTTTTAAAGAAAACAGAATGTTTTTGTTTTACCCAACAATATTTTTTTAAAAAAGAAAAAGCAGACATGCCGGTTTATTTTTTTATTGATCCGCATGTTTCAAAAGACATCAAAGAAATGACGTTATCTTATACTTTGTTTGATGCGACACAATTTGTAAAAAAACAAGTGCATTTTACTAAAGGCAGGATTGATTTATAATATGATACTTTTTCAATTTAATTTTAGACATCAAGCTTTTGCCTTTAAATTTAAAATGGGATTTTTTATTCTTTGTTTATTTTTCTTTATTTTATTTTGTATGCTAGGTGTTTGGCAATTACATCGATATGCGTATAAAAAAACTTTATTAGTACACTACCAGCAAGCTATTCAAGCAAAATATCAGCCTTTTACACAATTAATTATTAGTAAAAAAGATTTAGCTTTTCAAAAAACGCAAGTGCAAGGAGAATATCTTAATCAATTGACTATGTTTTTACAAAATCGTTTTTATCACGATCAATTAGGTTATGATGTTTTGACGCCTTTTCGTATTAAAAATGATTCGACTTTACTTTTAATCGATAGGGGATGGGTGGCTGGAAGTGCTAATAAAATACCAGCAGATATTCCACCTGCTTTGCAAAATAGCGCTTTAGGTTATATAAAATTATTAAATGAATATCAATTTATGTTAGGGGAGAATATTCTTAATTTTGACAAAAAATCAATTGTCATGCAAAAAATAGATACTGTGCAATTAGGTAAGATTTTGCATCAATCTTTTTATCCCTTTGTGTTACGTTTAAGTGCAGATGAATCTGCAGGATTTATTCGTGATTGGCCGATTGTGATGTTTATGCCGGAAAGACATATGGGATATGCGATTCAATGGTTTGTGATGGCGATTGTTTTATTGATTGCCTATTGTGGATTTTGTCTGGAGAGGTTGAAAAAAATATGAAAAATAAACTTTTTGTTCCTTGGTTTATTGTCATTATTTTTGTTGTTCCAATGTTAATTAGCTGGATTTTTTATTATTACCACGACTATTTTCATTTTAAGACAACTAATTACGGCCAATTGATCACTCATCCGTATCAACTGGATCTTAATCATGAAAAAAAATGGCAAGTGGTTCTTGTTACACCCGCTGCCCCTATACTGTGTGATGCAACTTGTGCGCATCAATTATTTTTCTTACAACAAATGCGAAAATTGTTAGCTAAAGATGCTGATCGGGTGACGGTATTACAGATTGCAGCCGAACAAACTAATAAGCTTGCTGCTAATAAAATTTATTTAATTGATCCTTTGCATAATGTTTTTATGTATTATCCAGACACAATGAATGTTATGAATATTTTAACAGATTTAAAAAAAGTACTAGAGGTCTCTCAAATTGGCTAATATTTTTTCCAAAAATATTTTATCTATTTTAGCAGGATTTGCAACTTTTTTTGCATTGGGCGTTATTGGTTTGGGTGCATTTACCCGATTATTAGATGCAGGACTTGGCTGTCCTGATTGGCCTTTGTGTTATGGGCATTTATTAGCGCCTATTAATTCTATTTCTGAAGTGATCATAACGCATTATCCTGCTTATCCTGCTTATAAAGCATGGGCGGAGATGATTCATCGTTATTTTGCCGGTACCTTAGGCTGTTTGATTATTATTATTTTTATCATAACACTTAAAAAAAATGCGAGATATAAAAGTAATTTGCTATTGAGTAGTTTTTTATTAATTTTGCTTTTCTGGCAAATTATGCTGGGGCAATGGACGGTTACGTATAAGCTATTACCCATTGTTGTCACAGGACATTTATTGGGTGGTTTTGCAATTTTATCTATTCTTTGGCTGATTTATTTAAATAATAACTCTATTTTATTTATTAAGTTGCAAAGTGATGAACGGACGATATTTCATATCACTGCTTTTTTTGCTAGTATAGGTTTAATTTTATTATTAATACAAATTTTTTTAGGCGCATGGACCAGTACCCATTATGCTGCTTTGAGTTGTACTGATTTTCCTTTGTGTCAAAATAATCAAGCTTTTTCACTGACAGGATTTTCTCAAGCTTTTACTTTATGGACGCCGGTTGGTATTAATTACGAAGGAGGGATTTTATCAGATACTATTCGTCAAACTATTCAAATGGTTCATCGAATAGGCGCATTGATTTTAACAGCTTATTTGCTTTTGTTTGCAATGATTGCTAGTGTTAAATTAATTAAATTTCCAAAAATCATGCAATCGATTTATATTCTATTGGCTTTATTAGTTTTACAATTATGTATTGGTATGATGAATGTTTTATTTAAACGACCGTTAGTCATTGCGATTTGTCATAATTTAGTCGCCAGTTTATTATTATTAGCATTGATTACATTAATTTTTAAATTATTTTCTTACTCTAAAAAGATAGCCTCTGTATGAATAATTATATAACTGATTATATTACATTATGTAAACCTCGAGTGGTGATGTTAATGGTTTTAACCTCGATGGTCGGTATGTGCTTGGCGCCCTGTGCTACTTTTCCTATGATGCCTTTTATTTTTGGTAATATAGGTATTGCACTGATAGCAAGTGCTGCTGCTACTTTAAATCAAATCGCAGATGTTCATATTGATAAAATGATGCGACGAACACAGCATCGCCCAATGGTGCGCGGTAAGATTTCTACAAAGCAAAGCTTACTATTTGCTTTTATGCTTTGTCTAATGGGCTTATTGATTTTAATTTTTTTAGTTAATTTCTTAACAGCTATTTTAACTTTTATTGCTTTAATAGGTTATGCGGTTGGTTATACTTTATATTTAAAACATGCAACCCCGCAAAATATTGTCATTGGTGGAATTGCAGGTGCTGCACCGCCTTTATTGGGTTGGGTGGCTGTTACCAATACTTTAAGTCCGGATGCTTTTTTATTAATGCTGATTATTTATGTTTGGACGCCGCCGCATTTCTGGGCGTTGGCGATTCATCGCATTGATGATTATGCAAAAGCCAATGTACCGATGTTACCGCATACGCACGGTATTGCTTTTACGAAATTAAATATTTTGCTTTATACTATTTTATTGATTTGCGTGACATTGTTACCGGCTATTATTAGCATGACAGGAATGATTTATTTAATAGGCGTTTTATTACTGAATGCACTTTTCCTTTATCATGTGATTAAGCTCTATCGAGGGCATGACCCCCGTCAACCGATGCGCACTTTTCGTTATTCTATTCATTATTTAGGTGTTTTATTTTTATTATTATTAATCGATCATTATTTTTAGTTATTATTAATTCTTAGAGGAAAAAGAGAAAATGTCTAATTTGCCCCATAAAAAACAGCATAGCCTGCTTATTTTTATTATTTTATTAATTATTATTATAGTTGCAGCGGTGTTTATTTATTTAGGCATTAAAGGAAAGACTGCCACTCCCTTTGAAAATATCAAAATAGCGGGTGTGGTTTTACCGCATGCTCAAGCTATACAGCCTTTTCAATTAATCGATCAAAATGGTCAGCTTTTTAATCAAAATAATCTAAAAGGAAAATGGACTTTCCTGTTTTTTGGCTTTACCAATTGTCCTTATGTTTGTCCGACCACTTTGGCTGAATTAAATAAAATGTATAAAATGCTACAAAAAGAATTACCTGCTGATAAACTACCACAAATTATTTTAGTATCAGTTGATCCGAAGAGAGATACGGTTAATCGGATGAAGCAATATATACAAGTTTTTAACAAGAATTTTATTGGGTTGCAAGGTGGGGAAGCTGAAACGATTGCTTTTGAGCAGCAATTACATATTTCTGCCATCAAAATGCAAGCAGCGGGTCAATCTTCTGATCATTATATGATAAATCATAGTGCAGAGATTTTATTATTTAATCCAGAAGGAAAATTACAGGCTTATTTTTCTTATCCACATGAAGCTAATCAAATGGATGCGGATTACAAACTTATCTTAAATGCCAAGGAGTAAAATATGAAATTGAAATTTTTTTTAGTCGGATTGTTTTTATCTTTTAGTTTATTTTTAACCAATGCGTTTGCTTTATTTTATGATGCGAGTGGTCATAATGCGCAATTGAGTAATAAATGGGTCATTATTAATTATTGGGCAGATTGGTGTGATAGTTGTCTGTCAGAAGTTTCTGAGTTAAATCATTTTTATTCGCATAATCATGATAAAAACGTTGTTTTTTATGGGGTGAACTACGATCAATTACCGATAGATGGTTTAAAGATTGCAATCAAAAATGCAGGTATTAGTTTTCCGGTTTTACAATTGGATCCTAATTCATTATGGGATTTAGGCCAAATTGATGTGATTCCCACGACTTTTTTTATTAATCCCAATGGGCAGATGGTGAAAAAAATAGTGGGTCCGAGTACTGAAAAAGTCATTGCTAAAACCCTACATGAACTTGAATTACAAGCTTAAAACAATTGCAGTTATTTTATTAATAGTTTTAAGTGGTGCTATAGGATTTTTAGTCTCTTGGATTAGGCATCCTATGGTTTTTTCTTTACAACAGCCGGATAAAATAACAATGATTCAAACATTTCATTATCCGGCTTTATTTGTGAAGCAATTAACAGGCGATCCTGATGCCGGGCGAAAAATCTTTAAAGAATTTTGTGCGAGTTGTCATGCAGAACAACCGGTGATTGATGTACATGCTCCCAGAATTAAAGATAAAAAAGCATGGCAGATGCGTAAAAAATTAGGTATGCCATTGTTATTACAGATCACAACGCAAGGGATAGGGGCGATGCCTGCAAGAGGCGGGTGTTTTGAATGCAGTGACCAACAGTTGCAG
>JABDDD010000050.1 GCA_013287765.1 Gammaproteobacteria bacterium | reverse complement strand
CTATTTCTTTTGTTAATTTTAATATTTCTTTATTTAATCTTGCCGATTCTTCTTTTTTGTCAACTAATCCTGCCATCGGAATTAAAATCTCAAGATCTCCTGCAAGTGCCGTTAAAATATCTTGCATCGGAGTATCACTCCATTCAATGCTAGCTAATTTTGCTAATTTTATAATAAGTAATTTATTTCTATTAAAATAAATTTGATCTTCTTTCTTGCCCTTGGCTAAAAAAACGATGAGTTCTTTGCTCGGTGAAATATTCATCTCACTGCGAAGTGTGCGAATGTTAATAATAATAATTTTTAACCATTCAATTTCAGCTTCACTGGTCTTATCTTTGAAAGCTGGATTAAAAATAGGATACGATTGCAGCATAATCGTTTTCCCCTCTATACCGCCTAAAGGTGCAATACGCTGCCAAATTTCTTCTGTCATAAAAGGCATAATAGGATGCAACAAACGTAGCAATTGCTCAAAAACAGTGATTAATGTATGACGAGTCCCTGCTAATTCTTCTGGCGAACTATCAGGAGAGGTTAGTATTGGTTTTGATAATTCTAAGTACCAATCACAAAATTCATTCCAAGTGAATTCATATAAAGCATGGGCAAATAAATCAAAACGATATTGCGAAATAGCCTCATGCGTCGTATGAATGGTTTCTTGTAGGCGAGATAAAATAAAACGATCGGGTAAAGATAAAATAGGTTTTTTTGCCGAAAGATTTAACTCTTTGTTTTCTGTATTTATTAAAATATATCGTGCAGCATTCCATAATTTATTACAAAAATTACGATTGCCTTCTAAACGTTTTAGATCAAAACGAATTTCTCGATTAAATGATGCTAATGAACAAAAGGTAAAACGCAAAGCATCTGTGCCGAAGGCTGCAATGCCCTCTTTAAATTCTTGACGGGTGTTTTTTTCAATTTTTTCTGCCATTTTTGGCAGCATTAATCCATACGTGCGTTTTTTAACTAAATCTTCTGTGCTAATGCCGTCGATTAAATCTAAAGGATCAAGAACATTTCCTTTTGATTTTGACATCTTGTGACCTTCGGCATCACGAATGAGGCCTGTGATAAAGACTTCTTTAAAAGGCACTTCTCCAATAAATTTTAAGCTCATCATAATCATGCGAGCAACCCAAAAAAAGATAATATCAAAACCAGTGACTAATACATTAGTTGGATAAAATACGGATAAATCATTTTTTTCATTTGGCCAGCCTAGCGTTGTAAATGGCCACAAGCTAGCTGAAAACCAAGTATCTAATACACTTTCATCTTGTACTAATATTATGGCGTTATTTAATGAATAACGCGCGCGCACATCAGTTTCATCTTGACCAACATAGGGATTGCCTTGTGGATCGTACCAAACAGGGATGCGATGTCCCCACCATAATTGCCGACTGATACACCAATCTTCAATATTATTTAACCATTGAAAATAGGTTTTTGACCAATTCTCAGGGACAAATTTAATTTGACCTTGTTTAACAGCATTAATGGCAGGTGTTGCCAAAGGTTTCATGTTCATAAACCATTGCTTAGTTAAATAGGGTTCAATAATAGCATTTGATTTTTCACCCCGCGGAATTTTTAATAAATGTTTCTCGCATTTTTCAAGTAAACCTAAATTTTCTAAATCATGAATAATTTTTTTTCTTGCAACAAAGCGTTCTAATCCTTGATAAGCAGTCGGTACCTGATTATTTAAATGTGCATCTGGGGTAAAAATATTCAAGATAGGTAATTGGTGACGTTGCCCCATCGCATAGTCATTGAAATCATGTGCTGGTGTAATTTTAACTGCGCCACTGCCAAATGCTTTATCAACATAATCATCAGCAATAATTGGAATCGTGCGTGTGGTTAAAGGCAATTTAATTTTTTTGCCAATCAGATGATGGTAACGTCTATCATCTGGATTGACTGCAACCGCTGTATCGCCTAGCATAGTTTCAGGACGAGTCGTTGCAACGGTTAAAAACTCTGCGCTGTCTTCAATAGGATAGCGAATATGCCAAAGAAAACCTTCTTCTTCGATATTTAATACTTCAAGATCAGAAATAGCTGTTAAAAGGTTAGGATCCCAATTAACTAGTTTAGTGCCTTGATAGATGAGACCCTCTTCAAAAAGACGAATAAAAACTTCACGCACGCTTTTGGTAAAATGCTCATCCATCGTAAAACGTTCACGGGTCCAATCTAATGAGGCACCTAATCGACGAAATTGACGAGTGATATTGCCGCCGGATTCGTGTTTCCATTCCCAAATTTTTTCAACAAACTTTTCACGACCTAAATCGTGACGAGATTGTTTCTCAAATATTAAACGTTTTTCCACCACCATTTGCGTTGCAATACCCGCATGATCCGTCCCTGGTTGCCAAAGCGTGCAATCGCCTTGCATACGATGATAACGAATTAAAATATCCATCAGAGTTGCTTGAAAACCATGACCCATATGCAAATGCCCCGTAACGTTTGGCGGGGGAATCACAATGCAATAAGCAGAAGCGCTATTTTTAGGCGCAAAATAATTATTTTGCTCC
This sequence comes from Gammaproteobacteria bacterium, assembly GCA_013287765.1. GTDB lineage: Bacteria > Pseudomonadota > Gammaproteobacteria > DSM-16500 > DSM-16500 > JABDDD01. Next base: position 4,494 of record JABDDD010000050.1, on the reverse strand, counting down.
CAAGTTTGATACCATTTTTGTTCGATGTGATTGGGTTGATATATTTTTTCCATGATAGTTATACTTCGACTGATTCTAGTTTATGAGTTTGAATAGAATGCATTGCTGTACGATAAGATCGATAACGTACGCGAGCGGCTTCTTGTTCGTTTGGTATATTAATCACTAATTCTAACACACGGGAGAATTGTGCATAAAATACTGGGACTTGATTGCTTAAATTTAGCAAAATATCACGATGTTTTTTCGGTGATGCTTCTGTAAAACCAATTTGAATAGGCGGAGCTGGGTATAGTTCTTCGCCTATTAAATTATGCGGTAAAAAACTATCATCACGATAAGTCCATAATAATTCATCTAATGCATGCGCATGGGTCGTGTCTTGGGTATGGATATAAATTGAAAAATTTTGTTTATAAATTTTTTCAATTAAACGACACGCAAAATGCAAACGCGCTTTTTCATTGGATTTAGCTAAGATATAAAAATCAATTTTTGGCATTTTTATTTTTACTACACTGATTAATTAAATATTGCATTAATAAAGGCACCGGTCGGCCAGTTGCATACCGCTCAAGTCCACCCATCATAGCAGCTGTCCCTGCAACATCAAGATGTGCCCAATGAAATTTTTCTGCGAAACGCGACAAAAAACAAGCAGCCGTAATCGTCCCAGCTGAGCGTCCGCCGACATTTGACATATCTGCAAAAGGGCTTTTTAATTGATCTTGATATTCTTCCCATAAGGGCAGGGGCCAAACACGATCGTGAGCTTCAAGCCCTGCTTTGATGAGTGCTTGCAAGAGTGGTTCATGATTGCTTAAAATCCCTGAGGCATGATGACCTAAGGCAATAACCACGGCTCCAGTTAAGGTTGCAATATCGATCACCGTTTTAGGATTGAATCTTTCAGTATAAGTTAATGCATCTGCTAACACTAAACGTCCTTCTGCATCGGTATTTAAAATTTCAATGGTTTTCCCTGACAGACTGGTGACAATATCTTCTGGTTTAATTGCATGCCCACCAGGCATATTTTCTGCAGAAGCAATGATACCCACTAAATTAATGGGTAATTGCAGCAATGCCGCTGCTTTTATTGTGCCAAATACAGTTGCAGCGCCACACATATCATATTTCATGCCGACCATGCTATCTGCAGGCTTTAAGGAAATACCACCTGTATCAAAAGTAATGCCTTTGCCAACCAATGCAATAGGCGCTTCTTTTTTTGGTGCGCCTTGATAATACATAGAGATTAATTTAGGTTCTTGTGCACTTCCTTGAGAAACAGCAAGTAAGGCATTCATCCCTAATTTTTTCATGTCTTTTTTGTTAAGAATATTGACCCGAATAGTGCGATGGGATTTGCCTAATTTTTTTGCCTCATCAGCCAAATAAGTCGGCGTGCAAATATTACTAGGCAAATTAGCTAAATTTTTTGTGAAAATGACGCCTTCACTAATAGCAACAGCTGCTGTGATTGCTTTAAGCGATGTAGCAGATGGTTTCTGTTCGGTATAAATAATAATATTTTTTAAGGTAAGTGGAGCTGTTTTTTTGGTTTTAAATTGCTCAAATGAATAAGCAGCTGCTTCCATGGATTCTATTAAGTGTTTTATTTTAAAGGATAAATCAAGCGATGTGACATCAAGTTCAGTGAGCGTCGTGATCACTTCTTTTGCTTTCATGGAACGCAGGGCTTTCATGCTGGCTGAAATAATCGAACGATAATTTTTCAGGGTTAAAGCTTCATGCTTACCGCAACCGACTAATAAAATCGATGAAAAAGTTGTCTCTGGAATATTGAAAGCAAGGTAGGTTTGACCTATTTTTCCTTGAAATTCACCCATCTTTAATAACTTTAAAAGATAGTCATGACTGATTTTATTCAGTTTTTTTGCACTTTCGGTGAAAATTTCTTTTTCATATACCCCGATAATCAGGCAGTCTGTTTTGGCTTTATTTAAAGAAACTGATTTTAAGTTAAATTTCATATTTTTCCCATTCACGATATAATAGCATTAATTTTATCTTAAGTTTTGCAGAAGTGCTAAATGATTATTTCCCGTTATCTTATTAAAGAAATTGCGAGTACCATTTTTGCGGTCACTTTAGTCTTGTTGCTGATTTTTATGTGCAACCAAGTGGTGCGTTATTTGGGTTATGCCGCCTCCGGCAAAATTGGTGCTAATATTTTAGTGCAATTAATTGGTTTTGAGATTCCTAATTTATTAGCGTTATTATTACCGCTCGGGGTGTTCTTAGGGATTATCTTTGCTTACAGCAAATTATATGCAGAAAATGAAATGCGGGTGATGCATTTATCGGGTCTGAGCGTGCAAAGATTAGTGCGGATGACTGGTTTTGCTGCCTTTTTTGTAAGTGTGTTAGTTATGATATTAACATGCTGGATTAATCCTTACGTAGCAGCTGCTAGAGATAAATTAATTCTGCAAAGTGTTTCTATTGAAAATCTGATGAATACATTAGTTGCTGGTCGTTTTCAAGTGATTGGCGGCAAAGATGCGCAACGTGTTATTTATGTGGAACATGTCACCCGTAATCATCATGAGGCGAGTCATTTATTTTTTGCAGATCAGCATATTAATAAAAAGGGTCAAACAAATTGGAGTGTTATTTCTGCAGATAAAGGTTATCCGCTGCGAGATATTAAAACTAATAGCCATTATGTCGTGACGACAGATGGATTTCGCTATGAAGGGACGCCAGGGCAAAATAATTATAAAATTATTCAATTTGATAAATACGCTGTTCGTATTCCTGATCATGTAAATACTTTGAATACTCAGCAATTTGATGTGATGCCCACTTTTTTATTATGGCAACATTATTATCAGAATAAAGAGAATGCGGCTGAGTTACAGTGGCGACTTTCTATTCCTTTATCAGCTTTTTTATTGGCGATGCTTGCGATTCCTTTAAGTAAAACACGTCCGCGTCAAGGACGTTATACGCATTTATTACCGGCTATTTTAATTTATGTGATTTATATTAATTTATTATTTGTCGCACGTGATTGGATGCAAACGACAAAATGGATCGGACATTTTGGTCTTTGGTGGGTGCATGCAGGATTAATTTTAATGATTGGCTTTGCTTTTTTATTACAATCAAGTTGGGTGCAAATGATGAGGCGCTCCATATGAGAATTATTCAACGATATATTGCCAAGCAAGTGATCATTGCCACCGCTATGGTTTTTTTGCTTGTAACGGCTTTGAGTTTTGTTGTGGGTTTATTACGTGAATTACATGCTCTTGACAATGAGTATGGATTTTTTCAGGCGACTATTCATGATTTATTATTATTGCCTTATACAGTTTATCAATTATTTCCAATGTTAATGTTGTTGGGTGGTGTTTTAGGCTTGAGGAAATTTTTTCCAAAATGCCATTTGACTTAATTGATCACAAGTCGTTTTATTAACATTGGCAATGCCGGAAAAAGTGGAAAACGGATGTGTTAGTGCAAAACCTCCCGCACTTGCAAAAATCACAGTGGGCAATCGATTCAAGATGTTTCCTGAAGATTTTGAGGTTGCTTCCTCACAAACCATTTTTTCATCGCGTATTTTATGTTGACTCACAACTATAGGTACATTTTTACCAGATGCTGCACACACTTTAAACCCATAAGATTTCACTGCATAGAGCAAAGGAGTCGTTACATTGACTTGTTGTTTTGCTGTTAACCTTCCTAAGACTGTCCCAAATAAAGCAGTTGTCAACGGAGTGAACGTCATTTGCATGAACACGCCTTCCCCATAAGATAAAGCAGGATTTTCTTGTGGCTGAGAAGAACTGCTTGTCATATTAAACCCCTTAATATTTTATATTTATTATTTTAACGATTTTTAACTTGCAACATCAAACCATATCCTACCATCGCAAAAATAAGTGTCGGCACTAAAGCTGCAATCACCGGTGGAAATTGAAACACTACACTAAATTGCCCGACAAAAGCATTTAAAATATAAAATATAAATCCAATCATAATCGCCATCAATACCCGCCGCCCCATCGTCGTCGCACGTGGGGCAGTAAAAACAAAAGGCACCGCCAGTAAAATCATCACTAACGTTGCAAACGGCTGAAAAACTCTTTGCCAAAAAGCCAATCGAAATATATTAGCCTGCAAACGATTTTTTACTAAATAATGCGAGTAAAGAGCTAATTTCGGTAAAGACATCGCCTCAGGTTCTATTAAACCGACATTTAATAAATTAGGCGTTAACGTTAAATTCCAAGTCGCAAGCGGAATTGTTTGACTCGTCGTTTGATCTTTTAAAAAACTGGTTTTAACCACATGATGTAATAACCAACGATTATTAATAAAATCCATTGACTGAACATGATAAGCAGCAAGCAATCGATGTTGATCATCAAATTCATAACGCGTCACGTTAATTAAATGCTTAAGACCTAATACTTGCACGACATGAATAAAATTATTGTCTTCATGAATCCAAAC
>JABDDD010000049.1:2236-7532 GCA_013287765.1 Gammaproteobacteria bacterium | reverse complement strand
CTAAGTTACCTAACACAATTCCTTGTTTATGACCTAAACCTGAGCGTGGAATAATAATAGCTGCTAATTGTGGATCCCCAATATAAATTGACAGCCCCGTTGGAATCAAATGCGTCGTATTCGGTTGTATTATTAATTTCTCAGCAAGACTTGCTCGCAAATCAATACCTGCTGAATGAGCTGTTTCATAACGAGGTAAAGGATAATTGCAGCCAATGCGAGGATCTAAAATTTTTAATTGAATAGGCGCGGTTTTTACTGTGGTAGATGCATTTCATGAAGCAACTGATCGCGGGGAGGGAGGTTTTGGCCATTCAGGAAAAGAATAATATCGATCAAGCGATGTTTCGTGCCTATGATATTCGTGGCATTGTCGATGAGAATCTCACAGAAAACAGTATCTATGCGATTGGTCGTGCATTAGGTTCATTGGTGTTGCAACAAGGCGAACGATCAATACTGTTAGGACGGGATGGTCGGTTATCAGGTTCTTTATTATCCGCATCGCTTGCGAAAGGTATTTTATCGACGGGTTGTGATGTGATCGACTGCGGTATGTTGCCGACACCTGTATTGTATTATGCAACGCATGTGATTAATACACGATCGGGGGTGATGTTAACAGGAAGTCACAATCCAAAAAATCATAATGGTTTAAAAATGATGGTGGCAGGTAAGACGCTTGCTGAGTCAGATATTCAGGCGCTTTATCAAACTATTTGTCAAAATAATTTTTTGTTAGGAGAAGGTTTTTTAAGTTCAATGGAAATGATTGAGCGATATATGCAACATGTGAGGCAAGATGTCAGACTGTCGCGTCCTTTGAAAGTAGTCGTTGATTGCGGTAACGGTGTCGCAGGGATAGTTGTTCCCGCTTTATATCGTCTGTTAGGGTGTGAAGTCTATGAATTATATTGCGAAGTGGACGGTCATTTTCCGCATCATCATCCTGATCCTTCTCAACCTGCCAATTTGCAAGATTTAATAAAAGCTGTTCAGCATTTTTCAGCAGATGTGGGATTAGCTTTTGATGGGGATGGTGATCGCTTAGGGGTTGTGACGCCGCGCGGTGAAATTATTTGGCCGGATCGTCAGTTGATGTTGTTTGCGCAATCGGTGCTAGCGCATTATCCGGGGCGTTCTATTATTTATGATGTTAAATGCACTTATCATTTAGAAAAATTTATTAAAGAGCGGGGCGGCGTGCCACTGATGTGGAAAACGGGACATTCATTAATTAAATCAAAATTAGCAGAAATCGATGCGGTGCTGGCAGGGGAAATGAGCGGCCATATTTTCTTTAAAGATCGTTGGTATGGTTTTGATGATGCGATTTATGCAGGCGCTCGTTTATTAGAAATCATTGCAGACAGTCCTACAAGCTGCGCTGAATTATTTGATTTTATTCCAAATAGTATTAATACACCTGAATTAAAAATTATGGTGAACGATCATGAAAAATTTTCTTTGATGAAAAAATTAATTTCTGCAGCAAATTTTCATTCAGCTGAAAAAATTACTATTGATGGATTGCGAGTTAATTTTGCAGAGGGTTGGGGATTAATTCGGCCTTCTAATACCACACCGTGTTTGGTTTTACGTTTTGAAGCAAACAGTGAAACTGTTTTGAAAAATATTCAAAATTTATTTCGCAGTTTATTAGTGAGTGTGCAACCTGATTTAGAGTTGCCTTTTTAAAGTTAAAAATTAAAATTTAAAAATTAAGAATTAAAATTATGTATGATATTGTTATTATCGGTAGTGGGATTGTGGGTAGTGTCACGGCGATTGCTTTGGCACAAAACACTGCTTTAAATATTGCAATTTTAGATATCAATCCTATTACTTTAAAAAAAAATAAAATACTAACCCATCGTTTTAGTGCTTTGTCACATGCTTCAAAAAATATTTTAAAAAATATTCATATTTGGGATGAGATTCCCTGTGAATATATTTCTGTTTTTAACAATATGGAAGTATGGGACAAAGAAGGTCAAGGCAAGCTGCATTTTGATAGTCAATCAGTTCAAGAAAGTGCTTTAGGATATATTGTAGAAGATGATGTGATTCGTCAGAAATTATGGGAAAATTTAAGACATTTGAACATTGATATGATTGCGCCTATTCAATTAATAGATATGCAAAAAAAAATGGATTATTTAGAATTAATAACTTCTGATGCGCGTGTGATTAAAACGCGATTATTAATTGGTGCGGATGGTGCAAACTCTTGGGTGCGCAAGACTGCGGATATATTATTATCTACTCGTGATTATCAGCATACTGCTATTATTGCAACAGTACAAACTGAATTGCCGCATGAGATGACAGCTTGGCAGTGTTTTTCTGATTTAGGCATTCTTGCATTTTTGCCGTTAAAAGACTTGCATACTTGTTCGATTGTTTGGTCTGTTAAACCAATGGATGCAAATAATTTATTATTATTAGAGCCAGATGTTTTTCAAGAAAAATTAGCAGATGCTTTTATGAATCGATTAGGCAAAGTTACTTTGCTAAGTCCGCGTTATGATTTTAAACTTACGATGCGCCATGCTAAACAATATGTAAAAGACTCGATTGCCTTGATAGGCGATGCTGCGCACACTATTCATCCTTTAGCTGGGTTGGGGGTGAATATGGGTTTATTGGATGCAGCAGCTTTAGTAGAAGTGATTATGACAGCGCTGCAAAAAAATCGTCGTATTGATTCTTTTGCGACGTTAAGACGTTATGAAAGAATGCGTAAGGGGGATACACAAATGATGTTAGGTTTTGTTGAAGGGATTAAAGAATTATTTGCAAGTCATCATCCGTCGCTGCGAATGCTTAGAAATAGTGGGTTAAATTGGGTAGAGAAAGTTGCTTTTTTGAAAAAATTTTTTATTCGATATGCTATATGGCCAAAGTTGAGATAGATAATGATTGAGTAAATTGCTATATTTAATATAAGGTATCAGGTTTAATTCATTAGAAAAGGCAATATCTATGGATGGATCGAAGAGTATACGAAAATTATCTGTTGTTCCAGAAGAACCTTCTGAACAACAGGAAGTGCTTGACCCTCTTGAGCAAAAAAAAGCAGAGTTAACTGCGATCCAGATTGAATTAGATAAAAGAATTCCTGAATTAGCGGATCTTGATGTGCAATTGACAAGTATGCATTCAATCGCCAAAGAACAGACCCAGACACATAAAAGGTTACAGGCTGAAAAAAAATCAATTGAAGATCAGCAACAAGTTGCAAAAGAACAACTAACAAATTTTGATAAAGATATTGAAAGACTCTCTGATCAACATAGTCTGCAAATACTAGAACTAGAACTTCTTGAACGATCAGTTCGGGAAAAGAAAGGGAATTTAAAAATTATAGAGTCGGGACGTACTACCATTATACAAAAAAAAGCAGAAGCACTGACTATAACAGCAGAAACCAATGAAACGTTAAAATCATTAACTATTAAATTAACAGAAGCGGAAGAAAAGAGTAACAACAGTCAACTTATTATTAGCACCTTTACTGAACAACAAAAAGAAAAGCAAGCTACGTTAGAGATGTTTAAAAATCAATTTAGTGATTTACAGAAAAGTATTATAGAACTCAAACTGGCGAAGGAAATAGCACAAGCTGAAAAAGAAAAAAAAGAAATTTTAAGCGCAGCAGAGCAATTGATGCGGCAAAAAGATGAAGAAATTGCAGTTCTTAAGCAAAAGCAAACTGAAAGAAAGCCTAATTCACCTGGAGTTAGAGCTTCTTCTAGATTTTCTTTTAATTCTACTCCTTCTGTTCCAAGAATATTATCACCTATTACCCTTAAGACTGCCTCAACAGAAGCCATAGAATGGGTCAAAAAAAATCAAGAAAAAATTTTTGCAGTTTTATCATCCTCACAAAGTGCTTTTGGAAAAGATAAACTTAATTATTTGATATCAGTTTACAATCTCATGTCTGAAAGTAAATTGAATATAGATGAAAGTCCATTGAAAAGAAGCTCTCCCAGCAAGAATCCGGAGATAACAGAAATTATTAAGAGCCTTGCAACTGCCAAGAAAGAGTTTGCAGGGACTAAATCCCCAATGAGTCCGAAAAGCCCAACCTCCTCAACAAGTATTTTTAAAAAACCTTCCTGCAAAATCACTCCATTACTTGACGAATTACTCTCAAGCTTAGTTCAAGAATTTCCCGCACAAGTCGCGGCTCACAATCAACAATATGCAGAAGACAACCCTATGTTTATAACAAAAACACGAAGGGCTGCCTTCGGTTACACCTAATTAAATGTTTCAATTCGGTTGACTCTCGGTATTTAAGGTAGGGTGGGCAAAGCGTTTTTTGCGTGCCCACCAAATAAAATCAACTCTTGCTGGTGGGCACGCGGATAAAAAACATCCGCTTTACCCACCCTACATTCCTACATTTTTTCTTTAGAAAATTCTTTTTTAAAATTCAAAAAGAATGAGGAATAATTTTAATTTGTTTTTCCTCGAACATAATATCCTGCCAAGGCCATAGCTAAACCTATAACACCATTTAGTGCTATGCCTGTATAGACAGTGTCTGATTTAAATATTAAAAAGCTGATGCAAACACTAAATACCATGGCGAGTGCTAAAAGCGTTGCGATAAATAACCACTTATCCTTGAATCGACGAAGCTTTCCATCCTCTGGGTCTTCTGCTGGTACCTTAGATTCAAATTTCAAGTTCATATGCTGGAGAACGACACCAATATCTTCAATTTTCATAGACCGACAATCTCGCTCATTTTTCGATCTTTATCATCAACTACAATTAAGTGTCCCCCTTTCTTTTTGTACTTTAAAACCACTTCCATCAAAGCAAGGGATCTTCGTAGTAAGTCACTCTTTGTTAGATGATTATCCGCGCACATTTTCTCTAATATTTCATGCGTCTCTGGTGCTAGGTGCAGAGACATTTTGACTGTTGTGGAACTCATAACTATACTCCTTTTTTAAGTACTCAAATTAGGCTTAAAGTATAGCAGAGTCTATCTTTACTTTACGAATGACTATATTGTCAGTGAGGGCTATGGAGAATCTGGATATAACTAATTAAATATTTCAATTCGGTTGACTCTCGGTATTTAAGGTAGGGTGGGCAAAGCGTTTTTTGCGTGCCCACCAAATAAAATCAACTCTTGCTGGTGGGCACGCGGATAAAAAACATCCGCTTTACCCACCCTACATTCCTACATTTTTTCTTTAGAAAATTCTTTTTTAAAATTCAAAAAGAATGAGGAATAATTTTAATTTGTTTTTCCTCGAACATAATATCCTGC
>JABDDD010000049.1:0-2136 GCA_013287765.1 Gammaproteobacteria bacterium | reverse complement strand
CATTCCTACATTTTTTCTTTAGAAAATTCTTTTTTAAAATTCAAAAAGAATGAGGAATAATTTTAATTTGTTTTTCCTCGAACATAATATCCTGCTAATGCCATAGCTAAACCTATAATACCAATATCTTCAATCTAAACAATTAAAATGACAAGTTTGGTGGATTACTACATTTTAATTTCGCGATAGCGACTATATATTTCAGCAAAAAACAAAGTGATTTTATACAAATCCCCCTCAATCCCTCTTTTTCAAAGGGGGAGATTTTTTAGCTAGTTAATTTTTATTGTTTCTGCCACTTTTCTTTTATTTCGTTTATTAATTTTTCTCGCCTGTTTTTTATGTCGTCTTTATCATGTTGGAAACTTTCCAAAGGGTGGCGTTTATCGATGTATGCATATGTCTCAATTGCCTCAATATGCTTGTCTAATGAAATACAAATTTTCTTCGGTTTATTTTCTTTTTGTAAATTAAATTCTAATTTTGCGGGATAGCCTGTTTCTTCATAATTAATATACTGACAACCTTTAAATTCTGGTTCTTTTTCTAAAAAACTCCATAAACTTTTAATTCCATTTTCCAATTCACTTTTTTCTTTATCATCCATCTTATTACCCTCCTAAAGAAAACTCATTAATTTTTAATTAACAAAGGCGTCCAAGTGCGATAAAGACTAATTCCTGCATATAAAATCATATACCCCATTGAAATCGACACCAATACATGATTTGAGGCTGGATAAATCCATAATAATGCCCCCGTTGCTATCCCCCAGCAAATCGTTGCAACTAACATCGCCAATCGTGGTAAATTAGTTTCCGCTAAATAATCCAAACGCGAAGGATAAACATATTTAATCGGTACAAAACTTAAAATAGCCAAAACAGATAAAATAATTAAATTCGTCCATTGACTCATCTGCCAAAAAAATAAATAAAACACCACAATATTCCAATAACTCGGAAACCCTTTGAAAAAATGATCCGATGTTTTGGCATCTACTTGAGTAAACTGATACGCAGAAGAAAATACAATAATAATAACCGCAAAAAAACGCCAATCCGGAGGAACTAATTCTGTTACTAATAAAAAGAAAGCAGGCACAATAGTATAATTAAAAAAATCAACAATATTGTCTAACAGCGCTCCATCAATGCGCGGCACCGCTAACTTGATTTGAATCGCACGCGCAAATAAACCATCCACCGCATCGATCACAATCGCAATACCCATTAACCAAAGTGCCGTTAAGTATTTATTTTGATATATAGCATACAAAGATAAAATGCCAACGTAAGCACCGCTTGCTGTAAAAATATGTACTAACCAACCGGCAAAACGTTGCCTGATCGTTACCTTAGAAGATAAGCTATTATTTTGTTTCAATCGCAGGACCTCCTTTTCTTTTTTTAAACGCTATATATAACACTATGGCTCCAAAAAGACCGGATAAGGCAGACCCGACTAAAACTCCTAAGCGAACTTCTACCAAATAAACCGGTTGAACACTTTGAAATGCAAGAGTACCAAGAAATATACTCATAGTAAAACCAATACCGCATAACAGCGCTACTCCATACAATGCAAGCCAACTCGTCTGAGGAGGCTTTTTAGCAAAACCTAATTTAATTAACCCAACCGCAAAAGCAAAAACACCTATTTGTTTGCCTAAAAATAATCCAGCCACAATGCCCAATACCGTCGTACTTGTTAAAAGCTCCCTTGTCACATCGTGCAAAGCAACACCTGCATTGGCAAAAGCAAAAAGCGGTAAAATTAAATACGCAACCCAAGGATGTAGTTGTTTTTCTAAATATAGCAAAGGACTTGATGCTTTTTTATTATTTATTTTATGATTTGTTCGCAGTGGAATAAAAAAAGCCAACAAAACCCCAGCCACTGTTGCATGTATTCCTGATTGCAAAACGCCTACCCATAATAAAATGCCTAATAATATATAAGGCGTCAATCGTCTGATCCCAATTTTATTAAACCCCCATAAAAAAAATAACACAACCATTGAAAACAACATAGATATCAATGAAAGATTGGCCGTATGCGAAATCGCTATAATAATAATTGCGCCTACATCATCAAAAATAGCTAACGCCATTAAAAATATTTTTAAACCAACTG
>JABDDD010000048.1 GCA_013287765.1 Gammaproteobacteria bacterium | reverse complement strand
AAAAAGCACTATATTTTTATTTTTTGGCGCTTGTTCAATGGCATTGTTTAATTCTTCCAATGCATCTATCCAATTGCCTGGTACCTTAATTGAAGCACCCTGATAAAAAGTTTCACCTATTTCCTTTGTAAACCGAGAAAGATGATTATTTAATGATCCCTTATATATACCTGTCATCTGGAAATAAATACATTTTTTCCCTTGAAAAAAGTTTTTTATTAAAAACGTCTTACCTACCCGACGCCTCCCATAAACAGCTATAAATTCAGCATTGTTTGAATTGAATGCATCATCAAGCTCTGTCTTTTCATTAATTCTGCCAATAATTTTATTCAAGGAGAATACCTTATTTAGTGGGACAACTATAATCTTATCATAAGTGTCCCATTAAAACAAAAGAAATTGTATTGCTGGGACACTTATACATCAACTATAAATGTCCCAATAACACAATTTACCTGAGGCATACGAATTATAACCTTTTCAAGTCTCATTAATCTTAATATGATCCATCAACCAATCCACTTGCTCAATAGAATCAAAACCCAGACGTTTATCTATGGAAGTTAATAGTGAAGCTAGAGAAGGTTTTTTAGGGGAACAGCTAAACTTGTGTTGCGTTTCCGCGGAAATCCTGCTGGTACCCTAAAAACAACTCTGCACCATCATCACATTTATATTTAAACATAAAATTATTACATTAAATAATTTTTTTAGAAATTATCATATCTGAAATTTCACTGTTTTTAGAAAAAAGCCTTCGATTTAGCAGCGTGCTTTTTTGAAAGTTTAAAGAAGACAACGTGTAATTTCTAGACGTTGATCAACTTTTTTGCCCTGAATAGTAACAATCGTATTTACCCAAACTTGGTGAGGAATAAATTTATAAACTCTTCTAGGAAAAGGAAACAAATAATTCCTGATGGGTGGTAAATCAAAACGATGTAATCTTGTTGCCATGACAGCTATACCGTGAGTAATCTCATCAATATCTATTGAGTTCAATTCATATGAATTACCACGAAGATAAACACCAAAACCCATTCCTTCTGGTACGGTAGAATCATAGATAACTGCAAAGGTTTTACTATTGTAACGTATATTTTTAGAATGCTGACTTTTCAAAGACGACATCCAATAAAAATTATATTCTTTATCAAAAGCAGAATAAACCGGTGCATTCCAAGGAGAAGAATTATTATCAACGGTCGCTAAGGTTAAATACAACCGACTCTTAATCTCTTCTTTTGCTTTAGCAACAACTTGGATAATGTTAGGATCAGAACATTCTTGACCTAATAACTTTTCTGGGATCATAAATCACTCTCAATGGTAGTATTTTCAATAATCATCCAGCGATGATCTCTTGGGTTATTTTTAATGGGTAGTTCGGGCGCTAAAGCTATAGGAGAAATTACTTTATTAATAATATGTTTACTGAGTAATTGGATTATCTCTTTTTGTTTTTTTTCTTCTATTGGTTCTATATGCTCTAATAAATAACCTAAACGTTGCATCCATGATTTTTTTTTTTGAATACTCAAGTAACTGTTTTAATTTTTCTGGATCAATATTTTCTATCAACTCATTAATAACTGTCGCTATATGATTAAGTCCTCCTGAGTGATGAGGATATAATAATAAATCCATCAATGTTAATTCTGCAGAGGCAATATTAAGATATCCAATTTTAACAGGAGTTTTTTTTATAGGTAAATTATCTAAAGATTTTTTATATATAAATTCAATTTTTATTTTTCCACAAATAATAGGTTTTAATTGCTTATTCACCATGACTTGGAATACTTGAGGCTTTTGATGTGAGGCACCATGATATAATGCAGCGGACAATAAACAAACGTAATAATTTAATCCCCAATGTTTCATCAAAATAGGCACCAGTTCATCTGCTGGGAGACAGCCTATTATTTGATGTTCTGGCGGAACAATAACATAAAGATTTTTTGCAGGACTTATAACATCCCCTTTTTTCTTTAATTTATACATGCCACAAATAAGAGCGTTACGAGAGCCACCTAAATTTGATAAAGCTTCCTCACTGGTGAATGATTGATGGCCAGATGCGCGAATGGCTTTAATGTAATTTTGAAACTTAGTCATATATTTAAAAAGTCTATATTGGACATTATAATTATACGTTATATCATTTTTTTAGATAAAATAAAGCCTTCTATATTAATAAAAAGTCTAATATAGACATTTTATTAATATAAAAGATGTGATTAATACAGTCTTTCCTTTTCCAATCAAAAGTTGTTGACAGTCGAACCGATTAATTATATCTTACGATATGTTTTAAGATATAACGTAAAATATAAAGGAAAAATTAATTATGAAATTACAACATTCTAATCATAGACATTATCACTTCCCTGGTTGCAGCGACCATCATTCACATTGGTATATGACTGGACGGCAGCATGGTTCTCATCATGATCAAAGCGGACATCATCGACGCGGCGGATTTGGTCGTGACGGCGACGACTTAACGCGCGGTCGCAAATTTAGCTCTGATGATTTGCAATTGCTGCTGCTGGCATTACTGGAAGATAAACCGGCACATGGCTACGAATTGATTCGCGCACTAGAAGCTCGTTCCAACGGATTTTATACACCAAGCCCCGGTATGATTTATCCAGCGCTCACCTATCTAGAAGAAATTAGTTATGTGGTAGTGACGCAGGACGGCAATCGCAAAAAATATCAGATCGCTGAAGCCGGTCGCGAATTCTTAAATACTAATCGCGAACATGCAGATCTGATGCTCGCTAAACTTACGCATATCGCACGCAAGATGGATTCAATTCGACGCGCATATTCTGGCGAAACAATTGAAGAAAACGAAGACAATGGTTGGATACCAGAATTTGTTAAGGCGCGTCGCGCATTGAAGCATTCATTGATCAAACTAAGCGGTGTTGGAGTCAAAGAACAAAAACGAATCGCCGCAATTCTTAATGAAGCTACAGAAAAAATATTGGCAAATAAAACGTAAATATTCAAACAGAGAAAACTATGTATCAATTACTATTCGCAAAAGAACGGGTGCTGCTACCGGTATAATTATGACAGCATTTTCAATAGCAGCTGTTGCCGGTGTACCTGCTGGTATTGTATTGGGTGCCTATATCAATTGGTCAGCAACTTTTTATTTATTGGTGGCATTGTCGTTAATTATCTGGATAACAGGTTACTGGCTGGTGCCTTCGCTTGCACAACATCTTGTTAAAAAACCGACTCCATTAAAACAGATCATTCCAAATCTATTTGCTATGATCAGCGACCCGCGTAATCTTAATGCCTATGCCCTAACTTTTTTTATGATGATCTCGCACATGCTAGTGATTCCGTTTATTTCACCAATGCTAGTTGCAAATCATGGCATCGCGCCACAGCAAATTGCCTGGATATATATGGCGGGTGGTGCAGCAACATTCTTTACTTCGCGACGTGTCGGCATTTTGGCTGACAGATTCGGCAAGCATTGTGTATTTCGCTGCGTTACAATCATCTCGCTGATTCCAGTGCTGTTGATTACTCATCTCCCAAATTTACCTTTACTGGCAATGATTGCCTTCTTTCCTGTGTTTATGGTATTTGTGTCTGGCCGCATGATTCCAATGCAAGCATTGATTACAACAGTGCCACACAACGATCAGCGCGGTGCATTCTTAAGTGTGAACAGTGCAATCCAGTCGCTCGGTAATGGTTGCGGTGCATGGCTAGGTGGTTTGTTGCTGTCTATTTCCGCCAGCGGAGAAATTATTGGTTATGGCACTAATGGATGGTTGGCGGGGGGTATACTTATTGTGGCAATTTTATGGATCGGACGCGTGCATGCACAGCCAGTGATTACAGTTTAACAATTCATTAACCGGTTTGTGACCCTTATTTAGCTGATGGTAATAAATATACTTCCAGTAAAAAACAATTACTAGCACCCAGTTTAACCTGACCTACTTCCCAGCTGAGTTTATAAAAATTATTTTTCTCATCGGCTGTTATTTTTAAAAAAAATATCTTTTAGTATCTTAAATCCTTTCGGATCATTTTCTTTATTAATAAAATTTAAAATTTGTTTTGCGCAATCAAATGAAGAATGATGAGTGGTATCAACTTCAATATCATACTTTCTAGTAGAACCATGGCATCTATTAATTTGATCTCGGCCAGAGCCAATTAATCTATCTCCACGTAAGATTTCACGTTCCTCTAGTGTTTTATTATCGCAATATACTGCAACAAAATAAACAATACTTTGTGATAATGTTTCAACGTCATTTTTCAAAGATTCATCACCAAGAAGTACTTCATCAATAATAATATTAAATTCTTTTTTATCTAATAAACCAGCAATTTCACTAATTGAATTTGCTATTTTTCTACCAAATTTCCCTATTTTAATTGACATTAGGATACCATGTTCATCTTTATCAGAAATAAAATTAAATCCTTCTTTTATAGAATGTGCAAAATTTTCGGTAATATTGGGATAATTCTTATTATGAATTAATTGATAGCCATCATTGAGCATAAAAGTAGTGATTTGTTGAATGATTTAATTACTTATATACAAAACACAGATACATTAAAATCTTGCCCTGTGGGAACTGTTGTAAAGGGCAATTTTTATTTAAAGTAAGATTAGATAAAATTAGAAAATTAACCTAACAGGAGCGATCGTAACCTTACGTCAAACGTAATTTGACCCACATCAGAATCAAAATACCGATAGTGATGACATTTTTTACACTCGAAATTTAAAAACATCGTCGCACCCATTTAAAAAAACGATTTATCTCAGTTTTACATAAAAGAAAACTATAATAATCATAAAAATCTAAATCAGAAATATCTCCTCGTCAACCTCTACTAACCTTTGTGATGATGTTATACGTGGAACATTGGTTATTAATTGATAGAATGAGAAGTTCCGCCTATAGTTCTTCGAAAGCTATGTAATGTTGCAATTTATTCCGCCCTGCATCAGCGTAGATATCATCTTAATATGATTGTTACCTAATTCGTTATCTATATAGATTTATACTTAAGAAGATATTTTTCAGATAACATATTAGATAACAAATAAGGTAACATACGGGTAACAAATAAATAACAAAATAGGTAACAAATTTAATTTAAATAACCACTAATAGAATAGGACTTTCATCCTGTATTAGGTAACGTTTTAGATAACAAATATTTTAATATAATGATTTATAATAATTTTATAATATTCACTAGGCTTAATTCTAATATAAAATAAGATAACATTTTAGAGAACAAAATAAAACCGTAATTTATAGTTGCGTAATATTAGTTCATTTAAGCAACAAATTAGATAACGAATACGTAACGTAATAGGTAACTAAACAGGCAACATATTGATAACGAATTAGGTAACAAATAAAGATAATTATATTAAAAACACTGAGTAAGCCTAAATCACAACTTATAAATAATTTAGAACAATATATAAATTTTCATAAATGGTTATTGAATTAGTTGTCGATTTAGTTCAAAATTATATTAAATCATAAACTGTAAATCGAAGGAGATTTTCATGTCATTATCAGAAAAGGATATATTATCTATGCAGCCAAAAATGACTGTTGCACATGCAGCCGAATTTTTAGGTGTATCCGCCCAAGCTGTACATAAACAGATAAAATTAAAAAATATCATTTGTCCTAAATTAGGCAATAAACTTTATCTAAGTTTTATGCAAGCTAAACAATTATTCAATATTTCTTTCAAACATAAGGTTATTGTGGGTCAAATTGTAAAAGGAGGAACTGGAAAAACGACAACAATAGAAAGTGTTGCTAGTTGTGCAAATACGTATGGTGCACGCATTCTAAAAATAGATGCGGATCCTCAAGGTAACCTAACCGATGCCTGTGGTATTGATCCAGAAGAGCACCCGGTTTTAATTGATGTAATAAATGGCGATGCCAGTATTAAAGATGCCGTTGTCAACTTGTCGGAGGGAGTAGACTTAATACCAAGCAGAATTGAAAATGTTATTTTAGATAATGTTATAGTCAATGAAAGACTACCCTTACATGAATTATACAATGATTTATTAGAACCCATCGCTAGAAATTACGATTTTATTTTTATAGATTGTCCTCCTACAATGGGACAAGCGGTGACAGCTGCTAGTCTATACGCAGACATTATCTTAGCGCCGTTAAACCCAGATAAATTTAGCGCTAAAGGATTAAAAATACTTAAACGTGAAATTGACACATTAAATAAGCGATTTAAAAGAGATGTCGCTTATAGGGTCTTTTTGAATAAATTTAGTGGAAAAACAATATTATCTGATAAAGCTATTGTCTCACTGATCTCTGATCCAGAACTTGAAGGTAGGATATTAGAAACCACCGTTCAATTTTCTCAAGAAATTCCAAATATTACGGATTCTAATAGAAACTTATTCAGTAGCCTTAAAACATCTCCTACGCGTGATGATTTTGATAGATTAACACGCGAGTTACTTGGCATATCTCCTTCTCACGCACGGAAAATACCCGAGGAATTATTAAAAAAAGAAGAAAATGAGGCAATAACTGCGATATAAATGGGATAAATAGGGAGAATTGAAATATGCCTCAATTAACTGATTTAGTTAAAAAAAGAACAGATAAGAAATTTATTAAAAAAGAATATAGGCCTTGGGATCTATCTGGGACTGGTACAATTGATCAACCTAATTCAATTGTAAGTAATGAAGTATCTAATGGTAATATACAAAAAGATAAAATTATAGGCAACAATGAAAAATATTTAGATAATTTTACCAATTTTAAAGATAACGATATAGGTAACAATCAGGTAACAAATAGGCAACAATCAGGTAACAAACAGATAACTCTTAGAGAACATTTAGATAACAATCAGGTAACAAATAGGCAACAATCAGATGACGTAATAGATAACGTATTAGATAACGCTGGAAACATTGCGTTCCTCACTGACCACATTAGAAAATTAACTGGGATCCAACAAAAAATATTTTTTTATATAATTGATCTTTGCGCTTCACGTGGTCAATTAGATACTGGCGTTATATTAACAAATGACTTAACTAAAATATCTAATTGTTCGTTTGGTAGTGCTAAAACTTCATTATTTAGGCTGATAAACAAAACCCTTGTTATTAGAAAAAGAGGAAAAACTTCTAGGGGGGGGCATATCGTTTTAGGAATTACAAAAGAAGTCCAAGCTGCCGCATTACAAGCACAACGATTCGGTTTAAATCCTCTACTTAAAGCAGGCTATATAGATAACGCTATCGGTAACAAAATAGATAACAATGTTGTATATAGTAGTAGTTATATAAATAATACTACTACTAAACTACCACTTGAATGGGAAGAAATTGAGATTGATCCTTCTTTAGCCGAAATAGGTTTTTCGAAAACCCAATTGCTTCAGCTATATAGTAAACAACTCAATATTCCTGAAGTTATTCAAGAGTCGATTAATCATTTTTCTTTTGCTTTAAAAAATAATCC
>JABDDD010000047.1 GCA_013287765.1 Gammaproteobacteria bacterium | reverse complement strand
ATGGACGATTGATTAAAGGCCAGGTAAAAAAACCTCGCCACAAATTAGGTAAAAATAATTTAGGTAAAATCCTTGGGTTTTCTAAGATAATTTGTGTGTACCCTAATCGTCTGCCGATTATTGCAAGTTTTGAATCAAGCGCCATTAACCATTGATTAATTAGCTTATTCTCTTTTTTATTTTTTGGAAATAATTTAGGAGAAGAAGTATATCTCTCTTCTAAATAACGTAAAATATCTGATGATTCACCAAGTGTTAAATTAGTATTTGCATCATAAATAAATGGAACTAAATATCTTTTTTGTGTTGAAGCAAACTGTTTGATTTCTTTTTTTGAAAACGCACTAATATTGACTTTTTTCCAGTGCAATTTTTTATAGTCCAATGCCCAGCGAATTTTTTCACAATAATGCGACCAATGCAATTCATACAATGTAATCATGTTATCTTCCTATGATCAATGATCAAACGACCTTCTGCTAAAATATGCGCGGGAACCCCTCGCACTTGCCAAATAATTTTAAAAAATTCTAATATTTTAAGCATATAATAGGCTAAATCAATTTCCCACCAATAAAACCCAGCTCTTGCACTCGATGCAAAGCGATGATGGTTATTATGCCACGCACCACCCATGGAAGGCAGCGCTAAAAAAGAAATATTACGTGTCATATCTTTTGTGCTAAATCGTCTAACCCCCAAACATGTTTGACGATGCGCAATGGAATTAATGGCAAAAGTCGTATGCAGCCCTAATAAAGTACTTAAAAAAAATCCATAGATCACACATTGTAACCCATTCACATCCGACCCCATAAGAGAAGTTTTTTCACCTAAAAAATACATTGCTATTAATATCACAATAGGACATATATAATGATATTTATTCAAAAAAACTAATTCAGGAAATTTTGCAAAATCTTTTACCCGCTTAAAATCTGTGTCTAAAATTGTTTTATTAAAAAACCAACCCATATGCGCATACCAAAAAGAATGATGACTGGGCGAATGAATATCCTGTTTAGTATCTGCATAACGATGATGAAACCGATGATACGCAGCCCACCATAAAGGCCCTCGATATCCGCCTGCCGCACCTAAAAAAGCTAAAATGCATTGAAAAATTCGACTGGTTTTAAAGCTTTTATGGGCAAAATAACGGTGATAACCCGCCTCAAATCCAAATGCTTTAATAAAAAAACTAATCATAAATAACCACAACAATGATAATTTAAATTTAACAAAAAATACACCTAGACTGCCAATATGTAATAGAATAAATCTAAGCTTCATGAATACTATGTTTTCTGATTTTTGCATATTAATATCTCTTTTAATGATTCATAAATTTTACAACTTCTGCTATGACTTCTGGATTTCGTAAAATACGCCGATGCCCTTGATTTTTTGTGGTAAATAATTTACTAGCCTGCCCAACAGTATTTAATTCAATTGCGTGAGAAAAAGGGACGTCTTTATCATTTTGATCATGAATAATAAGTGCTGGCTCTCTCACGTTTTTAAAAAGAAATTTAAGAGATAAAAGCTTATCCCAAGTCCATTGATTTCCATATTGCATTTGAATTAATTCTCGCATTTTTTGAATAACGTTTTTAGAAATCGCTAATTTTTCAGCAAAATTTTCTGTGATCCAGATTGAACTTGACGGGCATCCTATTAATACTAATTTTTGAATAGCTATATTATATTGATGCAAAGCAAGTAAAGCACAAGCTGCACCAAAAGAATGACCTAATATGGCATAAAGCGATCCATTATTTTTAGCAATTTGATTAATGAGCGCTGCAAATTCAAACATATTACTACTTTTACCCGTAGAATCTCCTTGCGCTGGACCATCAAAAGCAATAACCCGAAAACCTGCCTGTACTAAAGGCTCGATAAAAGCCCCCAGTTGAGTGCCGCGACCACCCCAACCATGAGCTAATAACACGATTGAGTGTCCATCTCCCCATTCATACAAACAAATTTTTTTTTGATTTATCTCTATTGTAGACTGCTTAGCAGAAGTAATATAAGGTCTTTGCCAATGAGGAGCAGGTTGTCGCGGTGGCGTTAAAAAAATCCGTAACGCTAAACGACTTGCTAAAAACGGGGCAATCACATTCAGTATTTTAAAAGTTTGACGTATCCCTAAAAATTTTAATTGCGATAAAGGATGTTTTGCCGCGAATGGATTTACTTTATTTTTTGTCTTATGCATATAACTCCTTTTGACTGTCATGTCATTTAGATTTAGCCATGACAGTACTATGAATTTATTTTTTAATTTATTTGACAGTTAACATAATCAATTACATCCTGCACTGTTGAAATATTAATTTGATCATCGATAAATTCCCGACCAAATTCCTCTTCCATCGCCATGATAATTTCCACGGTATCTAATGAATCTGCACCTAATTCTTGAGTTAATAATGCAGAATTAGTGACTTCATTTTTGGATAAATTAAGCTGATACGCAATTACATTTTTGACACGTTCTTCAATATTCATATTGATATTCATATTATAGTCACTCCAATAATTAATTAAATTGTTTTTTTAAAAGACATTTGCGCTAAAGCAGTATAACCATGAGCAAAACTACGTTCTGCTGCGGAAAAATATTTATTATAATGCTTCCATAATTCTTTTCCATAGCAGTCGATAACGTATTCTTTATTTTGATTTAACCGCTTTCGCCATTCAATAAGCGTTTGAGCATAGTCTAATTTAAGCGTTCTTAATTCTATTAATTCATACATATTTTCTGCGGCAATTCGTAAATCTTGCATCTCAGGCAATGCAGATCCTGGGAAAACATGATTTAAAAGATAATGAACATCTTTCAGGCTACTTAAAGAATCTGGTTTTTTTAACGCAATAATAGTTTGTAAGCCTAAATAAGCTTGCTCTTTAGATAACTCAAAACATTTTCTAAAAAAATCTCGATAAATATCGATATGCTTATTTAATTTTCGATCTTGTAGCGTCACAAAATGCTCCATGGCGCCAATCGAAATAATCGCATCAAAAGATGCACTTTTAAAATCTCGCCATGATTGTAAATGAACTGTTAAATGCGGATGACATTTTTTGTAAATCGCTTGATATTGCGCATCACTTAACGTTAAACCGCAAGCACTTTTCACTGATCTTTCTTTTAAGCAATACTCAAGCATGCCTCCCCAGCCACAACCAATATCTAAAATATGTTGACCCGGTTTGATATGAGCAAAATCAGCGATACGTTTTAATTTATTAAATTGCGCTTCCTCAAGAGTTGTCACATTATCCCACACAGCACAACTGTACACTTTATATTTTTGATCGAGAAATAATTTAAAAAAATCATTATCTACATCATAATGAAATTGAATATCTTGTTGATTAGCCATAAACTGCCTCTTTTTTCTGTTCAGTATTTTTTATTAATAGTTTTCGATATTGATGTAGTGCTTGCATGGATTCAAATCGATTCATCAATAAATTTGATAAGCTGCCTAAAATCCCATGCGTTACTTTTTTTTCCCACGGCTCATCAAAACAAATTTCATCATTTAACCATCGGGAAAGCCATGTCGGATCAGGTAATTGATCATTCACAGTGTCTTTTGGATAAAGAGATTGATTGACATGCAAATTGGTCGGATGCATCGCTTTATTTAATCGTGCATTCGTCATCAATATTCCAATTTTAGAAAAAGCAAGTGCTGCCTTATCATGATCTTTTTGCAAAGCGCGTTTCATATATTCAAAATAAACGCGCGCATGCCTTGCCTCATCGTTTGCAAGCAAAGTATAAATATGTTGAATCACCGGCTCCGTATGCCAATTACGCGCACAGCGATACCATTGATTTAAACGAATTTCACCGCAAAAATGTAACATTAAGCTTTCTAAAGGTGGCGCCGGATCAAAAGTAAATCGCACTTTCGCTAAGTCTTTTTCACATGGCACATAGTGAGGGGCAAAGCGACGTAAATATTCCAATAGTGCTAAACTATGTTTTTGTTCCTCAAAAAACCAAATGGAAATAAACGCTGCAAAATCTGCATCATGTTGATTGTCACGCAAAAACATTTCTGCAGTTGGCATTGCTGACCATTCAAGAATAGCATTCATTCGAATGCCATATAATTGTTGTTCAGAAATTTTAGCTGCAGTAAATTGATGCCAAGGAATATCATGCATCATACTCCAACGAGCACTTTCTAGTTTTTTAAAAATATCTGGATATAGCACAAAAATGTCCTTAACATTATTCAAATAAATGGCCTTTTTCATCTAATACATCGCGTAAGTGTTCGATACAACTTCCACAACCACGCGTGCATTCCGTGTATTTATCTAAAAATTGTAAAAATGCTAAAGGTATCGCTGTTTGTTTTGCCAAAATAGTTTTATAACTCGCATTGGAACAAAAACAATAAAAATCGGGTTGAATATTAATATTCATAGAAAATCCTTGGTTAAAATAGAAAATGAAAGATGAAAAATGCAAATAAAAAATTAAAAATGTTCTGAAAAATTGGATAAAAAAGAATTGTGCTGAAAAGAATGGAGAAAACTAAAAATTCAAAGAGGTAAAAAAATATAACTAAAGAGAGGATTTTTAAAATATAAACTAATTAATTATGAAATGCAAATATATTTTTTAAATATTTTTTAGAAAATTTGAATAGTACTAAGGGTGTATCGGCACTTTTAACAGCATATCCGTTGCTTTTGATCATGATCTTCTACTTTACAAGTCCTCATAAGAATACTACAATTTTATTTTAGCTTGAGAAGGCTATCATGAAAAATAAAGATCAAATGATTAAAGCAACGCTTGCTGCCATTTTAAGTATCGCTGCCACCACACAATCAACTTACGCTGCAACTGACAATGCAAATGATTTAGAACGTTGTTATGGCATCGTTAAAGCAGGATTAAACGACTGTCAAACACTGACAAGCGGTTGTGCCGGATCAGCCACGCAAAACGCACAGCCTGATGCATTTATTCTTTTACCCAAAGGAACTTGTGCGAAAATAGTCGGTGGCAGCCTCACCATTAAAAAACCAGACGATAAAAAATAAGGACAAGCTATTCATGAAAAAGGCACTCGCACTTATTTTAGGGATCTTTTTTTTCTGTAGTTCGTTTGTTTATGCTGCAGAAACTTATACGATTGATCCTTCTCATACAGCTGTTATTTGGCATATCAGTCATTTTGGGTTTTCGCATCCAACTGGTAAATGGATGGTATCTGGTACTATTTTATTTGATGAAGCCCATCCAGACAAAAGCACTGTTGAAGTCACCATTCCCGTCAATGCCATTACCACAGGGGATCCAGAACTTGATAAGCATTTAAACGCGCCTTTATTTTTTGACACAGAAAAATTTCCGACAGCGACTTTTGTTAGCAATAAAATTGATTTAACCGGAAAAGAGTCAGCAAAAATTTATGGCACTTTAACGCTACATGGTGTTGCAAAACCTGTGACGCTGACAGTTAAATTAAACAAAATGGGTCCTAATCCGCTCAGTCATTTACAAAGCATGGGATTAACTGGCAGCACGACAATTAAGCGCTCTGATTTTGGAATAGTTGCACTACTGCCAGGACTTGGAGATGATGTTACGATTGAGATTGAGTTGGAGGCGAATAAAAAATAATATATTATTTCATCCACTCGTTTTTCTTTAAGCCCCCCTCTCATCATGAAATAGGCTAATTTTGTTATTTATTTGTTTTTTTAGAATTATTAAGAATAATTATTGATCAAATATACCTTTTTTATCAGTGATATAATAAAACTTAAAAGCAATCTATTTTGTGGAGCTCAATTCGTAGAGAAGGAGACTCGCTGTGAAAATAATTGCCATTATGATTGGTTGTATTAGTTTACTCTTATCCACCTCTCTTTTTGCCAGCTGTGGCGGGGATGGAGGATGTCAAAGCAGCTCCTCTTCCTGGGGAGGATTTTTAAGCTGTGAAAATGGGCCTGGCTGGAGTTGTGAATGCGCAGATCCCGCTTGTCGTCAAGACAACCCTTGCTTAAGCCCCGGCCGTTGCTGTGCAGCTTTTGGCAATATTGGTGGAATAGAGGGTTTTCCGAATGATTAACTTGAGATAGAATAGCAATCTATTTTAATAATATTTCAAGTGAATGAGCGACCCATGAAAATCCTTTGCGTCATCCCTAGCCGCATACACTCCACACGCATCCCGCGAAAGCCTTTATTGTCTATTCAAAATAAGCCGATGGTACAATGGGTTTATGAAAATGCTAAGCGCACATCTGTGATTACCGAAGTGGTAGTCGCAACCGATTGTCAAGAAATTGCTGAAATAATTCAAAAAGTTGGCGGACAGGCGCTCATAACAGATCCCAATATTGCAACCGGTTCTGACAGAGCAGCAGTTGTTGCTAAACTGTATCCCGACATGGATGTGATTATTAATCTGCAAGGAGATGAACCGTTTATTAAACCCAGCATGTTAGAGCAGCTTGTGGCACCTTACCTAAAAGGTGAGAGACCCGATATGACAACCCTTGCTTCTCCTCTTGATCGACAAACTGATTATCATACCCCTGGGGCTGTTAAAGTTGTCACTGATTTACAAGGTTTTGCACTATATTTTTCACGTGCGCCTATTCCTTATTTTCGCTCCGAGCATCCAGCGCCTGTTTATCATCATATAGGACTCTATGCGTTTCGCCGCGATTTTTTATTACATTATCAAACTTTGCCGCAAACACCGCTTGAACTAACTGAAAATTTAGAACAATTGCGGGTATTGGAGCATGGTTATAAAATTCGTGTTTGCTTAACAGAAGGCAGGACACTTGAGATTAATACACCGGAAGAATACGCGCAAGCGCAAAAATTTATTTATGTTGACTAATATTTGCTTTATGATGAACTTATGACAAAAAATATTTTAGACAATCCCATTGGCATTTTTGATAGCGGCATTGGCGGACTCACGGTCACCGCTGCTATTGTGAAACAATTACCTAAAGAAAATATTATTTATTTTGGTGATACCTCTCACATGCCTTATGGTGATAAATCTGCAGCAGCCATTCAAGCTTATTCTATCAAAATTGCTAATTTACTGCTTGAACAAAAATGTAAATTAATTCTAATTGCTTGTTATTCTGCAACATCTACTGCCTATGAATTAGTAAAAGAATATGTTGGCACGAAAGCAGTTGTCATGAATGTCATTGATCCGATGATGCATTATCTTCATGAAAATCATGCTGATCAACGCATTGGTTTAATTGGCACACGTCACACGGTTAATTCAAATGTCTATAAGAAAAAAATTGATAAACTAAATCGCGGCATTATTTTAACATCTTTTGCGACTAATTTATTAGCCTCAGCCATTGAAGAATTTGGTAATCATCCAGTGATTGATAGTGTACTAAAAGAATATTTATCCCATCCTACTTTAACTAATTTAGATTCGTTGATTTTAGCCTGTACGCATTATCCAGTTGTAAAAGAAAAAATTTCTAGTTTTTATAACAATCAAATTACTGTTATTGATCCATCTGATATTATCGCGCAAGCGGTGTATACGCGATTAACCGAAGATAAGTTATTAAATAATAAAAACCCACCAGGTTCTAAGCATTTTTATTTA
>JABDDD010000046.1 GCA_013287765.1 Gammaproteobacteria bacterium | reverse complement strand
TTAAACATATTGAAGAAAAAGAAGATTGGGTTCCTTTGCAAAAGTATATTAAATCTCTTCTTGAAAAAAGTCATGTAGTGCCAGATAAACTACCACTAGAGGATCAACCACAATTTCGAGTGATAAGAAGGGTTGCTATAAACTTGGCCTGGGATAATGAAGTAGATTTACTGATATTTCTTTTGCACAACTATAATATTCTTGATCCATATCCGCATATGTTTCTTTCTAAACCACTAGTTTGTTTACGAGCGGCTGTTTGTCGGGCAGCCATGAAGAATAATGTGGCATTGATTGAAGAAGTGCTTGAAAAACGACACTTGTTTATCCACTCTGCGCAAGAACACGATCTTTTTTATCGTGTTGGAGTGGGAATATATAATGGATTAGAAGCGGCAAGGCCCGATGGTGAGGAGGATTGGAATGTAAGGGAATCTATTCGTATTTTCTTGAGCAAGATTAATAATCAAACCTTTAGAGAAAAATTAGCGCGTAACATTTATATCGGTGGGACAAAATTTTCAGATCTCTTTTCTTTCGAAGATCGTTCTATGTCAAGAGAACTGTATAAGGCGAGTTTAGTTCCAACATTAATGCGGGACTATAAAATTAGTCAAAATGCAGCTATTGCTTGGTTTGAACCCTGCATTCAAGCATTGTTGATTCTATCTCTTACTAATAATGAAAACTTCCCTGACTTTATGTTGCATGTGACAATGACTTATGTCTCGGAGGTGTCTCTCGAAATGGCAGATGTCACAAAATTATCTACAAATATGCGCTATGAGATTCAAAAAAATGATCTAAAGCTTAAGTTAATCAATGAACTTTCTGATTATCGTCCTTCTGGATACTTAAAATCGTGCAAGGAAATTTTCTTTTCCAGGGCGCAAGAATTAAAGAAAAGATGTATGGATGATGATAAGGATAGCGGCGCTCTTTTGTTGCTTAGTCAAGAGCAGGAATATCTTGATAGCCAAAAAGAAATCGATCCTTTGTATCGACAACTGATTATAAAATATATTAAAAATTTTAATGACCTGCACCAAAAAAAATATGAACCAACACTAGCCATCCACGCAGAAGTGATGAGACATATTCATTCATTTAATAAATCCTATGGATTATTCCACAGAAAAGAATGTCACAAGCATTTAAACGAATTAGAAAAAATAGCAAAAAAATATAAAGGAACCCGCGCTGAAGGTGATTTCGATGCGGGTGCTCAACACTTTTTGGAAATGGAAACAACTAAGAGGTATATGAAGAGACTATGGTATTGATGCCCGGTAAGGTAGTGTCGCAAATTTAAATTTAAGTCGCTAAAGGATGTAGGCTTATTTCTCCTAGGCAGCAACTATGCTGCCAATGCATAAAACTGCTCAAAAGCAGCTTCAATTTTTTCATTAACATGCTGGCTCTTCTTTAGCGTACGAAATGCTTTGAATCCTATTGTGAGCCGGATGCGTATTCCGGTCGAAACGAACAGCAATTCCAATTTGAAAGCGAACAGTAATTCCGGCAACATCCGGACACAGATTCCGGTTTATCCGAACAGTCACCTCTCTCACTAATAAAATGCATTATCTGTTAAGCATCTGCCGTCTGTAAAGCTTTCTGTTTTTTTCTGAGTGAATCACCTTCTAATTCAAGTTTGATAGAATTATGAAGCAATCTATCCAATATGGCATCTGCAAGTGTTGCGTCATTTAAATGTTCGTGCCAATGCGTAGTGGGTAGCTGACTGGTAACAATGGTTGATTTTCTTTGATAACGATCATCTAATATCTCTAATAAATCCCGGCGCTGTTCTTCATCGGGTGCTGCAATTCCCCAATCATCCAACAACAATAAATCAATTTTTGCCATTTGTGAAAGTAGGTTGCCATAACTGCCATTGGCCTTTGCAATTTTTAATTCTTGCCACAAACGCGGAAGACGATAATATTTTGCAGTAAACCCATTGAGACAAGCAGTGTGTGCTAGCGCGCATGCGATATATGTTTTTCCGCATCCGGTCGGGCCTGTAATCAGTAAATTCAAGTGTTTTGGAATCCATTGAATGCGTATCAACTCTTGCATAACAGATTTATTTAATTTACGTGGATGTTTGTAATCAATATCTTCAACACAAGCAGTTTCTTTTAATTTAGCTTGAGTTAATCTTCTGCTTAAGCGTCGGTTTTCACGCAAATACCATTCTCGATCAATTAGCAATCCCAGGCGGGATTCAAAATCAAGATCAGGCAATGGTTTTTCTAATTGCTCGCAAAAAGCTTCTGCCATGCCTGTTAATTTTAATGATTTTAATTTTTGAAGTGTTGGTTGATTTAACATATTTTCTCCTAAGTTATTTATAATAAGTTGAACCGCGAATATTTTTGTGTGATGAAATAATAGGTGTTGTTGATGCTTGAATAACATCAACAGTATCTAATTTATTTTTAAGTATTAATTCAATTTGAGCATAACGAATGGCACCTGATTCATTTGCAATGGCACAGGCTTTTTCTAAGCGTGTCTCACCATATTTTGAGCCTAATCGCAATACACCAAGACACGCTCGATAAGATTGCTCTGGAAAGGCGCGTGATGAAATTAAATGATTAATGAATGTCATTGTCTGTACGCCAATTTTATTTGCCCATCGTTTAATACGTTCGGGTGACCATTCAGCGTGTGCTCGGTGTGCTGTTGGCATGTGCTCTTTGAATGTGCTGTGTTTATAGCGAAGATAACTACGTGAATGAGAAGCAATGCGTTTTTTCTGATAAAAGCATTCAATCGTTGTAGCTGTTGCACGAACTTCAACTTCTTTGTGAATATATTTATAAGGCACACTGTAATAGTGGTCATCAAAAACAAAGTGATAATCAATGTGTATTTTGGCACGTTGCCATTCAGCATATTGATAACGCTCTTTTGGCAATGGTTTTAGCGCTGGTTTATCAACAGATTCAAAAAGAGCAAGCCTTGATGTTTTCATTTTTTGAAATGATTGTTGATTAAATGCAAAAAGCTTGGGTTTAATCGCAGCGTTTATCTCAGCAATACTTGTAAATGTTATATGTCGAATAGCGGCAAGAATTTGTCTTTCAATAATACCTACAACATTTTCAACTTTTGCTTTATCTTTTGGTTCACCTGCGCGTGCTGGAACAATGGCAAATTGATAATGCTCACCCAATAACTGATAATTTGCATTAATGTCAGGATCATAACGATGGGCTTTCGTCACACCTGATTTTAAATTATCAGGAACAATGATTTTACTCACACCACCAAAATATTCCCACATCCGAATATGTGACTGGAGCCAATCAGGCAAACTTTGGGTTGCTGTCGCTTCAATAAATGTAAATTGGGAGGCGCCTAAACAACCTACAAAAATTTGTGCCTCATGAATCTCGCCAGTCGAAGGATTAATCCATGGCACCGTCATACCTGCATAATCAACAAATGTTTTTTCTCCTCCTTTGTGTATTTGACGCATGACAGGCGCATTTGCTTTTGTATACAAGCGGTATTGTTCACAAAACTGCGAATAGCTAAGCCCATCAGAATAAATATCACGATATTCTCGCCATAAAAGCTGTCGTGTGACTCCTTTTCTGCGAAGTTCTTTGTAGACCCATTCCCAATTAGGAAGTGGTTTATTTTTTCCTGTAGGATCGTTAGGTAAAAATAATTTTTTATATAAATCATCCTCTGATAATCCATCCGGTAAGGGCCATGCAATGCCGACCGATTTTGCTCTGGCTATATATTCGCCGACAGTAGTAACCCCGACGTTTTGGCTACGAGCAATGTCGCGATAACTGCAATTTAGCTCGTAACGCAGCCTTAAAATTTCACTGATTTTACGCATAGATAACTGTCTCACAATTGGATACCCCTCATCGTTTTGATGGTGAGTATTGTATAAAAAATAAGCTATTGTGAGTAAGGAACTGTTCGGATCGACCGGAATCTATGTTCGGATGCGCCGGAATTGCTGTCCGGATGTTCCAGAAAACAGTGTTCGGATAAAACCGGAATTAGTGTTCGGATGTTACCGGAATTGCTGTTCGGATGGGGTCGGAATACACACCGGATAATTTTGAAGCCATTCATGATCATATTCAAATGAAAATATTTCTTTTCCAGGTATAGGCGTTGCATGCAACGTTCCTATTGAAGTGGGCTGTGAAAGTTCGATCCAATGGGCGTAAATATGAATATTGCATTGTTTTTTATACATGATATTAATCCTTCGTTATACGGGGCGCACGTACTCTTATTGGTAAATTAGCATCTTGCAGTTTTCGGCCTAATTCATCATCGCGTGCAATGAGCTGCAAGTCTTTTTTTAAGCCTAAACAAAATAAGCTGTTAAGTAATAGCTGGAAACGGCAATCTCCCATTAACTTGAAAGTCTTGAATAGAAAATGTAAATATTCTATCTTTTAATGATCCTGTTTGAATAAATTCGACATTTATCTTGGTTGTATTGCATTGCCATGTTTCAAATGACTTTGAATCAGGATTTTTATTCGCAAAAGCATGAATTTTAAATATACCAACATTAATACCTGTCTTAACATCTCTTGCAGAATAAAATGTAAAACCATCTACGTTACTTTCTCGCATACGTGTTCCTAAAAGTTGGCTATTTTTATAATCAGAGGGTGATGAAATTTTATTTTTAAATTTAATAAATGGTGCTTCGTTTAATTTAACTCCATTGATCATATTTAACAGAACCGAAAATGTCGCCATCGGTGAACTAGTCATCCCAAAATTTGCAGTACTCGCATTAATAAATGCTAATTGATAAAATGCCTTTTCAGCCATCACGATTTCAATATTTAAGGAACCATACCACAAAGAAGGTTCTGTTCTTTTACCAAAACGTGATCCGTATTTTAAAGGAGGGTATCTAAATGGAGTATAGAGTAACGAATGAAAACCAATTTGCGATTGCAAAAGTACCGGCTTAGATTCTTCTATCAATTCTTCTAGTATTTGTTGTTCTTCTATAGAATCAACCAACTTTCTGGCTGATATTTTTTCTTGTAATTCTACAATTCGCCATGCTGTTTCTTTTATTGCCGTGATATTTTTTTTGCCGTCACATTCTACCCAGATGTCTAAAGCCACGTTAATTTTTACCCCTAATCGCATCGAGATATTGAACGACAGTCACAAGCCCTTCGACTGATCCGATTAAATCCATAGGTTTTTTTCCTAAATGGTTATTATCACTTCTAAGCCATAATTGAGATTGTTTTGAGTTTCCGCCAAATAACACATCTAAATTTTGATATACTCTTAGTAACAAAACTGCAAGTTGTCCTTCTTTTGAAGAAGAATCTATATATTTATTTTGATGCCCCTTTGCTTTTTCATTGCTGAATAAACGGCTCAAGGTTGACTCGCTAGGCCCCATTATTAATGACAACTCATGCCTGCTTAAGTCAAGCTCAGAAGCTAGCCGTTGTATCGCCTTTGTTAAGACAGCCGATTTATTTATTTGCGGCTTATTTTGTACTCGTGCACGCATAAGTGATTCTCTTGTTATGTCATTTGAAATTATAATACATTTATATATCAAATGCAAAAGTTATAAACTGAAATAAAGAAAAGGCTTAAATGTCAATTTTTATTAATTATTCATAAAGTTATAATAAAAATTATAATTAAAGGCTCAATAAGGATTCCAAGGTCTTGATTATAAATACCGTTCCCTTTTACCCACCTTCGTGTCTTGAAATCATGATAAAATAGTATTATTGAATGACTGCTGGAGCATGTTATGAAGCAATTTTTAATATGTTTGACAGTTATAATATTAATAATTAGTAAAAATTCTTATGCTAATGCAACAGATGACTGTGTAGTTAAAAATGTAAATATTTGTACTGCTGCAAAAAAGGCTACGCAAAACATAAATAAAAAGCTTCCTCTTACTTTTGGAGATATTACATTTGTCAAGACTGACGCAAAAGGAAAACAAATTTTTTATTATTACAAAGTAAACCATACTATCGAAAAAGCTGCGGAACTAGTTCATGCCACGGTTGATCAATTTAAAGAGGCACAAAAGATAGTGGGAAAAAATTTAATTTGTCAGGATAAACTCAGTCAGTTAGTAATAGAATATGGGGTCACAATAATAGTTACCTACACATTCAGTGATGGTGCAATTAATCAGTTTTTTATCACCGACTGTCCGTCATCCCATTAATTTTTAATGCTGCTTCATTTATAGGGAACGATAGCAAACAGCCCCAATCAACATTCATGAAAGATCGCAAACATCATCTGTCAATTCAAAATTTCACACTGCCCCATCAAAAGAATATAACAATATATTCTCCAAAATGTAATTTATTTTTAATATAACCTTAAAAATATTAATACAGCTGCAGCAGCAAGTTGCCGTGATATAACTTATATATGATGGTTTAATAAAGTCATGTTTTTAGCTACTACCCCGCTACAAAGCATCCACTTATTTAGAAAACACTTGAAAATAAGTTAATAACCCTTAATATCTACATTATGTTATATCAAATAGATAGTTTCACAATACTCAAACAAAGAGGAATTTAAAATGCCAATACTTAATGTAAAAATAAGTGGAAATAAAAATCCAGAATTAACTAAACAAATATCAGAATTATTATTGAAATTAACGACACAAATCTTAAAGAAAAAACAAGATGTTACTGCGATAACAATTAGTTATATAGAATCTGACTCTTGGATAATTGGTGGAAAATTATTAAGCGAACAAAATAAAAATAGTTTTTATTTAGATATAAAAATTACTGACGAAACGAACACTAAAGATGAAAAATCTCATTATATAAAAGAAGTTTTTGCCGGATTTGAGAAAATACTAGGAAGGCTTCATGAAGAAAGTTATATTTATATAGAGGATGTAAGGGCAGCATCTTATGGTTATGGAGGAAAAACTCAAGAATATCGCTATCAGCATCTTAAATAACGAGTGTTCAATTGAATTACTTATATTTAATAAGCGCGCCCGGAGAGATTCGAACTCCCGACCACCTGGTTCGAAGCCTGGATTGTTGAAGTTAATTTTTATAAAAATCATTAGATCAATTAGAGCAAATTAGAGGGTCAAGTCTGTACAATTGATATTTCCATCAAGCGTTTTTTTGGGATAGTGATATATCAATTATCCAGACTTGACCCCTTATCCTTATCTTCTATCATTACCATTTATTGTTCTTTGCCTTAAGCTTATCATCAGCATCAGTGACAGAAGCATTAAAGTAATCTGCAATATGCTGAAAAGCTAAGTTTCCGTTTTTGCAACTAAATACTCCACTGCTATGTAAACTATCTAATGCTTCTGCCAAAAATTTACCACGACGGGTTTCTCTTCTTAATTTTCTCTCTCTTCTCTCTCTATCTCTATCAACTTTAAAATGCGTCTCAAACGTAGCTGCAGGAAGCTTCTCAATATCAGACTTAGGAAGAGCATATTGTAAAATAAGCTTACAGTGTTCTTGGTTTTTATTCGGAAAAACGTTATCCTCATCCAATAGATTTAATACATTTACCAAGCTACTGCCTGTGAATATATTGATTCCTCTTACTATAGTTGACGTCGGTATTTTATTCTGCAGTGTATGTTGTTTGATTACTCCTAATTGTGGCACAGGAA
>JABDDD010000045.1 GCA_013287765.1 Gammaproteobacteria bacterium | reverse complement strand
TTTCTTTCTTTTCTCTCCAACCTTTTCCTATATGGTGTTTTTAAATCTCTAAGAGGTAGAAATAATTCACCCACTTCAACCTTTAAAGTAAGCGCTATTTGGATTAAGCTTTGCATCGAAATATTTTGCTCACCTCTCTCTACACGACCAGCATAGCTTCGACCAAGTTGAGCCATGGCAGCAAATTCTTCCTGTGAATAACCACGCTTCTCGCGAATTACGCGTATTCTTTTGCCTATCTTGATGAGGTTAGGGTGCTTTTTCTCCATCTAAAAAGTACAACTTATAACCCCTTAATGAGCCACACCCAAAAGATGCTATTTTTTAAAATTTAATGTAATATATTGCTCACTTTATTGTATGTTGCTTATTTTTTATCATGTCTATTTTTAAATATTAAGAATTGAGACTTATTAAATGAACTTAGAAAAAAGATTTTTTTATAGATTAATCAAAATGATAGATGCCTATTCTATTATTGCTTTTATAATTTGGCTGATAAATAAATGCTGGATATGGTACTGATACGAAAAAATTATATAAAACAATAAAATTTCTTCAAATAAACGGTGAGATGGGTCAATGAAAAAAATCATAATAATTATGTTATTAATTATCTGCATTTCAGTAAAAGCAACAGCAAGCCCTACATCTGGTATGACTTATTGTATTAGTGAATATGATAGTAATTTCGTGGTGGATTGGAAGAAAAAAACCATTATTTTTACCTCTTATGGATTATCAGATACTTACACAATTATTAAAGAATCAAAAGATGGAAAATCAGGGACAGTTATCACAGCTAGAAAGTATTTTGATGGTGGTGTATATGCTGAATTTAAAATCATTAACACACCCCAAGGTGATTTCTTTCGCGTGTGGGATGCCAATACTAAACAATATTGTTGTTATCGTGCTACACGATTGTCCTGCTGGGACGAGCAACAATAATGTTTGCCTCGCAATATAACAATGGCTCAAACAGGAAAGATAAGGTAGAAGGTAGAGAGGTAGAGGGTCAAGTCTGGACAATTGATATTTCCATCAAACGATTTTTGGGATAGTGATACTTGACCCTCTTTCTTTCTCTTTTGACTTTTGAAAAACTACTCATTGTGAAAGTTCCTTTTTATTTAACATTTTTTAAATTGTTCACTTCGAATGTGTAAACAAACTCCCAAGCGCTCCCACTGCAACAGAACCTAATGCAATCAGTGCTTGCGGTACGTCATGTCCGAGAAAAGAAAGGCCAATAATCCCAAGCAATGAAATTAATACTGTAGAGCCAAGCATCCATACTACAGTGAGATAAACACTTTTATTTTCTTTAGTGATATGAAGAGTTCGTGGTTGAAAATTTTGTCGTTCATTAGCGCTACCCCAATCATCTGGGGTATTATGGGATGCTGACATTTTTACATCCTTATTCTTGTTCTGTAAGTCCTGGAATAATAACTTTTTCAATATCGCCGTTTTTGTTGCGAATGATAAGTTCTTTGTTGTCGCCTAGTAAATCACTCAGTGAGCTAGTAATGCTAAGAGCTGCGCTAACAGCTTCTGCATTGCTGCGTGTATGTAATTTGAGTCTAAGGCGTTCAGTATTTTTAACGTCACGCTCTGTTAAGTTCATTGTCACCTTGCGCATTTGAACCATAATTGTTCCTTAGTAATACAAATACATTTAATATATGGCTATTATATGGATATTTATCAACTATAATCAACATTAATAAATTAATTTGCCACTAGTTTTAATCGTCTATGTTCTTGGTCAAAGTTAATTTCAGCTTCTTTTAATATCCACTCTTCAAACTTCACATGCCACTTGCGCAATAAATCTAACGGTCGTCGAATATAATTCTGTTCTCGCACACCTTGAGGCGCATGGCCTTGAATTTGTGCAGCAATGCCAGCAGGTACTTCAGTCCATTCACAAAGACTTGCAAAACTCCTGCGCAATCCATGCAGAGTCACATCTAATCCCGCAATTGCGCATGCTTTACTATGAGCAATATTAGGGGACCGCTAGAAGAAGTAGCACTTGAAAAAACCCATTCATTTCTACGAGGCAAACTATTCAAGAGAAAAGCAACATAAGGTGTTAAAGGAATAGTGCGTTGACCATCCACCTTATCTCGAATAGTTAAACTATTCCACTGGAAATCTACATTCACCCAACGCAAGGAAGCTAATTCTTCACGCCTCGAGCCTACTAACAGAAGGGCTTGCAAATATGCGCTAATAATAGAATTATTTATCTGGCGTACAGCACTAAACCAAGCGGTTAACTGTTCGCGCTGCAATACATCATTTTTAGGCTTAGCTTTACCTAAACTTTCTCGAGCTTTTTTACTTTGCGCAGGATTTTCATTGATAATTTCTTTGTAAATAGGATGTTTTGCGCACCAAAATATAAATGCCTTCAATAATCGTAGGGCTAAACGAGCACGTGTAGGTCTTTTAGCAGCCTCTAAAATCGCCCAGCGC
Source organism: Gammaproteobacteria bacterium (assembly GCA_013287765.1). Taxonomy (GTDB): domain Bacteria; phylum Pseudomonadota; class Gammaproteobacteria; order DSM-16500; family DSM-16500; genus JABDDD01. The sequence goes on along the minus strand of JABDDD010000045.1, from coordinate 5,411 downwards.
TCAACCATCTCTTGCGTTAAATCAACGAGACGAACAGAAACAAAAGAAGCAAGCGTCCCGGGCTGTGTAAGCAATTTGCTTCTCACTCTTTGCTCACAAACAAATCCAGCAATCCGCCCTGCTGTTAATTTAATCTTTGCCATAAATCCCTCAACTATTTTTTGTAACTGATTTGTAACCCAATATTTAGAATATTGCGGAATATAAATCAACACGGAATAAATGACAACAATAATAACTTATTGTTTTAATAGATTTTTACGGATATGATAAATAGCAATCAACGCTAATAAATATACAATCACGAGGACTGAAAATCCTTGTGTCAGTGGTTCAATTCCACCTCTGGCCACCAGATATCTTAAGGGTTTGAAGGAACAACTAAAAATTTAAAATATTCTGTGTCGAATATGTGTCGAAACTTGATAAACTCCTACTCATAACCAAGGATCAAAAATACCCATAACTGTAATTTATAATTTCGACAAAGAAGAAAAAATAAATGATTTACTTGAATGGTCACTTTTTAACAGAAACAGAAGCAAAAATTGATCCTGCTGATAGAGGCTTTTTATTGGCAGATGGGCTTTTTGAAACCATGAAAGCCTACAAAGGAAAAATTTTTTATCTTGAAGAACACTGGCAACGATTTAAAAAAAGTGCGCAATTTTTGGATATCGACATTCCTGTTTCTCGTGATGAACTTGAAAAAATAATAGACGATCTTTTACTAAAAAATAATTTATTGCAAGAAAATGCAAGTGTAAGATTGACACTCACACGTGGAAATAGCCCACGAGGATTATTGCCTCCTCCTAACTTAAAACCAACCATCCTATTAGCAGCCTTTCCTTGCTCTGCTTGTATTGCAAAACCTATTAGCACTTACATTGTAAGCATTCGAAGAAATGAATTTTCACCATTGGCTAATATTAAATCTCTAAATTATCTTGATAATGTATTAGCTAGAAAAGAAGCGGCCAACCACTTCGCTGACGAAGCCATTCTATTAAATTCCAAAGGAAATATAGTAGAAGCAAGTGCTGCAAATATTTTTGTTGTTACTAATGCTGATAAAATTATAACTCCTGCTCTGTCTGAAGGTGCTTTACCTGGAATTACGCGTCAAATTGTGATTAACTTAGCGAAAAAATTAAATATACCCTTATTTGAAACATCTATTACACTAGAGGATATAGAAAAAAGTAGAGAAATTTTTTTAACAAATAGTTTGATAGGGATACAAGTAGCACATATGCTAAATAAACAGGCAATGGATATTCAAAATACGACCGTAAAAAAATTAAAAATAGAATACAATGAAATAATAAAAAAATTTAACAGTTAAGGCAAGGTAATGAAAGAGTGCTTAAGTTTCTGCAAAAAAACAATAGATTATATTGTAGGTTGGATTGAAACCGTTAGATATCAAGAAGTAAATTACAAATATGTCATTGATACAATTCATACCAATGATAAGAATAAATATCGCACTTGGATTCGATATAAAATAATGGGCTGTAGAACCTTAGTTAATGAATCAGTCGAAAATTTGAATAAATCACATCTTTTTTCTCTATTTAGACCAGATCACGCTCAAATGATCGTATCTATAGCAACAGTTGAATCTCTCATTCATAAATCATCATCAGAAATTATCGATCGATATGTGAAATACATCGATCAATGTGCCTCAAAAATACAAGAGAGAAAAAAACTATGATCATCTATCTATCAATGATATTTGTTGTTTTTGAGATATTATCGATGGTGTTTAATCAATTTTTTAGTATTCCTCTAAAAATCCCACCTAAAAAACATCTCTAATAACATTTAAACTGCCTTTTTTTAATAAAAGAGGGTATTCCCCTAAAAATCCCACATTTAAAATGTGGGATTTTTAGGGGAATACTCAAAAATAATCGTTCCTTTGAATTTAGCAGCAGGATTTGAATAATATTCTCCCAAGCCTCCATTATCAGTGAAGAAGAATCTATTGAACAAGAAAAACATAACACTTTAAAACGATAACTTCTAATAAAATTTCATGAAGGTTTTCCAGGCTTAGGTGATTTTCTAGGCTCACAACAATCTTTTAATTTTTCAGCTACTTTTATTAAACCAGCACCAAAAAGTAAACCGCCTGCAATCGGAAGACTGTATAATGCCGTTACCCCAACAATAATACTTGCTCCTATGATATGCTCTTTTGGAAAAGCAGCTGTTGTTTGCATAATATCTTCTTCTTTTTTGTTTTCTAAAATATTCTTCAAAAATTGGGTAAATTTACTTAAATCACTAGCATCTTCACGTCTTTGAAAAATTGGAAAGCTTTTCTGTGAATGTTCGTCAGCATGAAAATGACACAGTAATGAATATAATGTATTAAGAGATTCCTTAAATTTGTTATCTTTAAAATTATTTTCAGATTTCAAATAAATTGCTGTTAAATGCAGTAATCCATGAGAAATTTCAATGTCCAATGCTTTTTTCATATCATCATCTTGAATATCTTTTTTTAATTCAGCATTAGCCAATAAAACAACATCAATCAAAATAAAAATAGCACTGTCTATTTTTTCATTCGGCTGGACTCCTGCATAGAGGTCATAAGAGAATACATTTAAAAGCTCTAATTTTTCTAAGACACTCAATTTTTTTATTTTTAAAACTTCTTCTTTATACGCTAAATTCCTTTGAATAGGATTAATCGTCTCTTCAGTAGGATAAAAATTATTTTGCTCAATACTTTTCTGTATTTTTTCAAGTAGTACAAGAGAAATTTTTAAATGATTGCTTTTATTTTTTTCAAAATTTATAGCTCTTGTTACGAAAATGGTTTCTAAACCATTTTTCATTTTCTCCTGTTCTTCATAAATTTTAATGAGATTATTATGTTCATATATTTGAGCGTTTATTTTAATAATATTTTCTTCAATAAAACGAGAAAACTTTTCTTGAAGTAAATCACGAATTTGTTTTAATTCCAATAATGTTTTATCATATTCTTCTAAAAAAGAACTGGTGGTTAGCTTGTCGCGGCTTAACTTGATTTCTTTGAGAGACGCTTCTTTTTTATGAATTTCAATATCAATCTTAAAAATATCTTTTATTATTTGAGTTTCATCATGAAACTTCCTTTCTAATGACATATTATTCCCCCATAGAATCTATAATCGTGAACGTAACCTCAATTTAATAACCTTAAGAACTTCGTATTCAGTTTTTAAGCCATCTTTCGCTTGCCACTGTGTTGTTTTAACGCTGCATATCAGTATATCGCCCTTGGAAAAAGAAATAAGATTTTCTTCTACTTTTCTTTTAAAAAAATCATCCTTCATTTGAACGCTGATGGTTGAATTACCATCATGTAATCGCCATTTATTATCATCTTTAAATGCTAAAGAAACTATAGAGTAAGCAGCCTCATGAATGCTTTCATTAATAATTTCATCTCGAATTTCAGGCAGCTTAAAATAATCAACATCTTCTTTTGTTACTTCTTCTGTTATTTTATCATTATCCTTGATAATGAATTTATCAATTTTATCATGACAAAGCGGTCTTAAAACCTCTTCTGCAGCAACTCTCACAGCCACATCTTGATACAATCTAAGAAGATTTGCAGGCACCACTATAGTCTCTCCCTGGAACTCCAGCGATACCATCCCTTGGCTTAAGTGCTCAATTCTATCCGGCTTCTTCCCTCGTAATTTTTTTACTAACCAAAAAATGCCGACACTTCCCCCAATAACTAAATCCTTGAGGTTTAACACTGAAGTTACAAAGTCGCCTGTGAGTAAATTGGAAACTTGCGCCCCAAAAGACTGGAATAGCTCTAAGGCCACCTCAAAAGACCCAGCTGAATGAGCTTTAACTTGAAGCTTAATCTCAGCTTTATCACCGTTTAATGCAAAATTAGCCGCATCAAATAACTTTCCCAAAGAAAGTAAAGCGGGCGCTAAATCGCGTACATCCATCGAATGGTCACGTAATGCTTCGCCGTCATATGCAATTTTAAATGCTGCTTTTTTTAACATGAATTTCTTCTTATATCCTACATAAAACTCAGCGCTACTATACCAAAGTCTATAACGTAATCGACAAGATTGATAAAGAAAATTAGCCTAATTTTTTTCTATAAGGTGTTTTTAATTCTTTCAATGACGGAAATCGTAAACAATGCACAATAGAAGAATTATGTTCAGCTAGGCTATATTTCTGTTGTATAAAAGTGTAGCGCCGATTTTGCTTAAAACTATCGATAATTGCTTCTTAGTGATAGCATTGTTTACATGTTATTTTTAAGCAGTTTTTTTACATTCCACCTTTTTCAGCGTTTTGTTCAAAACATTCTTCAGTGCACCAATAATATATGGTACCATATTGATCATATATTGCCCATAATATTTTATGTTTTTTCTTCATAACCTATTGAAAAAATAATATTTTATTAATTATTTAAAATATAATAAATAAATTTTATTGAAATTATGCCACTTAGTGGTATAATAATTATAAATGGTGAAATACTAATGAAATATATTTTAAAAAATAAACCTTTTGCACATTGGGCAAAAAAATTAAAAATTACGAATTGCATTTTATTAGATGTTCTAAATGATATGACTCATGGCTTATACGAAGCTAACTTAGGAGGTAACGTTTATAAAAAACGTATACCGATAGGGAATCGCGGAAAAAGCGGAGGAGCAAGAACTATTATTGCATTTAAAATGCAAGAAAAAGCTATTTTTATATATGGATTTTCTAAAAATGAAAAATCTAATATAACAAAAAAAGAAGAAGATGCGCTTAAAGCATTGGCAAAAATTTATTTTAACTATAGTGATGACCAAATACTTAAAGCCATAAAAGCCGGGGAGCTGATTGAGGTGAATTATGAAAAAAACAATTCTTGATGTAGTGCATGAATCTGCTAAGGGGTTATTTGATATCGGTTTAATGGATGCTAAAACAATGCATACGTTTGATGCAATGTGTTTACCGCCAGTAAAGAAATTAAGTCCTAAGGAAATAAAACGCATTCGATTACGTGAAAAGGTAAGTCAACCTGTATTTGCCGAATATCTTAATGCAAGCCCTTCAACTATTAAAAAATGGGAAACAGGCGAGAAGCACCCAACCGGGCCTGCTCTTAAATTGTTAAATATAGTTGCTCAAAAAGGGCTACAAGCTCTTTTATAGAAGCAGTATTATCTAGAATTTCCTGCAGAACCATAATTTCCTGATGGTACATTAAGACGGCAAAAAGTCGATGAGCTTTCTAAACCATCTTTAAATTTCTTAAGAAACAATGGATCATTTATATCTGCTATAACCTGCTCTAAAAGATCAATTTGCAATCGTCCGCCCTGAATACTATGCACATAGAGAGGTACACCCGCATC
>JABDDD010000044.1 GCA_013287765.1 Gammaproteobacteria bacterium | reverse complement strand
TATTTTTAGTAGATTACGGCAAAAAACGCCTAATCCCCTCTGCATTTTTTTCTCTTTGAAAAAGTTATTTGTTAGCTTTTTTAAAAGGTGAATCAAATAAAGAAGGGGGAGATAGCTCTTTTCTTTTGCCTTTTGGGTAATTATAAAGAGTACCTGGCGTTCTCGATATTAGGTAAGCAAGCTGTTGCTGTGATTTAAAGAAAACCTCTGCTCTTAGAAATGCTTCCAAAAAATCATAACCATTCATTTTTTTTATTGACAAGACGATTTTTCTTGTTAAGGGTTGATTTAGGCTTTGTAATTTCCCTCCTGTGAAGGCTGCTTCTTTGACTAAATTATAAATTTTAAGATAATCCTTACATTGATCCATTTTACTTGCTTTATCTAACATATCTTTGACTATTTTACCCCAGGAATAACCTGTTCCTATAGTCATATTAATTATATGGTCATTGCTATATGCAACCATTTTTTTGGTTTCAGATATTGCCGGAGAGCTATTAGAAAAAAAAACAAAAGACGATGGTTTTATAGGTATAGATGATATGGGTTTCTTATGACGATTAATCAGTGACCCAGGTACAGTCGCTTGTTGCATTATTGATTTCTTATTATGTTTTAAAAATTTTAGTAAATTGTTTTTGTACCCCACTTTAAACCTTTCCCCATGCTCATTTTTTATAAATAATCCTGACCTTAATGAGTCGCTTTCTTTATAAATTTCTTCTCCTTTAGAAACTTTTTCAAGCCTAATATTTTCGCTAGTTGTCAAAACTACTTTGTATAGCTTATTTCTTTTATCCTCTAGATAATCTATTTTATATTTTCCTAAATAATAACCTTCTTTATTAGAAGAAAACACTCGTGATTGACTCATGATTTTTTACCTTTTTTGTTAATGATTTGACTTTATTTTTTAGAAATTTTTTCACCTCGCCCCTCGCTCATGGGGAGATGCGATACTATTCTTAAATTTTTACTTTTTATTTAGTAAATTTAATAAGCTTGCTTCGTTTAGTATTTCAATATTTAATTTTTGCGCTTGATTTAACTTTGAACCCGGCTGATCACCTACCACAACATAACTCGTTTTATTAGAAACACTGCCCGCTACTTTTGCCCCTAAATTTTCTAATTTTTCTTTTAATTGATCTCGAGTCATCGACATCAATGTGCCCGTTAAGACAAATGTTTTTCCTGCTAATGGTCTGTTAGTTTCCGTCTTCTCTATTTTTTCCCAATGCACACCTGCTGCAATAATTTTTTCAATCACAGCACGATTATGTTTTTCTTGAAAAAAAGCCACAATGTGTTTAGCAACAATCGGGCCTACGTCAGATACTTGCTGCAAATCATCAATAGTAGCTTTATATAATACTTCAAGATCAGTAAAATAATACGCTAATTGTTTCGCGGTCGCCTCTCCAACTTCACGAATGCCTAAAGCATATAAAAAACGCGGCAAAGTTGTTTTTTTACTCTTTTCAATCGCCTCTAATATATTTTGCGCCGATTTTTCTGCCATTCTTTCTAGATTAATTAAACTCGCTAATTTTAAAAAATATAAATCAGCTACCGTGTGAATTATTTTTTTATCCACTAACTGCTCAATTAATTTATCACCTAACCCTTCAATATCCATAGCACGCCTTGACGCAAAATGTTTGATCGCCTCTTTACGCTGCGCTTCACAAATTAATCCACCCGTACAACGCGCAATAGCTTGCTCCGGATCTTGCTCAACTAGTGAATAACAAATAGGACATTTTTTCGGTAATTGAATGGGAATGATTTTAGCAGAACGTTCTTCAAGCACCACTGAGACCACTTCTGGAATAACATCTCCTGCACGCCTAATCAGAACTTTATCGCCAATATGAATGTCTTTTCGGGTGATTTCTTGCATATTATGCAAAGTCGCATTGCTAATCGTCACACCATGCACAAAAACAGGCTGTAAACGGGCAACCGGTGTTAAAGCCCCTGTCCGACCAACCTGAAATTCAACCGCTTCAATGATGGTTACAACTTCTTCAGATGGAAATTTATGCGCAATCGCCCAACGCGGTCTTCTGGTAATAAATCCTAATTCAGTTTGATCACGAATAGAATTAACTTTGTAAACCACACCATCAATTTCATAAGGTAAATGACTGCGAACTTTTTGGATTTTGTCATAATAAGCTAAACACTCAGTGATATTTTGGGAAACGGTTCGATAAGGATTCACACGAAATCCCCACTCGCTTAATTGACTCAATAATTCATTTTGCGTCAAAGGAAAATCAACACCCGAAAAAATACCTATACTATAAAAATAAATTTCAAGTGGTCTTTTCGCAGTCATGCGTGGGTCTAATTGACGCACACTGCCTGCTGCCGCATTACGTGGGTTAACAAATTGTTTTTCTTGATTTTGCAGAGCAAGACGATTGAATTCAATAAATTCTGCTTTTGGCATAAAAACTTCTCCTCGTACTTCAAGTCGTTGAGGATATTTCTTGCCGCGTATCTGTAACGGTACCATTTTTAAAGTGCGAATATTATCAGTGATATCTTCACCTGTCTCACCATCACCTCGAGTAGCTGCATATTTTAATTTGCCTTTTTCATAAAGTAATGTCACTGCCAATCCATCTAATTTAGGCTCGCATAAATATTCAATTGCTTTATTTATTTCTAATCGCTCCCGAATGCGATGATCAAAAGCCACAACCTCTTCAGCAGAAAAAGCATTTTCTAGTGATAACATGGGTTTTTCATGCTTCACTTGATGAAATTCTCGCAGGGGGGTTGCACCCACTCGTTGCGTTGGAGAATCTGCCTGAATTAAGTCAGGATAATCTTCTTCTAATTTTTTTAATTGCTTAAAAAGTTGATCAAACTCTGAATCTTGAATAATCGGTGCATCTAACACATGATAACGATAGTTATGTTCGTTAATTTCTGCACGGAGTTTTTCAATTTGTTGAATTATTTTATTTGAAATTGTCATCATAAATTTATCAAGTATCTGAAAGTGAAAATGCTGCAAGCTTATCTTCGTACTCTTTTAAGATATCCTCATTCCATGGTAAGTTCTGTCCTGCACGTAATTCACCTTGCAAATCATCTGCTAATTGTTCAGCCGTTGCAACCATCAATGCAAAAATTTCCTCAGGCGCTGTATTTTGTTCAATATCCATAAATAAACATAACCCATTACAAGAAAAATCACCTATTTTATCCCAATTAAAATAACCAGGTTCACTCATCGAAGCTAAACTAAAAACAGGTGTCGTGCCGCCAATTTTTGGCAAATAATAATGAAAAATATTCATCGCACCAAAACGCATGCCAGTTGCGTGTATCGCCTGCATCAAGTCATAACCGACAAACGCATGCCCTGGTTTTGCAATGACGCTGATGATAATTAAATTATTCACATTACACTCCAGCAAGGTCAATTGCTTGTTGTACATCCACTGTCACTAAACGTGAAACACCCGGCTCATTCATAGTGACACCAATTAATGTTTCAGCCATCTCTATTGCCAGTTTATTATGACTAATAAAAATAAATTGTGTTTTTTCAGACATTGTTTTAACTAATTGACAAAAACGACCGATATTTGCATCATCAAGCGGTGCGTCCACTTCATCTAATAAGCAAAATGGTGCAGGATTTAAGTGGAAAATAGAAAAAACTAGCGCCACCGCTGTCATCGCCTTTTCACCCCCGGATAATAAATGAATGGTGCTATTGCGTTTGCCAGGAGGACACGCCATCACGGTAATGCCGGTATCTAATAAATTATCGCCCGTTAATTCTAGATAGGCTTGACCACCTCCAAAGACTAAAGGAAATAATTCTTGAAATCTTGTATTTACTTTGTCAAAAGTTTGTTTGAAACGAAGTCTCGTTTCTTTATCAATTTTATCAATAGCATTTTCAAGTGTCGTCAATCCTTCTGTTAAATCACTATATTGGCTATCTAAATACTCTTTGCGTTCGCTGCAAGCTGCATGTTCTTCAATGGCAACTAAATTAATCGCTCCTAAACGATGAACACGATCAATGACTTGTTGCAAACGTGCGTGCCATTCATCCGCTAATGCACTGTCTGGTAAATCTTGTAATATATTTTCAAGCTCAAAACCGTGTTCTTGTAATTGTTGCAATAAAGTATCTGCTTTTACTCTAGCACCTTGTGACTCGATGCGTAATGCTTCTAGCATGTCACGAAAATGACTGATTTCTCGCTCAAGTTCTTGACGTTTTAAAGATAAATCATGCATCTCTTGATTAATCGTTTCTAATGCATGACGCGCATTAGTCAGCTCGCCTTGTAAAATAAGCCGGCCTTTTAAAGCATTTTCTAAATCTTTTTGCAAAGACTCAACAGGTGTTTCTGCCATTAATTCTTTATGTAAATTATTTTTTCGATCATTTAAAGCAGTTAATTGTGCTCCCATTCGTTGAATGGTTTGTTGTAGAGAGCTTAATTGTGATTGACTCGTTTGTAAGCGAACATCTAATTGATGCGACAAGGTTTGCGTTTCATTGACTTGATCACGAGCGGTTTGTAAATTTTTACGTAATAAATCACGATTTTGTGCTAGCGCTTCTTTAAGCGGCGTTTCTTTTTCAAGTGCGGTCATTGCTTGTTGCCAAGCAGTTCGTGTTTTAGTTAATTGACTGTCGGCTTCGGTTAATTGATTTAAAGTCTCAGTTTGATCTTTTAAAAATTGCTCGGCACGTTTTTTTAATTCTGTTAATCGCTGAGATTGCATTTTGTGCTGTGTCTGTGTCTCGGATAGTTGCGCATGAATCTTATTGGCTTCACGTTGCATTTCATCACGTTGATTTTCAGCCGTTTTTAATTGTTCACGGGTATTGCTTACTGTTTGGGTTATTTCTGCTTGTTCTTGTGCGAGCTCCTCAAGATGTTTCGCTAATTGTTTTAAAGATTGTTCCCGTTGAAATACCCCCGCTTCTAAATCTTGATCACGTACCACTGATAACCAAGTTGGCCCCAACCAAATACCATCTGGGGTAATCACTGATTCATGTGCTGCTAAAGAAGATGCGATTTCTAAAGCAGCTTCTTTTGATTCAGCCGTATAAATATCAGCTAATAATGAAGCAAGCGGCCAAGAAGATTGGACTTTAGTCAGTAATGAATGTGGTTTAACAATGGCAGCAACTGCTAATTTATTTTTAGTAATTGCAAATAAAGAGCCTTTTGCTAATTGATCGGTTAAAGCAGTGATATTTTCTAGTTGGTCGACACATACAGCTTGTAAATATTCTCCTAACACTATTTCAACCGCTTTTTCCCATCCGGCTTCCACTTCAACACATTGCGCTAAGCGAGGGTTTTTATCTAGTTTATTAGTCTTAAGCCAAGGAATTAATGTATTATCTCGTTGTCCAAGCGCTGTTTCTTGTATGGCTTGTAAAGAGGCCTGTTTCCCATTTAGAACTTGTAATTCATTTTGGGTTTGATGTAAGTGATTTGCAGTTTTCTGCTCTAATAATTTAAGCTCAATGATCTTTTGTCTTGCTTGAGCTAAGTGGGCTTGATGTGTATTGGATTGTTCTTGAATCACTTTAGATTGTTCGGCTAATTCTTTGATATCACTTTCTAATTGAGAAAAATTAAACTGAGCCTGCTCTTGTTCAAATTTAATTTTTCGTTGCGTCAAAGAAGCAATTTTTTGTTCGATATGTTGTAAATGTGTTTGTTCAACTTCTGCAAGCTGGGTATTTTTAGCAACCACTTGATTACAAATATCCCACTCTGCTTGCCAGGATTGCATTTTTTCTTCGGCTTGTAATAATTCTTTTTTTGCTTGTTCTACGCCATCTGTTGCTGCAAGCACCGCAGGTGCTACTTCTTGTATTTCTTGGGTTAACTCATGCGCTTCTAGTTCTGATTCTTCAAGATGCTTTTGCACACCCATCCAATCTAATTCAGCTTGCTCATAGTCTAATTGTATTTGATGTTTTTTTTCTTGTAAGTGTTGCAGCGCTTGCTCTAAACGCGTGACTTCGCTACCAATCGAATAATAATGCCGTTGAATATCTTGGAATTGTTCGTTTTCAAGACGCTGCGAATCGCGTTTATATTCAAATTGTAAATTAATTTCACTTAATTCAGCTTGACGCGCTTCAAGACCTGTTGATTGTTGTTGAATTTGTAATGTTTCATTCACTAAACGTGCATCACATTGACGCCATTGTATCGCAAGCCATTGCCCACGCAGCGTACGTTCTTCTTGTTTTAAAATTTTAAACTTTTCTGCCGCATTACATTGACGTTTTAATAAAGTAATTTGTTTGTCTAATTCATTTTGTACATCACTTAAACGTAATAAATTTTCTTTAGTATGTTGAATGCGATTCTCAGTTTCGCGGCGGCGTTCTTTATATTTTGAAACACCGGCTGCTTCTTCGAGGTAAACGCGCATATCTTCAGGACGCGCTTCAATCACGCGTTGAATCATATTTTGGCCGATAATAGAATAACTTCGCGGACCCAACCCAGTTCCTAGAAAAATATCAATAATATCTCGACGTCGGCAACGAGTATTATTTAAGAAATAACTAGATTCAGACTCACGATTAATTTGCCGACGAATGGAGACTTCAGCAAAACTTGCATATTCTCCGCCTATTGAACCATCACTATTATCAAAGATAAGCTCAACGGATGCTTGGCCGACGGGTTTACGGGCGGTTGATCCATTAAAAATAACATCTGTTAAAGATTCTCCACGGAGTAATTTAGCAGAGCTTTCGCCCATGACCCAGCAAACAGCGTCAATAATGTTAGATTTTCCGCAACCATTTGGTCCTACGACTGCCACTAAATGTGTAGGCAGCAAAACGGATGTTGGATCGACAAATGATTTAAATCCCGCGAGTTTAATTTTGGTTAATTTCATAGATTCGTCACTTAAGCTCCCTGCGGTTTTTAATCCTTGAAGTTTACCTTATTTACAACATTTCTGCATCAAATCCATGACTTTACCACTAAAAATTTTTTCAATAATTCATCTTCAGGACTGCCTTTTTCAGGAGTCCAATTATATTTCCAGTTAACAATTGGTGGTAATGACATCAAAATAGACTCAGTTCGTCCGCCTGATTGTAAGCCAAATAAAGTTCCTCTATCATACAATAAATTAAACTCTACATAACGGCCGCGTCGATAGGTTTGAAAAGCACGTTGTTGCTCAGTAAAAGGCATGTTTTTTCGTTTAGCTAAAATAGGCTGATATGCTTTAATAAAATGATCGCCCACACTTTGCATCAATTCAAACCCTGCTTCCTGCACATCATCAAAAAATATCCCCCCTATTCCTCTTGGCTCATGTCGATGTTTTAAATAAAAATATTCATCACATTGCTTTTTATAACGAGGATAAATCGCTAAACCAAAAGGATCACAAGCCTTTTTTGCGGTTTGATGCCAATGGCGGCAATCTTCTTCAAATCCATAATAAGGCGTTAAATCAAAGCCACCGCCAAACCATCCAAAAATAGTATCTGATTTTTGCACTTCGATATACCGTACATTGGCATGTGCGGTTGGCGCATAAGGATTCAGTGGATGCACCACAATAGACAAGCCTAAGGCTTCAAAAGGACAATCAATCCACTCTGGTCGCAGCCGAGTAGCAGAGGAAGGTAAACTTGCACCTTTTACATGAGAAAAATTGACGCCTGCTTTTTCAATCACTGCGCCATCAGCTAATATTTTACTCAAACCACCCCCTCCAGCTGGATGATCCCAGGCATCTTCAATGAATGACGCATGGTTTTCTTCTTGCTCTAAAAATACGCAAATCTGTTGCTGTAATCCTTGCAAATATAATCTAACTTGTTGAATATTTTTTTGTGACATCTACTTCACCTTAAAATACGCATATAATACGCGAAAAATTATAATGAAGTTTAATTATTTTTTATCTTCGGATACAAAAAACGATATGAATCACGAGACTTAAATCAATAGAATCAGCAAAGCAATCCCCAACATCGTCATCAAAAAGATAGGCGCAATACGTGTCAAAAACAACCAGATTTTATATAGTATTAAATTAAAATTAAGCTCAGTTTGAGAAATATTTTTATTCATTACCCAGCCTGAAAAAATCGCAATTAAAATCGCAGCAATAGGCGTTAAAATATTGCTCGTCATATTTCGGGTAATACCTTGCAACTGTAAATGATTAAATAACATGATATGTATCAAATCAGTATGCGTTAATGCTGCAAAACTTCCAATAATCACCGCACAGATAAAAACAATAATAACTGCCTTAAAACGCGTTACATTAAAACGCTCAACTAAAGTAACTGTTACCATTTCTGCCATCGCAATAGTACAAGTCCAAGCAGCTAAAACCGCTGCTAAAAAGAAAAACGCAGCAACTAATACCCCATTTGGCATATTCGAAAATAAATAAATAATATGGTGATTACTTAAATTGGCACTAAAATCATTGGACTGCAACATCAAAGGATAAATAACAAAATAAGCTAATAATGAAATCACCGCGTCAAAAATCACAATTATCGCAGTCGAACGACCCAATGATGTTGAATAAGGTAAATAAGATCCATAAACAATCATCGTACCCATACCCACATTTAATTTAAAAAAAGCATACCCCATCGCTGCTAATAAAATAGTGAAAATAGATTGATCTGAGTGAATGCTAAATAATATTTTTAAAGAAGCTAAAAAATTACCGCCTTGTATATCCGTATAAAACGCTAACATTATTAAAATAATAAAATAAGTCGGCACCACAATGGCGGAGATTTTTTCAAGCCCTCGATTAATTCCTCTGACAATGACACACATCGTTGCTATCAAAAATATTATGAAAAAAAACTCTAAAGTAAAAAAGTTTTTCATCACATCATGAATAGGGACTATCGTCGTTTTATCTATTATGCCCACTGATAGTAATGTTTTTACAAAGCCTGCAACATAACCTAACGAAAATGCTGCCTGTACAGTATAATATGATAAAGTCAGCAGTGAAATTAAACAAAAAAACCATCCTAAATATCGCCATTGTCTATTGGCATTTGATTCCATCGAAACTATCGCAATAGAACCCACCGCATTTTGTTTACCGCAACGTCCAATCATTAATTCAGCAAATAACAAAGGAATTGCAACAGCCAATTCACATAAAACATAAAAAAGAATAAATAATCCACCGTATTGCGTGACAAAAATAGGAAATTGAATAATATTTCCTAAGCCGACAATTGCACCAATGGTTACTAAAAGATACGCTCTGCCAGAACTCCATTGCGATCTGCTTTCTGAATAAGTCTTCATTTATTTCTAGCCCTCGGCTCGCTCGTGATTTTTAATTCTGATGGAAGAGAATCTAATTTTTGATTCGTGTCCTG
>JABDDD010000043.1 GCA_013287765.1 Gammaproteobacteria bacterium | reverse complement strand
TTTAATAGCGCCTAAGCCATACATTAAAGTGGTTTCATTGATGACTTTAAAAGCGAAGTGACTTTGATTCACATCGGGTGGTAACAAGGTTAAATTCAAAGCGTAGCATTCTTCAATAAAATGCACGACTTTATCGGTATTATCCATATCAGCTGATAACACAGCCGCCATAAAAGCAGCTGGATAATGCGCTTTTAACCAGGCCGTTTGATAAGCAATTAAAGCATAAGAGGCGGAGTGCGATTTGTTAAAACCATATCCTGCAAATTTTTCCATTAAGTCAAAAATATGTGTTGCTGTGCTGAATGTGACGCCTCTTTCAATTGCGCCTTTACAAAAAATTTCGCGATGCATCGCCATTTCTTCCGCTTTTTTCTTGCCCATCGCGCGACGTAATAAATCAGCAGACCCTAAAGAATAACCCGCTAACACTTGGGCAATTTGCATCACTTGTTCTTGATAAAGAATGACCCCATAAGTGGCACGTAAAATCGATTCAAGCAGAGGATGTAAGTAACTTACTTTTGCGCGTTTATGTTTACGATTAATGAAATCATCCACCATCCCAGATTGTAGCGGTCCTGGACGAAATAACGCAACAAGTGCCACGATATCATCAAAACAATCAGGTTGTAAACGTTTGACTAAATCTTTCATTCCGCGCGATTCTAATTGAAAAACGGCCGTTGTTTTGCAAGCTTTTAACATAGAAAAAGTCAGGACATCATTCATCGGAATTAATTGAATATCAAGTGATGACTCATTTTGGTTTTTACGAATGATATTAATTTCACGCAGTGCGCAATCAATAATAGTTAAAGTACGAAGCCCTAAAAAATCGAATTTGACCAGACCCACTGCTTCCACATCATCTTTATCAAATTGTGTGACGACATGCTCTGGTGTATCTACTTCGCAATACAGTGCAGTAAATTCAGTTAATTTTGAAGGTGCAATCACAACACCGCCTGCATGTTTCCCCGCATTACGAGTGATGCCTTCTAATTTTTTTGCAAGATCAATTAAAGTTCTTACATCATCTTCTTCTCGATAGCGATTATTTAATAATTCTTCTTGTTGCAAGGCTTTTTCTAAAGTCATACCCAATTCAAAAGGAATTAATTTTGCAATTTTATCAACATGGCCATAACTCATTCCTAAGACTCGACCCACATCGCGTACCACCGCTCGAGCAGCCATGGTGCCGTAAGTAATAATTTGCGCCACCGCGTCACGACCATGGGTTTGCATGACATATTCGATGACGCGATCGCGGCCTTCCATGCAAAAATCAATATCAAAATCTGGCATGGAGACGCGTTCTGGATTTAAAAAACGTTCAAACAATAAATCATGTTGTAGTGGATCAAGATCAGTAATTTTTAAAGCATAAGCAACCAGTGATCCAGGACCTGATCCTCGTCCAGGACCCACCGGTACGCCATTTTCTCTTGCCCAACGGGTAAAATCAGCGACAATCAAAAAATAACCGGCAAATCCCATGCTGTTAATCACATTGAGTTCAGTTTCAAGTCTTGCATCATATACATTACGTTCAATGACTAAAGCCGTATCTTTTCTTTCAAGTGAAATTTTTAAACGTTCTTCTAGACCTTTTGCAGCAGTTTGACAGAGATATTTCTCAATTGTTAAACCGTGTGGAACGGGAAAACGCGGTAAAAAACTTTTACCAAGTATCAAAGAAACATTACAGCGTTTAGCAAGCTCAATTGTATTAGTGAGACTTTCGGGAATATCATCGAATAAAGCACACATTTCATCTTGCGAACGGAAATATTGTTGTTCAGTATACTGTTTGGGTCGATTGGGATCAGCCAGAATACGGCCATCATGAATAGAAACGCGTGCTTCATGTGCCTCAAAATCATCTCTTTCAAGAAAGCGCACATTGTTGGTCGCAATCACTGGGATGCTATGCTGTTCTGCAAAAGCAACGGCTAATTGGATATAAATCTCTTCTACAGAAAGTCCGGTACGATGCAATTCAAGATAATAGCGATTAGGAAAATATTGTTGCCAAAAATGAAGATATTCTTTAGCAAGTGTTAAGTTATCATTTAGTAATGCAAGACCGACATCTCCGCTTAAACCTGATAAGGCAATGAGTCCTGCAGATTTTTCTTTTAATAAGTCATAGTTGATCATTGCTTTATCATGAGATTGGCCTTTGAGGTAACTTTCTGAAATTAATTCTAATAAATGTCGATAGCCAACCATGGATTGACAGAAAAAAGTCACGCGATAGGGTTTTTTAGCCTGGTCAGGATTTTTAAGCCACAGATCAGCGCCAATAATAGGTTTAATCCCAGCCAGTATGGCTGCCTGATAGAATTTAACGGCTGCAAATATATTACTTTGATCGGTCAAAGCCAAAGCAGGCATTTTGAAATCAATTGTTTTATTAATCAGCGAATTAATAGATATTAAACCATCGCTTAAGGAATATTCTGAGTGAATCCGTAAATGAATAAAACGTGGTTCCATGTATCACCTAGGCATTAAATAAAGATTTGAGCTATTATATTCGGTTTCATTGAAGGTTATTATAAAATTATGAATCTTAATTACCTGGATTTCGAGCAACCCATAGCCGAACTTGAAGCTAAAATTCAAGAATTGCGCATGGTTGATAAGGATGGCGATATTAATCTCTCTGATGAAATTGCCCGACTAGAAGCCAAAAGCAAACAATTAACGCGTGATGTTTTTTCGCGATTGAACCCTTGGCAAATTACTCAATTAGCGCGTCATCCGTTACGGCCGCATACAATTGATTATATTCCTAAATTATTTACGGAGTTTGATGAATTATTAGGCGATCGTATGTTATCGCAAGGCCCATCGATTATGGGTGGTACGGCACGTTTTAATGGGCAACCTGTGATGGTGATTGGGCATGAAAAAGGGCGAAAAACACAGGAAAAAATTGAGCGCAATTTTGGCATGCCAAATCCAGAAGATTATCGTAAGGCATTAAGATTAATGCAGATGGCCGAGCGATTTAAACTACCGATTTTTACATTTATTGATACGTTTGGTGCTTATCCTGGCATCATTGCCGAAGAGCATAATCAAAGTGAGGCGATTGCGCGTAATTTATTAGTGTTATCTCGCTTAAAAGTTCCGGTGATTTGCACAGTGATTGGCGAGGGTGGATCGGGTGGTGCGCTGGCAATTGGGGTAGGCGATCGTGTTCTCATGTTGCAATATTCAATTTACTGCGTTATTACGCCTGAAGGGTGTGCGTCTATTTTATGGAAAAGTGCTGAAAAAGCCCCGCTTGCAGCAGAAGCAATGGGCGTGTCAGCTGAGCAGAACTTACGGTTACGTTTAATTGATGAAGTAGTGCCTGAGCCATTGGGTGGTGCGCATCGTGATGTGGATACGATCGTTGCGACACTTAAAACGACGCTCACAGAAAAACTAGCTGAATTACAGGGATATTCGACGACACAATTATTAGAATTACGTTATGAACGACTGATGTCTTATGGAATGTCTCTTTGAGAAATTAAAAGAACAATTAAAAACGTTTTGTTTACAGCAACCTGTACAGACGACTTTTTGGATTGCTTACAGCGGTGGATTAGACTCGCATGTATTATTACATCTGGGTGCCGCTTTGCAACAAAAAACAGGGGTATGTATTCAAGCGGTTCACATCAATCATGGTTTAAGCGCGCATGCTTTGACGTGGCAAAATCATTGTTATTCGATTTGTCAGGATTTAAATGTACCGATGGTGAGTCAAACATTACAGATATTTTTATCAAAAGGTCAAAGTCTTGAAGCCTCTGCGCGTGAAGGACGGTATGGTTTATTGGCTGATTTATTAAAAAAAGGCGATTTTCTTTTAACAGCGCATCATGAAGATGATCAAGCAGAGACAATATTATTGCAATTGATGCGCGGTGCGGGTGTAAAAGGCTTATCTGCGATGCCGGTTTTAAAGCCGCTGGGAAAAGGGATGCATTATCGTCCATTTTTATCTTACAGACGATCTGAGTTAGAAAATTATGCAAAAGCTTATCAATTAAAATGGTTAGACGATGAATCGAATGACAATCAAAATTTTGATCGAAATTTTTTGCGTCATGCGGTGTTACCTATTTTAAAAAAACGTTGGCCGAGTGCCGCTAAAACACTTGCGCGCTCAGCGCGACATTCTGCTGATGCGATGTTATTAGTGCAAGAGTTGATGAGTGCTGAGTTGGAAGCTTTTAATAGGAATGACAAAAGTCAGCTTGATATTAAAAAATTATTATTATTATCCCCTCTCAAACAACGCTTTGTCTTAAGAGCGTGGTTTGAGAGTTTAGACTTTAAACCCCCTCCAGAAACCAAGCTACAGCAAATTATTCAAACAGTTTTACCTGCCGCAAAAGACCGATTTCCTTTAGTAACTTGGGGTCATTACGAAGTCCGCCGCTTTCAAGGCACACTTTTTGCCCGACGCAAACCACCTGTTTTTGATCAACATATTGTTTTAAAATGGAATTTTTCAGCCCCGCTTATCTTGCCAGACGGCCGCAAGATAGATATTTTATTGACAAAAAGCCATGGATTGAGTAAAATAACACCTGAATGTGAAATACGATTTCGCAGGGGTGGAGAGCGGTGTCGATTAGTGCAAAACAGTCACCATTCTTTAAAACATTTACTACAAAAATGGCAAGTGCCTCCTTGGGAGCGTAATAGAATCCCTTTGATTTTCATCAATAATGAATTAGCTGCAGTGGTGGGATTTTTCTATGACAAAAAATACGCAGCAAAAAAAGATGAAATAGGCATTGAATTAATCTTGACTTAAATGCTTCTTTTAGGATATTTTTTAAATATATATCAAATGAGGGGAAGATATGCAATTTAGAAGACAACATCAAATAGGCGAAAAACACGCTCAGGATTGTATATTAGCAGAAAAAATTTTAAAAAAACATAAGTTATGGTCATCAAGCCCACACTATCAGTTGCTATGCAATTCTCAGAAGAATAGAAATGAATTCTTCATTGAGGCTGTCTTGTTTTTTAGGGATAAATCTAAATCAACAGTAACGAAGCAAGATATAGTAGCAAAGTACAAGGAAGTTATTCGTAACTCTTTTACTATGCAGACCCGTTTAAGCGAAAGCATGACTATGCTAAGAAAAGAGTTAAATCAAGTAAAAGAAATACAAAAAAAATTGGTTGATATCGAAGGCTGTCTTATTAGCGCTCGTCGTCCAATCTTAGAAAAAGAATTAAAAATGCCGCAATTAAGCGACATGGAAAAATTGAGAAGAGAGCTTGAATATAAAAAGCTAATTGTAAGAGAACAACAGCTAGATAAAAATTATGAGCGTTATGGCGAAAAACGTTTTGCATTAGAAGAAAAAGAAGAGCAACTTTTGGTTCAGCAAAGAGCTTTAAAAATACAATACGCACTATTGCATCTTGATAGCATAAATCAATTATCTACAGAGGTGTTGTCAGTATTGCTATCTTCTTCTAATCCTTATGAGGCAGAGAAATTTGCTGAAGAAATTAATAAATTAGCGGAAAAACAAGCTATAGGGGAGGAGATAGAAGTTAAGTTGTCGCCCCCCCCTATTGCAATCAGTAGTCCAACCATTACTTCTTCTCCCTCTTCAACCTCAAGCACTATGACTATTAATAGTCATAGCAGGACACCTTCTCCTACTTCGAACAATAATACAAATAGCACTTTTTTTATTTTGGATAAAAAAGGGAAAGAATTTGCTTCATTAAAAGCAAGTACAGAATTAATTACTAAAAAATTACAGTCTCCATTTATTATTTCAAAGACAGAGTTTGAAATGGTGCAGAAAATATATAAAAAAAGCTACAACCAAAGTGATACAACAGCAGATCTGATAGAACATATCAAGCGTTCATTTAAATCTAATAAGACTGATGCTTATGTTTGTACTCCACAAGAAATAAAGCATCTTGAAAATCCAATAAAGCGATTTAGACTAGTTGAACTTCTTTTTGGGAAAAAACAAAGAGCTTTTGCAGTCGCATTAAATAATGTTAAGCAACAATCATTATCAATACAAAAAAAATAAAAAAAGGGCAGATTGAATTGCCCTCTTTTTTATCAAATAAATTATTTTTCACTACATTCAGGTGCGTGACAATGCCCATTATGATGATGATGCGAGCTGCCTCTTCCTGCGAATAAGTATTTAATCAATGCCCCAAACGCCAATACCGGTAAACAGATATCAAAAAAGTCGCGAAAAACAATCAAGTTAACCAATTGATCACGTGGTAGCGCTAACGCTAAAATACCCACCACGACGCCTACTATTACTATAAGTACATTAAAAATCCTAATTAGCATTTCTTTCTCCTAGTATTTAAGTTAAGTATTTAAGTAAATGAATATACACTAAATGGATAGGAAGATTGAGTCAACTTGTTTTATTTGATATGATTAAATTCTACTTTGTTTCATATAATTAAGGTATAAAAGTGCATATTGGCATTATTTCTTCCAAATATAAAATTGTAATTCCCAAAAAAATTAGAGAGCAGTTGTCTATTAAGCCTGGACAAAAATTTATTTTTCTTAATAAAGGCGATTCTCTTTGGTTAGTGCAAGAACGCGATATTCAGGAAATGCGGGGTATAATGAAAGGAGCAAATACTGATTTATAAGATGAGATATAGCAAACTCCCCAATTAATAATCAGAAATCCCATTGCAGCAATCCCTTCATTTTGCTAAAGTCCCACCATTCAAAAGGCAGATAACGCGTCATGACAAAATATATTTTTATTACGGGCGGGGTGGTTTCTTCTTTAGGTAAAGGTATCGCATCCGCGTCTTTAGGCGCAATCCTTGAGGCAAGAGGGCTTAATGTTACTTTAATGAAGCTTGATCCTTATATTAATGTTGATCCAGGCACCATGAATCCATTACAACATGGTGAAGTGTTTGTGACCGAAGATGGGGCTGAAACAGACCTTGATTTGGGACATTATGAGCGTTTCGTTCGTATCTCAATGACTAAAAAGAATAATTTTACCAGTGGTCGGGTCTATGCTAATGTGATTCGTAATGAGCGCCGAGGAGATTACTTAGGCGGGACAGTGCAGGTTATTCCCCATATTACAGATGAAATCAAACGCTGTATTATCGATGGGGCTAAACATGCAGAGATTGCTTTAGTCGAAATTGGCGGCACCGTGGGAGATATTGAATCATTACCCTTTTTAGAAGCGATTCGGCAAATGCGTATCGAAATGGGTCGACAGCAAGCACTTTTTATTCATTTAACTTTGGTGCCTTATATTGCAACGGCTGGTGAAATTAAAACGAAACCTACCCAACATTCTGTTAAAGAATTACGCTCCATTGGGATTCAGCCCGATATTTTATTATGTCGTTCTGATCGGATGTTGTCAGATCATGCACGTTCAAAAATTGCTTTATTTACCAATGTTGAGAAAAAAGCAGTTATTCCATTGCCTGATGTAGATTTTGTTTATAGCATTCCACGTGAGTTACATCAACAAGGACTAGATGAAATTGTTGTAGATATTTTGAATATTAAAGCCGTCCCTGCTGATCTGAGTGAATGGGATCGTGTAGTCGATGCTTATTATCATCCTCTGCAAACCATCACAATTGGCTTAGTCGGTAAATATGTTGATCTGACGGAATCTTATAAATCTTTATCTGAAGCGTTATTACATGCAGGCATCCAAACGCGTACACATATTCATATTCACTATATTGATTCAGAAGAAATTGAAAAAAATGGTACGCAGACGTTACAAGGCTTAGATGGCATGATTGTGCCAGGTGGTTTTGGTAAAAGAGGCGTTGAAGGAAAAATCATTGCTGCACAATTTGCAAGAGAACAGGGTATTCCTTATTTGGGTATTTGCCTAGGTATGCAAATTGCAATTATTGAGTTTGCGCGTCATGTGGCACAATTACCAAATGCCAATAGCACAGAATTTAATCCTGATACACACTATCCAGTGGTTGCATTGGTGATCGAATGGCAAGACCATTTGGGTCAAATTGAAAAACGCAATGAAGCATCCGAAAAAGGTGGGACGATGCGTTTAGGCGGACAAAAATGTTCTTTATTACACGCCTCTCTTGCCGCAAAATTATATGGAACTGATCATATTATCGAACGTCATCGTCATCGCTATGAAGTGAACAATACTTTTTTACCGCAGTTAACTGATGCTGGCTTAAAAGTATCAGGTCGTTCTCAAGATAATCTAGTAGAAATGATTGAGTTACCTAATCATCCGTGGTTTATTGGCTGTCAATTCCATCCGGAATTTACCTCAACGCCAAGGGATGGTCATCCTCTTTTTACTGGATTTATTACTGCTGCTAAAAAATACCAGGAGAAAAAGTAATGCAAATCTGTGGTTTTAAGATAGGTTTAGAGCAACCTTTTTTTTTAATAGCAGGCCCTTGTGTCATTGAAGGCGAGCAATTTGCCATAGAGACTGCGGGTTCTTTAAAAGAAATGACTCAAAGCTTAGGAATTCCTTTTATTTATAAATCTTCTTTTGATAAAGCGAATCGTTCATCCGGTAAAAGTTTTCGGGGCTTAGGTATAGCAGAAGGTCTACGTATTTTAAGCGAAGTCAAAAGGCAAATAGGTGTGCCTGTTTTAACGGATGTACATGATGATTCACCTATCGAAGAAGTAGCAGCAGTAGTTGATGTATTACAAACACCTGCTTTTTTATGTCGGCAGACTAACTATATTCAAAGGGTGGCGCGCACAGGTTTGCCAGTGAATATCAAAAAAGGTCAATTTTTATCGCCTTGGGATATGAAAAATGTCACTGAAAAAGCACATGAAACAGGTAATAAGCACATTATGGTGTGCGAGCGTGGGACTAGTTTTGGTTATAATAATTTAGTATCTGATATGCGTTCTTTAGTGGTTATGCGTGATACACACTGTCCTGTTATTTTTGATGCGACCCATTCGGTGCAACTACCGGGTGGTTTAGGGCATGCAACCGGGGGGCAGCGTCAATTTGTTCCGGTGCTTGCCAGAGCTGCAATCGCAGCAGGGGTTGCGGGTCTTTTTATTGAAACGCATCCCAATCCTGATAAAGCGCCTTCTGATGGGCCCAATATGTGGCCTTTATCTCAATTAAAAACCTTGCTACACTTACTTAAATTGCTAGATGATACGATTAAACAATCAGGGATAGAGATACTATAAAATAATTTTTTTCTCAATTTTTATGGATAAAAAAGGGAAAGCATGGGGGCGAGCCGTCAAGATGACTCTAATGTGCTTTTTTGTGCTTTTTGGCAAGGGAAAGAACTTAATAAAGAAAATTCCACAGAATATATAAAACAGAAAAAACAAATAAAACAGAAAAAAGAACAATTATTTGCCGAAGATATTTTTCAGTTGATTGTTTATCAAGACGAGCAAGGGACTATAGCACGACTTGAATTAGAGAGCAAAGCACCTTTTGTTTTGCCTTTCTATGACGAAGAAAAAATGTTACTGCACCTAGCATTAGAAAATGGATTTAGTCTTCAGTGTATCA
>JABDDD010000042.1 GCA_013287765.1 Gammaproteobacteria bacterium | reverse complement strand
TGCTTAGATGTCGGAAATACGCATATTTTAGGTGGGTTATTTGATAATAATAATTTAGTCAAACGGTTCCGTTATGCAACACACTTGATCGGTACGTCAGATCAGCTGGGTATTTTTCTTATTAATTTTTTAGCAGCAAATGAAATTTCTTTAGAGGAAATAACAGCCATTGCACTTTGTTCTGTGGTGCCTGGTTGCGATTTTACTATTCGACATGCTATTTCTTCTTATTTTAAATTGTCGCCTTTTGTTTTGCAGGCAGGCGTTAAAACTGGATTGAATATTCGATATAAAAATCCACAAGAAGTGGGTGCTGATCGAATTGCCAATGCAATCGGCGCGATTCATGCTTTCCCCAATAAAAATATTATTAATGTTGATATGGGAACGACGACCACTTTGTGTGCTATTTCTAAAAATAGAGATTATTTTGGTGGAACTATTTTGCCAGGGATGCGTATTGCCATGGAATCTCTCAAATCAAATACAGCCAAATTGATGGCGGTTGATATTGAAATTCCTGAAAATACCATTGGCCGCACGACTCGAGAAAGTATTCAGTCAGGACTTTATTATGGACAATTAGGTGCGATAAAAGAGATTATTCATGGTTTTAAACAAGAAGTTTTTAATGAAGAGTCAGTTTTAGTCATTGGTACAGGGGGATTTTCACAGTTATTTAAAGATCAGTCTTTATTTGATATGATTTTACCAGATTTAGTGTTGCAAGGGTTGCAAATCGCTTATCACTATTCACTACATAACTAATTCTGGCGAAAGAAAGCAAGTATCATTATAATAGCGTTCATCCTGTATAGGTTAGGTTGAAAAATTATGTTATTAGATACCGCACTTCTTTCTCGGATTCAATTTGGTTTTACTATCAGCTTCCATATTCTTTTTCCAGCATTTAGTATTGGTTTAGCTATTTTTCTTGCCATTATGGAAGGACAATGGCTTAAGACTAAAGATCCAGTCTATTTAACTATCTGTAAATTTTGGACTAAAATATTTGCATTGACCTTTGGGATGGGTGTGGTCTCAGGCTTAGTGATGGAGTTTCAATTAGGCACAAATTGGTCAGGTTTTACGCGAGCAGTGGGTAGTGTATTGGGACCTCTTTTTACATATGAAGTGATGACAGCTTTTTTTATTGAAGCAGGTTTTATTGGCGTCATGATTTTTGGCTGGCAAAAAGTCAGTCCTCGATTACACTATATCGCCACACTTTGCGTGGTGGCGGGAACAACGCTATCTGCTTATTGGATTATGACAGCTAATACTTGGATGCAACATCCTGTTGGATATTTAAAGACTGAGTCTGTTTATAAAATTGCACACTGGAGCGATGTGTTGTTTAGTTCTTTTGTGTTTTCTCGTTTTATGCATATGATGCTGGCATCGTATATTTGTGCGGGTTTTGTTGTTTGTAGTGTCTCTGCTTTTTACTTATTGAAAAAACAATTTATACCTTTTGCAAAAAAATGCTATTCTTTTATTTGGTGGTCTTTGCTTATTTTAGTGCCTTTACAGATTTATTTTGGCGATATGACCGGCGTTATGATTTATGAAAAGCAACCTTTAAAAACAGCCGCTATGGAGGGATTGTGGAATACTGAAAAAGGAGCGCCTTTATTATTATTTGCAATTCCCGATCAAAAAAAGCAACAAAATTATTTTGAAATTAAAATTCCACATGGTGCTGCTTTATTAAATACTCATGAATGGAATGGACTGTTGACAGGTTTAAAGTCAGTTACTCCTGAAAATCAACCAAAAGTTTTTCCCGTTTTTTTTGCTTTTAGAATTATGGTGGGTATTGGAATGTTAATGCTGCTTTTAACATTTATTGCACTTTATTTACGGTATAAAAAACGTTTATTTGATCATCCTTGGTTTTTAAAAGTCTCTATTTTATCAGCGCCATTTGGGTTTATTGCTTTATGGGCAGGATGGATTACGGCAGAAATGGGACGACAACCATGGGTAGTTTATAATTTAATTAAAACGGTCGATGCTGTTTCACCTGTTTCTCTTCAAGATGTTATGATTTCATTTGCTTTAATTTTTATTGTCTATGGCATTATATTTGGTTATTTCTATTTTTATTTTTTACATAAAACGATTCATCATGGGCCTGAAGAAATTGATAAAAAATCTATCCATCAACCTTTTCAGTACATGCCCGCTTCAACGGAGTCTAAATAATGGATATTTTAGCTTTAGCTTGGTGTGGTCTTATTGCTTTTGCTGTGATTATGTATGTATTGTTAGGCGGATTTGATTTAGGTATTGGTATCTTGTCTGTTTTTATTCGTGATGGTCATGAACGTGATTTGATGGTGGCTAGCATTTTACCTGTCTGGGATGGTAATCAAACATGGTTAGTATTAGGGGGTGCTGCTTTATATGGGGCTTTTCCTTTAGCTTTTAGTACTATTTTACCGATTATGTATATCCCTATTTTTATTATGGTGATTGCTTTATTATTTCGAGGCATTGCATTTGAATTTAGATTAAAAGCGATAAAAACTAAATTTTTATGGGAAATTTGTTTTTTCTTAGGATCAATCACCGCGGCTATTACCCAAGGATTTGTATTAGGAACTTTTGTTAGAGGTTTTGATTTAACCAAGGGGGTACATTATCAATGGTTTAATTATTTTAGTATTTTGTGTGGTATGGGCTTGATTTTTGGTTATGTTTTATTAGGCGCTAATTATCTTATTATTAAGACAGAAGGAAAATTACAAAAAAAATGTTACAATATTTCAAGTAAAGTGCAGTATTTTATTTTATTTGCTTTTATTGCTGTGAGTATTTGCTCACCTTTTTTAGATCCATCTATTAAAGCAAGATGGTTTGATCCTGCGAATATGCCTTTTTTAGCGATATTACCACTTTTAACATTAATACTTTTTGTGATGCATTGGCGTGCATTGAAAAAACATCAAGAACATTTACCTTTTTGGTGCGTGATTGGTATGTTTTTAATGTGTTATATTGGTTTTATTATTAGTAGTTATCCGTATATTGTTCCAAGAGAAATAACCTATCAAGCAGCAGCGAGTGATAGTTCAGCTTTAATTTTTATGTTAGTGGGTGCTTTAATTATGTTACCTATTTTGCTGTATTATACTTACCATGCTTATCGTGTTTTCCGCGGGAAAGTGACGGAAGTTGTCAAATATTAGAGAATAAAAAATGCTTAAAACTGGGGTTTTATTGCTGAATCTTGGCACACCGAATCATTGTGATAATCTAGCTGTTTATCGATATTTGACGGAATTTTTGATGGATTCTCGTGTGATTGATTTACCTAGTTTGATGCGATTTATATTGGTTCATCTAATTATTGTGCCCGGTCGTTATAAGAAAACAGCAAAAGCGTATAGGCAAATTTGGATGGAACAAGGTTCGCCATTGCTTATCAATAGTATTGCAATAAAAAAAGCATTAGCTCAGCAATTAGGCGAGACTTATCAAGTTGAATTAGCGATGCGATATGGACATCCTAATTTGCAAACAGCATTAAATTCTTTAAGCACCTGTCAAATGCTGCGAGTTATTCCATTATTTCCTCAATATTCATCAGCAGCGACAGGATCTGCACTTGAGCATTTTTTTAATAAAATAAGTCAGCAATGGAACATTCCTTCTGTCGAGATTAAACATGAGTTTTATCATCAGACAGGGTTTATTATGGCAGTGACTGATAGAATTAAAGAAAAATTAAATAAATCGATTGATTCAATTGATTTATTAATTTTTAGTTTTCACGGACTGCCAGAAAGACATATTGATAAAAGTGCATGCCATGCTCACTGTGATCGTATCGCTCCTTGTCCTGATATTAAGCAAGATAATCTATATTGCTATCGTGCACAATGTTATAAAACAGCTTATTTAATTGCAGAACAATTAAAAATTGAGCCGAGTAAATTTATAGTGGCTTTTCAATCACGTCTGGGACGTATTCCTTGGATTAAACCTTATACTGATTTACTATTAAAAGATTTAATTGCAAGAGGTATTCAAAAAATTGCTGTTGTTTGTCCGTCATTTGTTGCTGATTGTCTTGAAACATTAGAAGAAGTGAATATTCGCATGCGTAAACAATGGCGCTTATTGGGCGGTAAAGAATTTATTTTTATTCCTTGTGTGAATGATCATCCTGTTTGGATAAAAGCATTAAGTGCAATGGTTATTTAATCTTTTTCAAGCTGCATTTTATTGAGAATAAGATTCACTGCATTTTCTTCAAAGCGAGCGGCCGCTTCAATATATTCCATCACTGTATTTACATTTTTCCAACGACCTTGGCGCATAATAGCAGGTAGAGAAGCGCCATCCCGGCTGGCACTTGTCGCAAGACCTCTGCGTAGACTATGACTGCTGAATAAATGCATTTGCGGGATACCTGCTTGTTCAATGCGTTTTTTTAAAATATGATTCACCGACAAAGGACTAAGAGCAATAGGATGGACTTTATTTTTAATCATTTTACGAAAAATAGGTCCGGTTGAAATATTGGATAATTCTAACCAATTTTTTAAAGCGCTTACTGGGCAGATGTCTCCATTACCAAATGGAATCGCGCAAAACTGACCTTCGTGCATTTGATCTGTTTTAGAATAAGGAATTAAAATTTCAATGCCTTTATCAAGCCATTGAATATGCTCAATATTGATATTGACTAATTCACTTCTTCTAAAAGCACCACAAAAACCTAATTGCAGTAAAGCATTATCGCGTTTCGCAAGTAACGTATTTTCATTATTTAAAAATTTAATAATTTGTAACAGTTGCTCGGGCAATAATGGTTGGGCTTTTTCTTTAGGTTTTCCGTGAGTACGCGTAATCCCTGCTAATGTTTTACTGACAGCAGGATGTTGTGTGGGATCAATAAAACATTGGTAAACATGCCAATTTTTGATAGCGGTTAATCGACGTGATAGGGTGCGTGAATTTAGTTTATCGGCAAAAGTATGTAAATAAGTAATAATCATTTCAACATTGGCAGGTAATTTTCCGCCCCAATTTTCAAAGTGGCGAATGTCAGATTGATAAGCTCGCCGAGTATTATCACTGGTTGCCACTTGAATATAGTGATTAGTCAAAGGCGATATTAATGGTTTTTTATCAATAATAGTTAATATTTTATTATCAGACAAAATAAATCCTTAGAGTGTATAAAATATTTTAAATATTTTACCTAATAATTTTCGAAGATAAAATAAAAATAAGAATATTAAACAAAGATAGCTAAAATTAATGAACAATTTTAAAGAAATGAACAGTAAGAGATCATTTCTCCATAAAGTCATCAATTATTTGGTTTAAGGGAAAATATTTTTTCTTTTTCAATCTCTGGATGCTCCTCTTTGACAGGCTTTCCAATTGTATTGGAAAAAAATGGAAGTTTTTTTGCATGCAGTTTGTCACTGATTTTTTGTACTGTATACAGACTGTTGTCAATAATTATTTTTGTTGTCAATAAATAAAAAGTTCGTGTAGCAAACATAGGCCATCCGCATAATGCTTTAAAAGTATTGTCTACATTGTGCAGGACAGAAGTTGGATTTGTATGCGGTCCTTTAAAGCCTGGATGAGTATATGAATTATTCCATAATTTTTTACAAGTAAGAAAAATACCATCTGCTTCAATATTAGGAGTGGTTCCTTGCTTTGCAAAATCGAATATATCTCTAGCGGCAGTTGGTACAATTATTTTATGAACACTGGCAGACAATAATGATCCAATGGAATATAAAGAGACTTGCTTAGTAAGATCATAACTAAATTGAATAACTTCATCGTTTTTTTTAGGTAAAGATAAATGAGTTTCGTTTGTTAATACAGTAACTGTAAAACAAAATTCACGTATCCAATAAAGCAAAAATAAAAATGGGCTACGAATACTCCAATTAAATGTTGGCATAGTATCTGAAACAATAGTAAAACCTTTAAAATGTGCTGTAGGAGAAATTTTCTTTGCTTGAGCAATTTTAATTAAAGGTGATTCAAATATTTTTGCAACGCATGCTCCACTCGTGCTGCTTGCAATAACTGATTCTAGCTTAGCTTCTTTTCCAAATTGTTTTTTGGTTGTCTCAATTGCTAGCATTTGAGAGAAAACAGCAGTTGTGGTGCGCGGTACATTCAATCGCATATTTTTTAAGCGTTGGTTTGCAGTAGCTTCTATTAATTTGGTAATGTCAGTATAGTTTGGGACGAGATTTAACGCATTTCGAGTGGGTGTCGTTAATGCTCCCGTTATAATAGTAGCTAAAAATCGTTCAGTTAAAGTGGGTGCTCTTTCTTTTTTTTCATCAGGCATTTTTTTATCCAATTTTTATTTTAAAGGATAAATTTTACTTGAAATGAATGCTTAATTAAAATAAAATTTTGCATTATTTTAAAATTAATGATTGCTTAATTTTAAGGAAATG
Organism: Gammaproteobacteria bacterium; assembly: GCA_013287765.1. GTDB lineage: Bacteria > Pseudomonadota > Gammaproteobacteria > DSM-16500 > DSM-16500 > JABDDD01. The sequence continues at coordinate 3,160 of JABDDD010000042.1, read as the reverse complement.
CAGCTACTTTATAGTAGGGTTCTTTTAATTCTTCAGGTTCATTGAGTTGGTTATAATCCATAAGAATTTCTTCATCCATTTTGATATCTCGAAGCGCGATTATTCCTCCAGGAATTTTTTTAATATTAGGATCATGGGAGTGATTTAAATACCACCCAATTTCCATTCTGTCGAATCGTTCGGGTGCTAGGCATTCTTCCTGGTTTAGGAAAATACAAAATTTGAGAAAATTAGCAGGGACATCGGCAATTTTCATTGTGCGGGGAGAAGATTTTGTAAAAGATAAATAAGTGTTTTGCGAGATATCATGCGCTGCAAAAACGCCGACTCCTCCTAGCTTAGAAGGTCTCAGAATAAATGTAAATTCAGTAAATTGCATAAATAATCCTCAAAAATGAGGATTTTATTTTATAATATTAGGCAGGAAAAACCAATATAATTATAAAAATAGGGTTATCTAGATGAATATCGATTGGCTATTTTTTACAGGAAAATGAGGGGATACTTGAGGATTTTTTGTGTGAAAGTAATGTTAAATATGGTTAATAATAGAGGATTTGATCAGATTTTTTCTCTCCGCTACTAAAATTTAGAACCACATCCACCTGCAGAAATAAAAAGTTGTTTATTTGCTACCATAAAGCAAGCTGTTACATTTTGATATTGAATATCTTTAATATTTTTAATTATATCATGACGTATTTTTTTATTATTGATATTAAGTAAATTGGACTGATCTGCATTAACATAAGGCCCACTAGTAATATTGCTTATATTAGATTGAGCAGATATCAATGCATTACTATTACTAATAGTAGATGGGAGTATATCTGCGGTTAATGTTTGTGGGAACTCTACTGTATAATTTGTTGGATCATTACCCAGTAAACCTAAATAAGTAATAACAATTGGAACATTGTTTCCAACTTGGCTTGTTATAAAATGACCTGCATAGTTTGGATTGTAAGTGACGATATCACCTGATAAAGTGCCGGTGAATGTGGCATTTTTAAAATTTAAAGTAGCATCAGTTGTTCCATCAAATATTTTATTATTTGCTTCTAAGCCTGCTATTTTAATAGCGACAGGTGTAATTGATCCGCGAGTGTTAATAACATTAGAAGTTAAGTAATAATTATTAATAGAGCTACCGTTAATTGCTAAACCAACAAAAGTGACTAATTTATTATTTCCAGCATTGGCATTATCATAATTTCCAGCCAGTGATCCGCTTAAGGTAACATTATCACCTTGGAAGATTCCGGATAATTGATAATTATTATTTGATCCTACAGTTGCAACAGTTGTTTTGTCATATACTTTGCTGATGGAGCCACTTAAAGAAGGAGTTAAAGGAGCTGGTGAAATATTTCCGCTGGTTGATGTTGTGGTACTGAAAGTATAGTTAGCCGCATCGGTGCCAGAAATATTAATACCAGATACATTAATTGTTTTATTCGTTCCAACATTTTTATCATTAAACAATGCATTGCTATAACTACTGGTAAAGACATCAGTGCCTAAGCGATTATCGTTTAAGTTAACAGTTGCATTAGTGTTTGCATCGTATACTTTATTTTGACCTGTAGCTGCAATGGTTAAAGCAAATGGGGTAATATTGCCGATAGTATTATTGGTGGAAGTATTAACCGTGTAATTACCAGCATCTATGCCACTCAAACTAAGACCAGATACACTGATATTTTTATTAGTTCCGACATTTTTATCAATGTAAGTACCTGTTGTAGGATTATTTAAAGTAACAACATCGCCGGCTAAGGTTCCATTTAAATTATAATTACCAGCATTCAAAGTTGCGATAGAGGTTGCATCATAGACTTTATTAACAGAACCTGTTAAGCTTGCAATCAAGGAAGCAGGGGTAATATTTGCGGTTGTAGCAGTAGTTGTATTAAAAGTGTAATTTCCTGCATCAGTGCCTGTGATACTAATACCTGATACATCAATTGCTTTAGCTGTTCCTACGTTTTTATCGTTAAATAGTGCACTGCTATAACTGCTTGATAAGCTATCTCCTGCGAAGCGGTTATCACTTAAAAGTACACTTGCATTTGCTGTTGCATCATATACTTTGTTTTGACCAGTTGCATTAACAGTTAAAGCAACTGGTGTCACATTAGCGTTCGTTACAGCTGTTGTATTGAAAGTATAATTTGTTGCATCAGTGCCTGTGATACTAATACCTGATACATCAATTGCTTTAGCTGTTCCTACGTTTTTATCGTTAAATAATGCACTGCTATAACTACTTGATAAGCTATCTCCTGCGAAACGATTATCACTTAAAAGCACACTTGCATTTGCTGTTGCATCATATACTTTATCTTGGCCTGCAGCTGCAATGGTTAAAGCAAATGGTGTCACATTAGCGCTCGTGGTAGCGGTGGTATTGAAAGTATAATTTGTTGCATCAGTACCTGTAATACTAATACCTGATACATCAATTGCTTTACCTGTTCCTACGTTTTTATCGTTAAATAATGCACTGCTATAACTACTTGATAAGCTATCTCCTGCGAAGCGATTATCACTTAAAAGTACACTTGCATTTGCTGTTGCATCATATATTTTATCTTGGCCTGCAGCTGCAATGGTTAAAGCAAATGGTGTCACATTAGCGCTCGTGGTAGCGGTGGTATTGAAAGTATAATTCGTTGCATCAGTGCCTGTGATACTAATACCTGATACATCAATTGCTTTAGCTGTTCCTACGTTTTTATCGTTAAATAATGCACTGCTATAACTACTTGATAAACTATCTCCTGCAAAGCGATTATCACTTAAAAGTACACTTGCATTTGCTGTTGCATCATATACTTTATCTTGACCGGCAGCTGCAATAGTTAAAGCAAATGGTGTTACATTAGCGCTCGTGGTAGCGGTGGTATTAAAGCTATAATTTGTTGCATCAGTGCCTGTAATATTAATACCTGATACATCAATTGCTTTATTTGTTCCTACGTTTTTATCGTTAAATAGTGCACTGCTATAACTGCTTGATAAACTATCTCCTGCGAAGCGGTTATCACTTAAAAGTACACTTGCATTTGCTGTTGCATCATATACTTTGTTTTGACCAGTTGCATTAACAGTTAAAGCAAATGGTGTCACATTAGCGCTCGTGGTAGCGGTGGTATTG
>JABDDD010000041.1 GCA_013287765.1 Gammaproteobacteria bacterium | reverse complement strand
AAATATGAGGAAAGCATTAACGAATAAAAAGGGCGAGGTAAGAGAGCTCACAAAAAAAGACTTTAAGATGATGCGGCCGATCAAAGAGGTCTTACCAGAATTAGCTCGCATCATTCAAAAACGTAAACGTGGTGAACGAGGCGAACAGAAAGAACCTAAAAAGATATCTGTCACAGTTCGCTATAGCCCAGAAGTGGTAAAATACTTTAAAAACACTGGGGAAGGCTGGCAAGTTCGTATGGATAAAGTTCTAAAAAGTTACGTTAAGAAAAAAAGTCCTCGCAAAGCTGCGTAGTGATTTCTTTATCGTATGTTGTCAATCCCATCATTTAGCCATAAATATTAAGTAATTACTTTTGGTTAGGTAAAAACATTCATGCAAAATACATTTAATACAAAATTCATCAAAAAACACCCTACTTTAGCCGCACGAGTAACACAAATCACCACTCCGCATGGTGATATTCTAACGCCTGCTTTTATGCCTGTTGCAACAAAAGCTTTTATGAATTTGATGACGCCGGATCAATTAATTGAAACAGGCAGTCAAATTATTTTAGGGGGAAATACTTATCATATGTTGTGCGCACCTGGCATGGATATTTTGGAAAAAGCAGGTGGTATGCATTGTTTCATGAATTGGCACCAACCGATGTTAACAGATAGTGGTGGTTTTCAAGTATTTAGTTTATCAAAAAATTCAAAAATCTGTAAAATTAAAGAAGATGGCGCGCATTTTAAACATCCTTTAACAGGAAATATTATTCATTTAACCCCTGCTACATCTATTGCCGCACAAAAAATAATAGGTGCGGATATTATCATGGCTTTTGATGAATGTACGCCTGAAATAGGTGGTCGTGAAATTGCATTGGCAGCAATGGAACGAACGCATCGATGGCTTGATCTTTCAATTGAAACACATCAAAAAAATCCTCACTCTGCCTATGGTCACTATCAAGCTTTATTTGGCATTATTCAAGGCGGGAGTTTTAAAGAATTACGAGAAGAATGCACTCAATTTATTTTATCAAAACCATTAGATGGCATTGCCATTGGCGGTGAAGTGATTGGTTTTGATATGCAAAAAACTGTAGAAATCATTGACTGGGTATGCCCTTATTTACCGCAGGATAAAGTTCGTTACACTATGGGCGTTGGTGCAAAACCACAAGATTTAATTGATGTTGTGGCGAAGGGAATTGATATTTTTGATTGTGTTGCCCCCACGCGAAATGCGCGGCATGGTGCACTTTATTGTGGTGAAATTATCAAAAAAGATAACTGGCTTTATTTTCATGAATTAGAACAGCAAGGAAAAATTTTAATTAAAAAAAGCCAATATGCAACTGATGAAAAACCTATTATGGATAATTGCACTTGTTACACTTGTCAGCATTTTTCTCGGGCTTATTTGCATTATCTTTTTAAACAGCAGGCGATGTTGTATTGTCAGTTGGCAACTATTCATAATGTACACGTGATGCAAGAAACATGTCGAGTCATGCGGGAGATAATGCAATAAATTTTTTTAAAAAAATTTGATTTTATTGTTTAAATAATCAATAATGATAATGAATATATCAACAACTCTGGGGAGAACAATGGCAACAGTAAACTTCAGTGTACCAGAAGCAGTCAAAAAACGGTTTAATAAAGTATTTGCTCATCAAAATAAAAGTCAAGTCATTGCAGAACTTATGGTACAAGCCATTGAAGAACATGAGCGCCAGCAACAACGAGCACATGCTATTGATGCTTTACTTAAATTACGCTCTAAGCAAAAAGCTATATCAACTAAAACCGTTCGAATAATACGTAATCAAGAACGATCATGAGATGCTTTGTTATTGATGCAAGTGTCATTATAAAGTGGATTTTTCCAGAAAAAACTGAAGAAGAACACTTACCACAAGCTATCAGCCTGTTGCAAATTATTAAACAAAATAAGGTTAAAGTGTTACAACCTCCTCATTGGTTAGCTGAAGTAGCAGCTGTCATTGTCCGCTTACAACCAAAAATTGCTGGGGAAACAATTGAGCTACTAAACATGATGGAATTTCCAGTTATTAATGAGCCAAAAATCTATCAAATTGCTTGCCAATTATCAGAACGTTTTAAGCACCACTTGTTTGATACGTTATATCATGCCGTTGCTATTTTCAGTGACAACACACAATTTATTACTGCTGATAATCAATATTATCAAAAAGCAGCTGCGCAAGGAGCAATACTACGTTTAGCTGATTTTTCTATTTTTGAAGATTAAAATTTATATTTAATAAATCAACATACGTCAAAAAAGATCCCATTCAATTGAATATCTAGTTATACTATACCCATTACACCTGAAGATGCGAATGTAAAAAAAATGTAGGGTGGGTAAAGCGGATGTTTTTTATCCGCGTGCCCACCAAAAAGAGTTGATTATATTTGGTGGGCACGCAAAAAACGCTTTGCCCACCCTACCTTATAACTTCGCATTTTGAAATACGAGTGGTATATAGATAGGATATCTTTTTATGACAACTGTTTTAACGTTACAAACGGATTTCACCATTATTCTACGCATTTTAATTGCCTTCTTACTTGGCAGCATCATCGGCTGGGAAAGAGAACGACACGGGGTCTCAGCCGGTATTCGAACCTATGGCGCCATTGCACTAGGCGCTTGTGTCTTTGGGATCGTCTCGCTTTCTATTGTCGGTGCCGATCCTTCTCGCGTTGCAGCCCAAGTTGCCACAGGGATTGGGTTTTTATGCGGCGGCGTTATTTTTCGGCAAGGTGATTATGTCAAAGGATTAACGACAGCTGCCACTTTGTGGGCGACAGCTGCTTTAGGATTAGCGGTTGCCTGCGGAATGTATTTCGTCAGCATCTTCACTACCTTACTAATTTTTTTATTATTACTACTTTCCCAAATGAAATGGTGGAAAAAAATTTCTCGCAAAGTCAAATCAAGTGAACGCGGCATGGATTAATATAATCACATCATGCAAGCGCAACTTGAATGAGAGTCGCAAGCTCTCCAGTTTCATACATTTCAGTCATGATATCGCAACCGCCAATAAATTCACCTTTAATGTACAGCTGTGGAATGGTCGGCCAATTGGAAAAATCTTTAATACCTTGCCTTATTTCTGCATCAGATAAAACATCCACTGCTACGAATTGATCTGCTCCGCATGCTTTTAAAAGATGCACAGCTTTAGATGAAAAACCACATTGGGGAAATTGTGGCGTACCTTTCATATAAAGAACAATTGGATTATTTTTAATTTGCTCAGCAATTTTTTCTTGGATTGTCATCTGTTTTCCTCACGTTTTGTTTCTTACACTTACAACATACCTAACTGCAATTTCGCAACATCACTCATCATATTTCGATCCCAGGGAGGGTCAAATACTAAATCAATTTTTACTGCTCTTACACCCGAGAGACTTCGAATCCTTTGCTCAATATCTGCAACCAACACAGGCCCCATTCCACACGCAGGCGCCGTCAAAGTCATTTTAATAATGACATCTTGCTCTGCTTCTTCTGATAGAATATGACATTCATAAATTAATCCTAAGTCAACAATGTTGACCGGTATTTCTGGATCAAAACAGTTTCTTAAAATAGCCCAAACTTGTTCTTCTAGTGTGCTTTGTGGATCAATATCAGGTTCTGCTAAAATAACCATCCCTAAAGCATCCCCATCAATTCCTGCAACACGTGCTAAATTGCCATTCACATGCACTGTGTATGCATTGCCTAACGCTTGGGTAATTACTACTAAAGAACCTTTACATAAAGTGACTTTAACCCCTGAAGGAATTAAAGAGGCTTCACAATCACGTAAAACTTCTGTTGTATCTTGTTTTAACATATTTCTACTCTATCGTAAAACTCTCGCCGCAACCACAGCGATTTTTTTCGTGCGGATTAATAAAAAAAAGTCTTTTTTGCTTTATATTTAAATTTGCTTCATCGTCTTTATAATCAATTAATAACCCAGAAACAAATGCTAAAATATCGCAATCTATATACACTTTTAGTCCATTTTGTGTTTTAAAATAAATATCTGTTGGCGTCACTTTTTCTATTAAAGTTGGGACATAAGCAAAACCAGAACAGCCGGTTTTTTTAATAGATAAACGAAATCCAATGCTTTTTTTATCTTTTTCAAGCATTGATAAAATATGTGATTCAGCAGATCTTGTTAAATCAATCTTACTATTTTTTTTATTTTTATCAAGAATTGCTTTTAAAGTATGCCAAGCTAAAGTAGCGCACTTAACCCGCGCGGGAAACTGCGTCACTCCCCCTAAAATAGCTAACTTCCCCAAACGATCAGAAAAAATTTTATCAGTAATAAATTGGGAAAAATCAGTAAAAATCTCTAACGCCTCATTCACTGTTTTTCCCTGAAGCGTTTCAGTTAAAAGGGACGCAGAAGCCATGGAAATAGCACAGCCCACACCTTCAAATTGTAATTTTTCTAATACGCTATTATTTTCTTTGATATACAATAAAATTTTATCACCACATAAAGGATTAAATCCTTCTTCATGATAATTTGCATCCGTTAGAATCCCAAAATTTCGTGGGCGTCTGCCATGATCGATAATGACTTCTTGATATAATTCACGTAAGTCCGTCATCATTTGAATAACCTCTTCACTGTTTCTAATGCTCGCATAAAAATATCAATATCTTCTTTTGAATTATAAATACCAAATGACACGCGAACTAAAGCAGGGACTTTAAAACGCTGCATTAAAGGCATAGCACAGTGGTGCCCCGCACGCACTGCAATTCCTTGATGACTTAAGATCGTGCCAACATCATGTGCATGCACATCTTTCATAATAAAAGAAACCACACCCACTTTATGAGGCGCTGTGCCAATTATTTTTATACTAGACTGCTCTTGTAATCGTTCAGATAATTCTTTTAATAAGTATTGTTCATGTTGAAAAATAGCATCCATACCAATTTTTTTAAGATAGTTTAATGCTGCATGAAATCCAATTACGCCAGCAATATGCGGCGTACCTGCTTCAAATTTATAAGGCAAAGGCGCAAAGGTCGTCTCGGCAAAAGAAACTTTTTCAATCATTGAACCACCGCTTTGATAAGGCGGCATTCTATCTAACCAATTTGTTTTACCATATAAAACACCAACACCTGTTGGCCCATAGGCTTTATGCGAAGAAAAAATATAAAAATCACAATCTAGCGCTTCTACATCAACCGGCATATGCGGAAAAGCTTGTGCACCATCCACTAACACAGGAACATTCTCAGCATGCGCGATTTCAATCATTTTTTTCAAAGGATTAATCGTCCCTAACACATTTGATGCATGGGTAATAGCAACTAATTTTGTACGTTTTGAAAATAATTGCTGATAGGTTAAAAGATCGATTTCGCCTATATCAGAGATTGGAATCACTTTTAATTCAATACCATACTCTGCTTTCAACTGCTGCCACGGCACAATATTTGAATGATGTTCCATTTCGCTTAAAATAATTTCATCTTGTGGCTTTAATTGAAGACGCGCAAAACTATGCGCTACTAAATTAATACTTTCTGTGGTGCCGCGCGTAAAAATAATTTCATGCGTATGCCTTGCATTAATAAAATCTTTTACTTTTTCTCGGGTATTCTCATAAGCACGTGTCGCATTTTCACTTAATTCATAAATACCGCGATGAACATTAGCATGTTCATTTTCATAATACTGTTTGATGGCTTGAATGACACTGTGAGGTTTTTGACTGCTATTACTGCTATCTAAATACACCAAAGGAAACCCATGCATTTTCTGCAAAAAAATCGGAAAATCCGCTTTATAATTTTGCATGAGAGACTACCTTTTTTTCTATATAAGATCGAATCATTGGATTTACAATCTGATTCGTCATATCTGCAGTAAAGCCTTCTATTAATAATTGCAGCGCCATTTTTTCTTCAATGCCGCGCGAACGCAAATAAAAAAGTGCCTCTTTATCTAGCTGTCCCACAGTTGCGCCGTGCCGACAACATTTGATTTCATTAGCATACACTTCAAGATGTGGTTTGATATTTATCTCAGCTTGTGAAGATAACAATAAATTATGATTAGATTGATTCGCTGAGATGTGTTCTGCTTTTTGCTCGACAATCACTTTGCCAAAAAAAACAGCGCGTGATTTTTTATCTAATACGCCTTTAAAAGACATACCACTGACACTAAAAGGCGCATCATGTTTAACTTGAATATTATTATCAATATATTGATTATCTTCATTTAAAAAATAAAGTCCTTTAACATCAAAAATCGCATCGCGTTCACTTAAATTAACCTGTATTTGAATTTTAGCAATATGACTGCCTAAATCAGTTAAAAATAAATATAGCGAACTTCCCGTTAATTGGGTAACTTGCATAGAATATTGATGAGTTGCTTTTTTATTTTCATTTTGTACTTTAGCATAATGAAGTAATGCGTTCTTACCAAATTGCAAAACCATTGAGACATCCGTTATATATTTATCTAGATGATCTGCATGATATTCTTCAATTAAAGTCAATTCACTATTTTCAGCAAGGATTATTTTATTTTTTAAAACAGTATTTTTACCTTTATTTAAAAAATAGACATAAATAGGATCCGCTATTTTTGTATTAGCAGGTACTTGTAATGAAAAACCATTTTCAGTGTTTAATTCTACATTTTCAGGCAAAAGCTGTAGCTGCGATAATGCTTCGTTAAATACAGCATCGATAAAAATTAAGCGAATCGCATTCATGCTGTCACCTGATTGATAAATTCGCTATATCCTTTTTCTTCTAATTCTAAAGCCAATTCTTTCCCGCCTGATTTTACAATTTTACCTTTTATCATGACATGCACGACATCTGGGATAATATAATTTAATAAACGCTGATAATGCGTGATTAAAATAATGCTGCGTTTAGAATTACGTAAACTATTAACGCCTTCTGCTACTCTTTGTAGTGCATCAATATCTAAGCCTGAATCTGCTTCATCTAAAATAGCTAACGCAGGCTCCAACATTAACATTTGCAAAATTTCATTTCGTTTTTTTTCACCGCCTGAGAAACCTTCATTGACTGCACGATGTAAAAATTTCTCATCCATTTTGGCTTCTTTTATTTTAGCTTTAATTAAAGTTAAAAAATCCATTGCATCTAATTCTGGTAAATGACGATGTTTTCGCAGACTATTTACAGCCGCTTTTAAAAAATACATGTTATTGACGCCTGGAATTTCAACTGGATATTGAAAAGCTAAAAATAATCCGGCTGCCGCTCGTTGTTCAGGCAAAAGAGTCAGTAAATTTTCCCCTTGTAAAAAAATCTCACCCATTGTCGCTTGATAATGATCACGCCCGGCTAATACATTGGCAAGTGTGCTTTTACCTGAGCCATTCGGCCCCATGATCGCATGCACTTCTCCAGGTTGAATATCTAAATTAATTCCATGCAAAATCGGTTTTGTGTTTTGCTTTTCATCTTGAATACTTGCATGTAAATTACGAATCGTTAACATTACCCAACACTCCCCTCTAAACTAACTTCTAATAATTTCTGTGCTTCAACTGCAAATTCCATCGGCAACTCATTAAAAACTTGTTTGCAAAAACCATTCACAATCATAGAAACTGCATTTTCAACAGTTAAACCTCGCTGACGACAATAAAATAATTGATCTTCAGAAATGCGAGAAGTCGCCGCTTCATGTTCAATATGGGCAGTTTTATTTTTCACATCAATTTCAGGAAAAGTATGTGCTCCACAGGTTTTGCTTAGTAAAAGTGAATCGCATTGCGTGTAGTTTCTGGCATGAAGCGCAGTGGGTGCAACCCGCACTAACCCGCGATAAGTATTTTGACCAAAACCTGCGGAAATACCTTTTGAAATAATCGTGCTACGGGTATTTTTACCAATATGAATCATTTTAGTGCCTGTATCAGCTTGCTGCCGGTGATTGGTTAAAGCAACCGAATAAAATTCACCGACTGAATCATCTCCTTGTAAAATTACACTGGGATATTTCCAAGTAATAGCCGATCCTGTTTCAATTTGCGTCCAAGAAATTTTTGATTGTTTCCCGCGGCAAGCACCCCGTTTAGTGACAAAATTAAAAATGCCTCCCCGCCCCTCTGCATCCCCTGGATACCAATTTTGCACGGTAGAATATTTAATTTCTGCTTTTTGCAGCGCGACTAACTCAACGACTGCTGCATGCAATTGATTTTCATCTCGCATCGGCGCCGTACAGCCTTCTAAGTAACTCACATGACTGTCTTCATCGGCAATAATAAGCGTTCGTTCAAATTGGCCGGTGTTTGCTGCATTAATGCGAAAATAAGTGGATAATTCCATCGGGCAGCGCACCCCTTTTGGTATATAAACAAATGAACCATCGGTAAAAACAGCTGCATTTAACGCTGCAAAAAAATTATCACGAAAAGAAACCACTGTTCCTAAATATTTTTCAATCAATTCAGGATGGTTTTTAACTGCCTCAGAAAAAGAACAGAAAATGACGCCTTTCTCCGCTAATTTTTCTTTAAAAGTAGTCGCAACAGAAACACTATCAAAAACCGCATCAACCGCAACACCTGCTAAACGCGCTTGCTCATGCAAAGGAATACCTAGTTTATTATAAGTTTCAATTAAAGTAGGATCGACTTCTTCTAAGCTATTCGGTCCTGGTTTTTTAACCTTAGGCGCTGAATAATAAATTATTTTTTGATAATCAATCTCTGGATATTGAAGATGCGCCCACTTAGGTGGGGTAAGAGTCAGCCAGTGCTCATAAGCACGTAAACGCCAAGCCAACATAAATTCAGGCTCATTTTTCCGCTTGGAAATTTGCGAAATAACGTGAGGAGACAATCCAGGCGCAAAAGTATCCGTCTCAATATCTGTCACAAAACCGTACGGATATTGTTGGTTAACGACTTGTTTTATATACTGATTACTCAATGCTCCCCTCTCCTTGATCTTTAAAAATATGTATTATATTTGATCAATTTATACAATAAGTGATGAATGTTGTATGATACCTGGAATTTGATATCATTCACACCTTTATAGAATTAAAAAATATTAAAAAATGAAGAGTTATTTTACTTTAAATCAACTTGAATTGAAGGTTCATTTAGGTTGGGAAGAATCGGAGCGCGCACATCTGCAAACAGTGTGGGTAGATATTTATATTCACTTTGAAACGCAGCCTCCGGCATGTCAAACAGATTTATTGACCGACACAATTTGTTATAACTTACTTACTCAACAAATTAAACTTGCAACAAGTGAACAGTCTTTTTGTTTAATTGAATATTTAACACAAGTGATTTATAAAATTATTAAAGCCAATTGCAGTTTACCCTCTCGAGTAAAAGTAGGGGTTAGAAAAAAGCCGGCGATTGATGATTTAAATGGTGGCGTACAATTTTGGTATGGAGAAATGGAATGATTGTGTTGGGACTTGGGTCAAATCTTTCAGACCGTTTACACTATTTGCGAAAAGCCTATAAAGCTATTGAGAAAATTTCTTTTCTTAAAGTAGTTCGTGCCTCTCCACTTTATCGATCAGATGCTTTATTACCCGATCAGGCACCCGCCGCATGGGATATGCCTTATCTTAATTTAGCACTGCTTTGCACAACCACTCTTTCTCCTTTTGAATTATTAGATCAAATTAAAAATATTGAAGATACCCTTGGGAGAAAATTTGAAGAAAAATGGGGACCACGTGTTATTGATATTGATTTATTAGCGTTTGATGATTTAGTGATAAAAGATAAAAAATTAATCTTACCGCATGCACAATTACATAAACGTCCCTTTGCCATATGGCCTTTTGCTGATGTTGCGCCTTTTTTGGATTTTTCCTACAAAAGGAATTTTCCAAGGGAAATGTGCCGCAGAAATAGCGGATTTTTTTGGTTCACGTTTTTCAGGAACGGGTTTGTTTAAGACTCAACAAATTTCACATCGGATTGATACGCCGCAATTTATGGGTGTTATTAATTTAACGCCTGACTCGTTTTCTGATGGTGGGCTTTTTTTACCAGAAGAAAAAGCGCTGCAACAGATTGATCATCTCATCGAAAATGGTGCGGAAATTATTGATATCGGCGCACAAGCAACAGGTCCCACAGCAAAACCATTGATAAATAGTGAAATAGAATGGCTGCGTCTTTTGCCGATTTTAAACGCTTT
>JABDDD010000040.1 GCA_013287765.1 Gammaproteobacteria bacterium | reverse complement strand
TACCAGTATTGGCGAAGCATTTGTTGGTACAGCTGCTATTATTACTGTTTATTTAGCTTGTCCACCGCTTGCGATTGGATTAATAGTGTGGTTTAGTGCATTATTTATTAATCGCTTATTATTTAAAGGCGCAAGCGAAAATGTATTAAATGATCTTCGTCTTAAAAAAGAAATCAATGGTAAAGTATATCGTCAAATTTATTTAGATGAAAAGGGCGAATTACTTTCAGCTGAAAAAATACGAAAGCTAAAATTTTTTGGCGCGTTGACTGTTGCAACTGGGGTTGTGTCTGGGTCATTAAGTTTTATGAGTTCATTTTCAGTTTGGCCCAATATTTTCATGAGTCTATCGCATGCTTTTTTTGGGTTTATCTCCGCACATGCCACAGCGTTAACGATATTAAGCATTGGATGTTCTGCCATTCCTGCGGTGGGGATGTTAATTGGGATTACTTGTATTTTTGGCAAAGTGATTGCAGATTTTATTAAAAAAGATCGAGGGAAAAAAATAGCAAAGTATATCCAAGATTTTTTTGTGAAACCCTGGCAGGCAATGGATGATTGGCAACATGATTGGCGTGAGAAAAGTAAACATATTGCTCGATGTTCTTTTCGAGTATTAGCGCTCACCGCTGCAGTTGGTTTAACCATTATTGCAACAGTTGCCAGTATGGGTGTTTTTTATCAACAAACACTGGCTTGTCTTAGTGCCGTTGCGCAAGCAAATCCTATGAAATGGATCGCTCAAGCAGCAACGTGGATTAATGCGCTTATTTCTTTGCCGTTCCAAATTGAAAGCACAAATGAAGTCTTTCAATTTCCGATGAAAAGACATACTTTTGCCAAATTAGCAGAAAATGATATTGAGCTTACGCCATTATCTTCTATCCAAAAAGATGCGTCTTCCGCAAGAGTAATAGGAAGAACCGCAGTGTTAGCAACAGCTATTCCAAATGGTCTTGCGATGGGTGAATTAAATAAAATTCGTAATGTAAGTTCTCTGCAAAGTGTGTATTTAGGACAGGCTGCAAGTCATGCCAATCCCGCACTGATGTCAAACGGTACTCTGGCAGCTGCCGCTGGGTATTCTATATGCCCCAATATATATGCAGGATTTGGAGAATTTGATAAAAATAAAGTGGATTCTATTAGTGATTCTTTTCAGCAAACTCAACAGCTGAATAAATTAAAAAAAGAAGAGTGTATGCCTCACACCCCTCGTTTATGGAGCCCATATAAAGCTCAGCAACTTGAAAAAAGTTGTAATATTCAAACAAAGTTGCCATTTATCATTGGTGGATGACGGTAAAAAAACGCCTAATCCACCCTACATTTTAATAATCACCATGTTATTAACCACTTTAATAATTTATCAACTAAAAAAAATAATATTAAAGAAAAAATAATAATAGTCACTAACACTGCAAACATTAAATCAATTTGCATGCGTGCATTTGCATTTAACATTAAAAAGCCCAAACCGCGGCTTGCACCTACCCATTCGCCGACAATAGCACCAATGGGTGCAATGACCGTTGCAACACGAATACCTGATGCTAAATGAGGGAGTGCCGCTGGAATGCGAATAAACATAAATATTCGCCATTTTTTAGCATTCATGGTTTTTGCTAAATCTAATAAATGTTGATCTGTCTGTCGTAATCCATCAAAAAAAGCACTGGTAATAGGAAAAAATAACATAATAATAGTCGTGATAATTTTTGATGCTAAACCATAGCCAAACCAAATAACCAGTAAAGGCGCAATTGCAAAAGTAGGAATGGCTTGGCTAATAATTAATAAAGGCAACATCCAAAATGAAATCGAACGCACAAAGACCATGCTGAGTGCGGCAAGACTGCCTATTAGGATACCTAAAATAAGCCCGATGATTGTTTCAGTGAGTGTTGGAATCGATTGTTGTAGAATCAAATGCGCATTTGTTTTTAATGCAATTAAAACCGCCCAAGGAGTCGGTAAAATATAATCTGGTAACTGAAATACTGAAACGATTATTTGCCAAAATATAATAAATCCAGTAAAGACGATTAAGCTGCGGCTAATAATAGACATAATTAATATAATGCCTTTGCTTTCGTTAATGCTTTAAAAATCGTGATTTGATGCTCAATCAACTGTCGGTCTCCGGGATCACGTGGGGCGGGGGTATTCAATGAAATTATTTTTTTTAAAATAGCAGGCTTACCTGCAAGAATATAAATTTCATCTGCTAAACGTAATGCTTCCATCGGATCATGTGTTACCCAAAGGACTGTACGGTTTCTTAATAATTGAGCACTTAAAGTTTGTAATTGAAATCGAGTAATCGTATCCAATGCAGAAAAAGGTTCATCCATTAAAATAACGGGTTTATTTTCTAGTAAAGTCCTAATCAATGCCACCCGTTGTTTCATGCCGCCCGATAATTGTCGTGGATATTTTTTTATCGAATCGACTAACCCAACTGATTGAAATAAATTTTTTGCTTGAATAAGCGCTTTTGCAGAATTTTCTCCTCGTAGGCGACTACCTAATAAAGCATTATCAAGGCTATTGAGCCAAGGTAGAAGTGAATCTTGTTGTGCATGATAAGCAATTTGTGTAGACAGCGGAAAAAGAGTATCGCAAGTTATACCGGCCTTAAAAACCTCAGTAGGGCTGTTCATTAATCCTGCAATCATTCGTAATAATGTTGTTTTCCCAACACCGCTTGGGCCTAATAGACAAGTCCATTTTCCAGCGAGTAAATGCAAGTTAAGCTTTTCAAATAAAACAACTTTCTCATAGGAAAGAAAAGCATTATGTACAAAAATAGAAGGTGCTTTCGTTGTCATGTTTTTTATGGTAGGGTTTAAATGAAACTATTCTACCTGAAAATTTTTCTATATAAAAATAATCTTTGAGGAGTCATGATGTCAAAGTTCACGGATAGTGGCTTATATTATAATGAAATGATGATGGGGTTTGAAGATATCTTGCGACAATATCAGACCTATCATAAACAAGGCACGACTATTTCGAATTTTGTTCAACGTTTGCGAAAAAATTATTCGTATAATGGACATCATCAATATTTTAGAAAACAATCTGCAACTTCAGAGCAAATAGACTGTTTTCAAGCATTTATTTTGTTGGTGGATCACTTAGCTTTGGTTGATCGCTCGGGAATTGTCATAAGAGATTTATTAAAATCAATTAAAGGAAGAGGTTTTTCTTTAGTTGATATGGATAATTTTTCAGACGATGTTTATGATATTTTTACACGAATCCAAAAAAATCATTTTTATAATTTACAAAAACGTGATGAAAAGGCGCTTGCTGTTTTAAGTAAATATTATAAAACTGATTCGAGTGGACTTAAAGCTTATTATAATTACATGGTTTATAATAAAGAGTTTGCTTCAATACCTGTTGTATCCAAAAAATTAGAATACGATATTAGCCAGATGGCTAGAGAAAATAAAGAGGAAGCAGACAATTTTAAAGCACAGTTAAAAGAAATCAAAAAAAAGATGAATCGTTTTTCGCAATCAATGGGATTACCTTCTCGCATTAAAAAAATGACTTCTGAAAATAGTAATAATGATAATGATAATGATAATAATAAAAGTAATAGTGACAGTGAATTAATTATTCATGCTACCCCAAGCCCCACAGCGACATCAGATGACTCCATCGAAGAAGGTGATAATTCTATAGATAATAGTAATAATAATATAAATTCTAAAAAAGAAGATGCAAAAAAAGAGACTGAAAAGCGCGAGGATTACGAAAAATTTTATTATCTAGAAAGAGATCGTGAAAATTATATCTATTCTATTAATGCTGAAAAACAAGAAAAAAGACGGCTGCAACAAAGAAATAAAAAAATCGCCCATAAGGCTGCTTTTTTAACTAGTATTGGCGAGGGTATCGTTGGTGCTAATGCAATTATTTTACTTAATTTATTTTTTCCGCCCGTCGCTGTGTTTTTAGTTGCATGGTTTATCGGTTGGTTTATCAATAATTTATTGTATAGAAATGATAACAAAGATGTGCTGGATGCATTTACTCTCAAGAAGAAAGTAAAAAATGAAACGGGAGAAATAGTTTCTAAACGGCTTATTTTTATAGATGAAAATGGGAAACCACTTTCTCTTAATAAAAGAATAGGTCTTTCAAGTGTTTTTGGCCTGACACTTTGCACAGGGGTTGTTTACGGCGTTCTTAGTTTTATGAGTTCAAAAGCAGTTTTTACAAATTTATTTATCAGTGCTTCTAATTTATTAACTGGATTTTTTACCAGCCATTTACCGATTGCCTTAACTATTTTTGGTTGTGTGGGCGCTGCGTGTCCCGCGATTGCTATGTTTATTGGCATGACATGTATCTTTTTTAAAGTAATTGCCGATTTTGTTAGAAAGAATCGTTATCAAAAAATTTGTGATTATGTATATGAAAATTTCAAGGCCCCTTGGCATGCGATGGGGGCTTGGCAATATGATTGGAAAGAGCGAATGCTTCATTTAGGAAAATGCGCAGGGCGTGTTTTATTATTAGGCGTAACGATTGCTGCGACCATGGTTTTTACGGTAGCCAGTATGGGGATTTTTTACCAGCAAACATTAAGTTTTTTATCGGTGGTTTCAAGACCGACACAAATTATTTCTATCATTACAACTTTTGTGAATGCTATTATTTCTTTAGCTTTTCAAATAGATGGTGCTAATAAAGTGTTGCAGCCTGTATGCAGGCGTCATACTTTTTCTGGCCTAATGAATAAAGAAATAGAATTAGCGCCATTATCTCCTGTGCAAAAAGAAGCATCAAGAATCCGAACATTAGGTTGTATGGCTGTTGCTTTAACGGCTGCGGGGAATGGCGTCTGTATGGGAGATTTGAATCAAATTACTGATCCTTCATCACTACAACCTTTAAAAATGGGTTTTCTGGCCAAGCAAGTTAATCCAAGTCTATTAAAATACGGGACAATTGCCAGTAGCTCTTTTTGTTCAGGATTGCCTAATGGTAATGTAGGACTGAGTGTTTTTAAAAGAAAAGAACCTCGTATGGATATTAAAAGCGATCAACAAGCAGCAGAAAAGGCGCGCTTGAGATCTTACCGTCATCATTAGTTTATTTATAAATATTTATAAACGCATGAAATCATTAATCAGTGCTTGTGTAATCAATAACAATAATAAAATAAAACCAATACGATATAATAAAAATTGTAATTTAAGTGATAAAGGCTTTTGCGTGATCCATTCAATAAAATTAAATAATAAATGTCCACCATCAAGACCTGGAATAGGTACGATATTAATTGTGCCGATTGCAATGCTTAAAAAAGCTAAAAAACTCATGAAGGGAATAACCCCTATATTAAGAGCCGTGCCCGCACTTTGAAAAATAGTGATAGGCCCACCGATACTTTTAAGCGAAATTTTTCCTGAAATCATTTTGCCTAATAATAAAAAATTTAACTCAATATAGTTAATCGTATTTTCAAAAGCATGTGGGATAGATTGTAATGGACCATATTGATTATAACGAATAAATGATTTAGGCCAAATAATAGTGGGACTGATACCTAAAAATCCTGAGGTACCGGAAAATAAACTATGATTTGTACCAATAGTCACTGGTACATTAAGAGTTTTACCTTGGCGAATCAGCGTAAAGTTGAATGTCTTATTTGGATTTTTTTCAATTATTTTTAAAATAGCTTCCCAAGATGAAACGGATTGATCATGAATGGCAATTATTTTATCGCCAACAGCCAATTTTGCAAGTGTTGCCGGACTATCGGGTTGTAATTCACTGATAATAGGTAATACGGTCGGCTGATAAGGGATGATCCCTAAACTAGTTAGAGGATCAGGTTTTAAAGGGTCTAAATACCAATGGGTTAAATCCAAAGTGTGTTTTTGGGTAATAGACGTATTGGGTTGTTTGGTTTCTAACTGAATGTGCGCATCATCGCCAATATACATTAAAAGACCCATCATCACGGATGTCCAGCTAAGCGTTGTTTTTCCATTAAGATTGATTATTTCATCATTGGATTTTAAATTAGCTTTTGCGGCAATAGAATTGGGTTGCACTTTTCCGACAATAGGGACAATACTTGAAAAACCAATCATAAAGATCAGCCAATAAATAAAAAGCGCTAACAAAAAATTAAATAAAGGACCTGCTAGAATCACTAATACTTTTTTGTAAATCGGTTGATAATTATAAGCAAAAGGCAGTTGGTCTTCTGGTACATTTTCTTCTGTTGAGTCAAGCATTTTAACATAACCGCCGAGAGGGATCGCAGCGATGGTATATTCAGTGCCACGCTTATCAAAAAAACGAAAGAGGGTTTTACCAAAACCAATGGAAAAACGTAATACTTTGATGCCGACCATGCGTGCCACAATAAAATGACCAAACTCATGAAAGCCAACGATAATAAAAATAGTCAGGATGATGCCAATAATTGAAATAATAAAATTTAGCATGACTAAGCTTCTCCTAAACATCTTTTGAAATGGTGGGCACGCTGCGCTTTGCCCACCCTACTTCAAACTAAACAATCATTCGTGTGCTGTTGATCCCAATTGATTTTAATCTTTTATTAATCGATGCCATCATCGTTTCATCTTGAATCGGTCCAATCTGTACCCGATATAAATGATTATCAAGAGATTGTATAATCTTAACAGGGGATGAAATCAATGCTAATAATTGGTTACGTAATTTTATGGCATTTGATTTATTTTGAAATGCCCCGACTTGTAAATAAATATTTTTAGTATTATTAGCCAAATGAAGCGAAGAATGTATTTTATTTTTAGCATAATACACAGCTCTTGAAAAAGAAGGTTCGGTTGTAGGGTTAATGGCACGCACTTCAACTCTTGCCGTGCCATGTTGAATCATCCCTAATTTTTTTGCAGCAGCATAAGAAAGATCAATTAAACGATTTCCAGAAAAGGGCCCGCGATCATTGACTCTGACAATGATTCTTCGACCATTTTCTAAATTGGTGACTTCGACATAGGTTGGCAAAGGCAATGATTTATGCGCGGCAGTCATGGCTAACATGTCATAATTTTCACCGTTGGATGTTTTATGATGATTAAATTTGGTGCCATACCACGAGGCGGTGCCACGTGCCACATAGTTTTTACTCGACGGCATGACTTCATATTTTTTTCCAAAAACATGATAAGGTTGGTTGCCATATTTGCTCAAGGGCTCAACTTTTGGTTTAGCATCTGGAATACGAGACACATCTACTTTGTAAGGCAATGGGCCATCGCATTTATTCATGCTGCTCATACAGCCTGTTAAAAACAAAAAAATAACAAAAAGTGGTGATATCCGTATCAGATTAAGCATGATTTGACTCCTGATTTAATTTTTTATTTAATTCTGTTCGCAATACTTCAAGATAGTGACTGAGTTGAAAAACAGACATGGCATATAAATCACTGGCATTATAACGTTTGATTACATCAAAATTATGAAAAGTAAGCCAATATTCATTTCCCCAGTTACTTTGTAATATTAATAATTTATAAGGTTGTTTTTCTTTTTTTATAGAATCAGTCGGCAGACCAAATTCGGCTAAAGTGGTTCGCTTGATTATTTTTATTTCTTTATTTTTATTGAGGTAAAATTGATAATTATTACCTATTAAAGAGGCAGGCACAGTAATTAATTGATTGGTTTCCCAACCTTTTTGCTTATAAAAATTCGCAATACTGGCAATAATATCGCCTTCATTATGCGAAAGATCAATAGGATGACTGCCATCAAAATTGACCGCGTAACGGCGATAACTACTAGGCATAAATTGGGGTTGACCAATCGCGCCAGCATAAGATCCCATGACTGTTAAAGGATCTAAATGCTGTTCACGTGTTAATAATAAAAATTCTTCTAATTCACTGCGGAAATAAGGCGCGCGAGGACTATCACTAAAGCCAATATTAGTTAAAGCATCAATCACCGGATACTCTCCCGTGTGTTCACCATATTTTGTTTCAATCCCAATCGTTGCTACAATAATACTTGCAGGGACACCATATTTTTTTTCAACAGCAGTGAGGATAGTTTGATAAGTATCCCAAAATGTAACACCATTGCGAATACGTCCTTCTGTGACGAATAATCTTTGATAGGTATGCCAGGGACGTTGTTCGAGTGGTGCTTTAATACTTCTGATGACTTTAGGTCTGACTTTGACTGCAGAAAATAACTGCGTGAGCTGATCTTTATTAAAGCCATATTTTTTGACCATATTTTGAATAAAAGCTTGAACAGCTGGGCGTGTGTCAAATGTAGATGTAGAGGTCAATGTAGTCTCTGCAAAAGAATAGCAGGGGAAAAAAAGTACTATTAAAAGTGTGCTGATGATCAAACGTATTCGCATAATGACAACCTTATTGATTATGTGGTTAATAATTTTCGATGCGTTTGTATTGACATTAGAATACCGAAACTTGCCATTTGTGTCACCATAGATGATCCACCATAACTAATTAATGGCAAAGGTAATCCCACTACTGGTAATATGCCCGTGACCATACCCATGTTAGTAAAAAAAGAAACAAAAAAGGTAACGGTTAAACTACCAGCAATTAATCGTGAAAAAGTATCTTGCGCATTGATAGTAATATATAAGCCGCGCAAAACAATTATCATAAATAGTGTAATCAAAATTAAGCTGCCAAGGAAGCCAAATTCTTCACCACAGACCGCAAAAATAAAATCTGTTGAATGTTCAGGCAAAAATTGCAAATGAGATTGTGTTCCACTTAACCAGCCTTTACCAAAAAAACCGCCTGAACCAATGGCTATTTTAGATTGAATAATATGATAACCTGCACCTAGCGGATCGCGCTCTGGATTTAAAAAAGTAAGTACACGGCGTCTTTGATAATCATGCATGAAATACCAAACAATCGGTGCACTTAATGTAACTAATGCGCCACTTAAAGTCACTAAACGCCAACTGATGCCTGCAAATAATAAAACACTTGCTCCAGCTACCATTAAAATAATAGCGGTACCCAAATCAGGTTGTTTAGCAGTGAGTAAAGCCGGCACTATAATAATCACTAGTGCTAATAAAATAGCATTTTTTGTCAAAGGTAAATGCGACTTATGACATTGATAAGCTAACAGCATGGGAATCGCAAGCTTCATCATTTCAGAGGGTTGAACGCGAATAATGCCTAAATTAAGCCATCTCCCAGCTCCATTACCGACATGTCCTGCAATTAAGACGATTATTAAAAATAATAATCCGATTGAATATAACAATAGAGCCCAACGTTGATAAACAAAAGGGGGAATTTGCGCAAAAATAAGCATAATGCCGATTGAAAGTCCAATACGAAATAATTGTTGTTCTATGCTGTATAAATTATTATTGCTTGCGCTATATAAAATGAATAATCCAAAAGTCATTAATAACAACAGACTGATTAATAGCGGTAAATCAATATGAAAAAATTGACAAAGTGTACGATATTTCACACTCGTTTGATGGGTGCTCATTTTTGGATTAATATTAGTGAGCGGCATTCAGATTTTCCTTCGTCGAGGGTATCGGTAAATGGTGTGTTTCAAGTAAATAATAATCCATTAAAGTCCGGGCAATCGTAGAAGAGTTTGAATTATTTTCACTGACAATGGCAATGGCTATTTGTGGATTATCAATCGGTGCAAAACCAATGAATAATGAATTATCGCGTAAATGCTCTGGTAAGTCTTCTTGTGCTTCTGCATTTTCATTGCGATCACGATGCTTAATAGTATAAACTTGTGCCGTTCCGGTTTTAGCAGCAACGGAATAGGCTGCATCACGACCAAATTTATAACCCGTGCCTTGTCTTGATGTAATCACATTTTCCATGGCATTAATAATCACTTTCCAAGTATTGTCATTATTTAAAATAATAGGTGACAGAGGAACATTTTTGTACAACTGTAACTGTTTCCCGGGTTGCTGTGTTGCAAGTAATAAATGCGGGGTAAACCGTTGTCCGTGGTTGGCAATTGTTGCAACGCCTGCTGCTAATTGCAAAGGCGTTGCCTGCATGAAGCCTTGACCGATGACTGAATTAACCGTATCTCCTTCGTACCATGGTAAACCTCGTGCTTTGCGCTTCCAGGCGGGAGAGGAAACAAGTCCGGCTAATTCTTCACCGATATCAATGCCGGTTAATTCTCCAAATCCAAAGCGCATTAAAATATCATCTATACGTTTTATACCCATTTTATGAGCTAAATCAAAAAAATAAGTATCGCAAGAAACGATAATAGCTAAATTTAAATTCACAATACCATGCCCGCCTCGTTTATGATCATGAAATCGATGTGAGCTGCCAGGTAATTGATACCATCCTGGATCAGAAATAC
>JABDDD010000039.1 GCA_013287765.1 Gammaproteobacteria bacterium | reverse complement strand
TGTAACAGATCAAAAAACTATACCAGGTGTGACCGCCAGTGAACAAGAAAAGGCAGCTTGTAAAGTGTACATTATGAAGAAAATGCAAGAAGAAAAAGCAAAACAATCATAAAAATGTTTAAATATTAAAATATTGATAAGGGCAGTGATTTTTCTGCCCTTTTTAGGGTATTATTTATGCAAACTCGTCCAGTTTATATTATAGGTAGTGCCAGAACACCTTTTGTAAAATCCCTGACAAAATATCGCGATGTGACAACGCAATCATTGATGATCGCTGCATTACAATCTTTAGTTGATAAATTAAACTTACATAATCAGATCATAGGCGATGTAGGTCTTGGCGCATTGATCAATAGCTCTGCCAATTGGAATTTAGCGCGTGAATGTGTCTTGGGGACATCTCTTGATCCTCATACACCTGGCTATACATTACAACGTGCGTGTGGCACGAGTCTTGAAACAACTTTGCAGATTGCGCTTAAAATTTCTAACGATCAAATGGATACAGGAATTGCGGGTGGTGTTGATACCAATAGCGATTTACCGATGATGTTGCAAAAATCTTTAATAAAAAAAATATTAGCTTTTCGTCAGGCTAAAAATTTTTATGACAAAATGAAAATAATAACTTCTTTGCGACCGGCTGACTTTAAACCAGCTTATCCGCAAGTGCGTGAGCCGCGTACAGGGCTTTTAATGGGAGAACATTGTGAGCGTATGGTGCAAGAGTGGGGCATTACACGCGAGTCTCAAGATGAATTAGCTTTAAAAAGTCATCAAAATGCTGATAGAGCACGCAAAGCAGGTTTTTTTGATGATTTAGTTTTTGAATGGATGGATGTTAAGCAAGATGGATTTATTCGTGATGATACGACTCTGCAAAAGCTGTCTCGGCTAAAACCCGTATTTGATTTAACCGGAAAGGGCACGCTGACAGCAGGTAATAGCAGTCCTTTAACCGATGGGGCAGCTGCTGTATTTTTAGCAGGTGAAAAAGCAGCGGATGCGAATAGTTATCCTGTACTTGCTCGATTTGTAGATGCAAAAGTTGCAGCGGTTGACTTTGTGCATCATGAAGGATTATTAATGGCTCCGACTCAAGCTGTGAGTGAACTTTTAAAAAAGCATCATTTATCTTTACAGGATTTTGATTATTATGAAATTCATGAAGCATTTGCCGGCCAAGTTTTGTGTACACTCAAAGCGTTTGAATCAATAGATTATTGCAAAAAAATCTTAAAATTAGAGGCACCTTTAGGCGCAATTGATATGACCCGTTTAAATGTCACGGGTAGTAGTATTGCTTTAGGTCATCCCTTTGCTGCAACAGGGGCTCGCATCGTGGGTTCTCTTGCTAAAATGTTGCATCAAAAAGGCAGTGGTCGTGGTCTTATTTCAATTTGCACAGCTGGCGGGATGGGCGTTGCAGCTATTCTTGAAGCAGTCAAATAAAAAAAATATTATTTGTTTTCAGGTTTTTTATTTTTTTCCATCACATTAATCATATCAATCTGCAATTTTGAATGTAGCTTTACAAACCAACGAAAGAGCAAGATAGTAATAATACAAGCAATAATAATCACAAATATCAGCAATTCGCGAGGAGGTAGAATACTTGCACTTAACGTCGATATAAATAACATAATAGCAATAATAGAAAAAATAGGAATAAGTTCAGAAATAATTTTTCGAACAGGCAAAGTAAAACGCCCAATAACATGTTGTCTAACGCTAAATTCAGCTAATACCATGCTGAGTGCTTTGATTTTTCGATAAACGGCAATTAAAAAAGGCAAAGAAAGCAACAACGCTGTGCCCCAGCTAATAGTTTTATAAAGATGCGGGCTGATCATAGGTACAAATGAATAAATCCAATTAGAAGCTAAATACGAAATCACTAAAAAAATAGTCGTAATAAAAGTAAAATTAATAAAAATAATAAATAAACTACGACGTACGGCTTTCGTCAGCGCAGAAGGATCACTGCCCATCAATTGAATATTTTGCAACCATAATGTATAAATTTGAAAAATCTCTTTTAGTCCTTCAGGCATAAAACGATTAATACCAGTGGATAGCTTGTCGGAGCATTTTATTAAATAAGGCGTGGTCATAGTCGTAATCATAGAAACGCCAATAGTAATCGGAAAAAGAAAATCACTCGTCATTTTAAGTGACATCCCAAGCGATGCAATAATAAAAGAAAACTCTCCAATTTGTGCCAATCCCATCCCAATTCGTAAAGAAGTTTTGCCATTTTGACCAGTAATAAAAGCCCCAAAGCTGCAAGTTAATACTTTTCCAATAATAACTGCAAGGGTAATAATCACAATCGGCCATAAATAAGGTAATAATAAAGCGGGGTTTAACATCATGCCGATTGCAACAAAAAACATAGCGCTAAACATATCACGTAATGGAATAATCAATTTTTCAATTTCTTCTTGTTTATCTGATTCGGCAATAATTGCGCCAATAATAAAAGCGCCTAACACAATACTATAATTTAATTTTATGACTAGCAAACAAAAGCCAAAGCAAACACCTAATACAGAAATTAATAACATTTCCTGGCTTTTAAATTTAGCGACATATGAAAGCAGGCGAGGTATAGTTAAAATACCAAGTGAAAAAGAAACAACTAAAAATAATATTAATTTTCCGATAGTGATCATAAAATCAACGGGACTAATGGTATGGGTGCTTGCAAGACCCGATAATAAAGCAAGAATGGCAATTCCTAAAATATCTTCAACAATTAAGATCCCAAAAATCAATTGGGCAAATTTCTTTTTCTGTAAATGTAAATCACTTAAGACTTTTACAATAATAGTCGTAGATGAAATGGCTAAAATGGCACCTAAAAATAATGAATCGATAGGATTCCAATTAAAAAATCGTCCAATGCCATAACCAATTCCAATCATGACGATCATTTCAGTCAATGAGGCGACCAAGGCTGAAATACCAACGGATTTTAATTTTCGTAAACTAAATTCTAATCCTAATGAAAACATTAGAAAAATGACGCCAAGCTCTGCAAATAATTTAACGGTATTTTCATCATACACTAAACCAAAAGGAGGGGTATAAGGGCCAATGGCGATGCCGGCAATAATATAACCTAGTACAACAGGTTGTTTTAATTGATGAAATACAATGGTTGAAAATCCGGCTACTAACATGATAATAGCCATGTCTTGTATAAAACGGATTTCATGCATTTGACATATTTCCTTAATAAAGAGGTTAAGTAAATTATTTTTTAAAATTGCAATGTCAAATAATTATTACTATCATAACGCATCGCAGCATATTTTCGAAGTACTTTAATAGGGAAATTAATAATGGTGTTATTACAGTCAGCCTTTGATAACCATGGGATAGAGCAAATTGCCAATGACCTTCCCTCGCTGTTTTTAAGTGAGCGGCAATTATATGATTTAGAGCTTATCTTAAATGGCGGCTTTTTTCCTTTGACAGGATTTTTAAATCAAGAGGACTATAGTCACGTATTGCAAAATAAAAGATTAGCAGACGGCACCTTATGGCCCATGCCAATTACTCTTGATATTGACTATAAAGAAGCAGAGCTAATTGAAAGAGATGATCATATTGCATTGCGCGACAAAGAAGGATTATTAATTGCGATTCTAAAAGTAAATGACAAATGGGTTGTTAATAAAAAACAGGAAGCAGATGCTATATTTGGCACAAATGATTTAAAACATCCGGGTGTGTTTTATCTTTTTAATCAGGTAAAATCCATTTATTTAGGGGGGCGTGTGATGGGAGTGACGACTCCTTATCATTATGATTTTCAACATTTACGTTTTACCCCGCGCGACTTGCGCGAATTATTTAAGAAGTTAGGTTGGGAAAAAATTATTGCTTTTCAAACGCAGCATCCTATGCATCGCGAGCATCGAGAATTAACTTTACAAGCTGCAAAAAAAACAGAATCACATATTTTGATTCATCCGGTAGTGGGTGTGACAAAACCAGGAAATATAGAATATGTCACACGTGTTCGTTGTTATGAGCAATTATTAAAAACGTATCCTGCGAATATGGCAATGTTAAGTTTATTACCGCTGGCGGTGAGAATGGCAGGCCCGATTGAAGCAGTATGGCAGGCAATTATTCGCAAGAATTTTGGTTGTACGCACTTTATCATTAGCCGTAATCATGCAGATCCTGGCAAAAATAGTCAAGGCCAACATTTTTATCCACCTTATGCAGCACAGCAATTAACATTAGACTATCAAGATGAAATAGGTATTAAGATACTACCTGCTGCAGAAATTTTTTATAGTCAAAAGCATCAAAGTTATTATCCATTGAATCAATTTCCCAAAGATGATCAGCCTTTAAGTATTTCTGATGCTGAATTACATAGTGCCTTACAAAAAGGTTCAGCTATTCCCGAATGGTTTTCTTATCCAGCGGTCATAGCAGAGCTACGTAAAGCCTATCCATTAAAATTACAACAAGGATTCACTTTATTTTTGACTGGATTGCCTTGTGCTGGAAAATCAACTGTAGCGCATCATTTATTAATTAAGCTACGTGAGATGACGAATAGACGAATGACTTTATTAGATGAAGAGATCATTCGTAAGCATTTATCGCAAGATTTAGGCTTGACTCGAGCAGATTATGAATTAAAAATGACACGGGTTGGATTTGTTGCAAAAGAAATTACAAAACACGGTGGCATTGCCATTTGTTCATCAGTTGCGCCTTTTGTTTTTGCAAGACAAATGGCAAAAGAAATGATTGAAAGCGTAGGTGGATTTATTGAAATCTTTGTTTCAACTCCATTAGATATTTGCGAAAAGCGAGACCGTAAAGGATATTACAATCAATCTTCTTATTCGACCAATATAAGTCGTTCTTATGAAGCACCCATAGCGCCTGATATTTCTATTAATACCACGGATAAAAAACCTGACGAATGTATTAATAACATTATAGATTATTTAAAAAATACAGGTTACATATGATAAAAAAAAATATTATTGTTGTATTAGGTGCGCCTCGCTCAGGGACGAGTGCTATTACTCGAGGACTAAAAGCCTTAGGTATTGATATTGGCGATAACTTAACGTCTGCAGATTTACTATGGAATCCTAAAGGATTTTGGGAAGATAAAGATATTTCAAATAGCATTAATTGTGGGATATTAAAAACATTAGATTGTCCATGGGAGAGTTTGTCTATTATAAATAAAGATGATTTATTAGATAATAAATTATTTTCTTTGAAAAAATTAGCCATTGAATTGCTGCGACAAAAAATGCAATTGCATACTCATTGGGGTTTTAAAGATCCACGCACAGCGAAATTAATTCCTTTTTGGCAAGAAGTTTTTAAAGAGTTACAATTAAATGATTATTATATTATTACCTTAAGAAATCCCTTAGCGGTTGCTTTATCTTACCAAAAATTAAGAGGGTTTGATTTAATCACAGCGCTTATTCTATGGTTAATGCATATCATTCCTGCTATTGATGAAACGCAACAAAAAAAAAGAGTGATCATTAGTTTTGAGCAAATGCTGATGAATCCTGATTTGGAACTTGAGAGAATAAGAGATTTTTTACAATTAAAAGAGATGAATTTTCAAGAATTATTATTTTATAAAAATCAGTTCCTTGACAAGAATTTTTGTCATTATGCTCCCAGTTTGAATGATTTAAAAAATCATTCAGTTGCTAGCATGATTCCCTTATGTCTAGAAGTCTATGAATTATTATCTTGTCATTTACATAATTTAAATAGTTATGAATTTATGGTAGATTGGCAAAAAATAAAAATTAAGTTTGATATGCACTATCCAATGTATATTTATTTAGATATTTTATTAAAGAAAAACAAAAAATTAACTAAAGATGTGAGATCAATGCAACGATCTTTTTGTTGGAATTTGATTTATCCGTTGCGCACTCTAGAGGGTCAAGTGCGCAAATTAATGCAAAAGAAGAGACAGAAAAGGCGTATCGCTAAAGGAAGTTTTTAAAAGGTTATCTAAATCTAAGGAGCATATCTGATGCTTCTTTAGAATCTATTTGTTTTGTATCTTTTGCGTCTGTGACAAGTTTACGTATTTCTTGAACTTTTTTCTTGTCTGTTTCATCTGTGAATGTGCTTTCTAATGCATCTAACTGTTTGATACCTTGCTCTAAAAGAGCTTTTTCGTTTTCTTTTTCAAGTGCTATATTTGTTAATTGACCCTTGTCTATCATTTCATTTTTTACATACACAACTTCATTTGCAGAAGGTTCATAAGACAGACCAGAATTATTTTCATAAGATAAATCATTTGCTTTACACAGCAAAATAATAGCTCTAATTCTTTCTTTTTGAATATCATCTTTTGGTTGAGTGCATATTTTTATTTTATTTTTAGGTGAGTTTTCTTCAAGATTTCCGGCTAAAATAGTTTGCAGCAAATTATCTGCTGATAAAAATGATTCTTTACTGGGTAAAGTACGATCTCCTCCATCAGGACTTTTTTGAGGTGTTTTTAATTTTTCTTTCAATTCTTCTGGAATATGGTTAATAGAGACGCTTAATGCGTTGCTTTTGTATTCGGCCTTCAAGCCAATTCCTTTGGCATCTCCTGTGATAATAGAGAAGTTTTGTGATTCTCCTTCACTTAAATTTGGGCAATAATTTTTAGGTAATGAAGAAATTGTACCTGGTGTGGGTGTAGCATCTTCTTTAATAGCGATTGTTTTAGGTAGATGAAACCCAGAAACTTGATTGACAAAATTAGTTTTGACATCATCGCTTTCAGTTAAATTATTTTTAATAATTGTTTCAACCACTCCTTTCATGTCAGTGGGTTTAACTGTTTTGCTTGTAGACAATGAACGGAAAATATCTAATGTTGTTTGAGTTAATAGTTTATTTGATTCACTTCTTTCTGAGCTTTTTTCAACGGGTGGTGGTGTAACAACAGCTTCCACTTTAGTAGTTGGAGTTGGTGGTAAAGTAGGAGCGGTAATAATAGGAGAAGGTGTTTTTTCCTCTTCCTGTTTCGCTTTCTTGTCTTGAATAGGTGGAAGAGCAGTCGTAGTGACTGGTGGTGTTAAGACTGGTTCTGCTGGCGTTTCTTTTAGAATGGGAACAGGAGAAACAGGCGCTTTTATGGGTGGTGATAATGAAACATCTGGTTTGGTAACAGGAGCTGCTACCACAGGAATCACTGGTGGTGGCGTAACCGGAGGCTTAGTAGTAGGTTTCACAGCTGGCTTTGTTGTGGTAATAGGAGGAGATGGTGTAGCAGCTGGAGGGGTAGCACTACTAACTGTAACTGGTTCTTTTTCAGTTTTGGTTGTAGCAGTGGCAGTGGCAGTGGAAGATATTGATGAAAGAGGTTTATCAAATTTATCCACTAGAGCCTTATCTACTTCTAGATCCCAGTGGTTTCCTCCAACGTGTATTAATGTAATCGTAGGCAATTCTTTATGCGTTTCTTTCCATAAAGTTACAATAGTTTCAATCTGACTCTCTGTTAAGGTATATTTATCTTTATATTTACTACTTTGAGCTATAGATAGCTTTTTTCGAAGCTCTTCTTCATTGGCAATTTTATGCCAATTATACACATTTCCTTCAGAAGAGAGATGTCCTTGAATAACTTCAACTTTTGGCTGATAGAGAACCCATGCCATCTTTTCATCATCAATCTTGGCTTCTCCAAAATATTCTTCCTTCAGTAGGCTGTGTATCGCACGTTGCTCAATGTTTAAATTGACCTGCCAAAAGCGGCCTAATGCAAATTGCTCAAGATTCCCGATCCATTTATCTCTAGTGGCAATTCTATCTGTTACTTCTTTGAACCCACCTGCGTTCCACCAAGATAAATGAACACTGTCAATTTCTTTATCAATTGTATCTAAAACTTTTTCTTTGTCTGTTTCATTTGTAGCTGCTGTATAAGCGTTAACATGTTTGTTAAAAATCTCTTGATCTTTATCTTGTAAATTGGGAAAGGTAATAAGATCATCAACATTACTTCCTACAAGTGCACCTAATCTTGCCTGAACATCAAGACCCAATTTGCTGAAAACAGAAGCTTTAATTGCAGTTTTAGCAAGAGCTTGTAACTTCTGGCTATATTCCTCTTTAAGTTTTTTATCCTCTAGAATTAGTTTTATCGAAAACTCTCTAAAGGGTTGCGCAAGTGTTTCTTGCAATTTTTTATTTGGAGTGTCTTTAAAATATTGCTTAAATTCTTCCCAATTTTTAAAATTGGGTAGGTTCTCTTTAGCGAAGCGTGATTTGTTGTCATGTAGAAACGTAAGAAAAGAGGTGTAAGAGTCGCTATTCTTATCCAAATCTCCATTAAGAATAAAATATTTCAAACCAAGAATAGGGGCATTCATAGCGCAATTCCCATCCCCTTCCGCTTTAATGAAAGCTTTAGCAGAGGATGGTGATTTTGTAGTAGTCACTGCCGGCGTTGCAGCAGCAGTTGTCACTAAACCAGGAAGTGTATTTTGTATCACTAGGTCTGATGGTTTTGATAGAGTGCATATCTCGCTAAATTTTTTACCTTTTGTCAGTTTACCCCCACTCTGTGCTAGCTCTTTCTCTTTTTCCGCTCCCAGGTGTTTACCTAGTTGAGTCTTCCCACCACCCGCTAGCGCTAGTTTATCCAGGTCTGTTCTTTCACGTATCGCTTTTCTTTGCCAGTCATAAAAAGTAGCTTCGAATGCACCCCGGTGATTTAACTTTGCTCTAAATGACATTAAAGCACGTCCTGAATTATTGTTACCTTGACCATCTGCGCCTGCGCCATTGCCATGATACTCATCAGCATGACCACTGGGATCCTTATAGGTATCTTCAAAAATGTAAGCATCACCCGTCGCACGTAAAGCTGTTTCAAACTCAGAGTCTGCTGCGCATCTTTCTTGAATTACTTGCTTCAAAATCGTAACATTTCTTGGTTCCCACCATTCTCCAAAATTTTTAATAGATCTTTGTATGTCAGTTGTAATTTTATCGGCATATTGCCTAATATCTTCGGGATTATCGAGAGTAGTGATGTATTTTTTCGCATCATTTAAGGTTTGTTTATCTTCTGGAGTTAAATTCAAGGATGAGTCAGAGAGTAAAGTGTCAATTTTTAAAGTCTGATAACGACGTTCAGATTCAAATTTTTTGTCAGGATACTGATAAAGAGTTGAAAAAAAATAGTTAGGGTCACCTTTGTCATGAAATGGTATATATTTCAATCCATTCTTAAATGGCTGGTAAGTTACAAAGGGTCTAGATGAACTCATATAACCACTCCAATTTCTAATAATTTTTAATTTGTTTAATTATAACACTTAGTTACATATTTTGCAATTTTTTGACCCAAAGGCAATCTTCTATAAAATAGCATATAATCAATTAGTTAAAAATATCTCTATTTAACTTCATATTTCATAAGATTATCTTAACATTGATTTCTTAAGGTAATGTTAAAATAAAACTTTCTCCCAAGGATTATGACATGTTCTCAGAAGTCCGCAAACGCTCTCGCAAGGCTGGCCAGCCGCCTGGCACGTTGACTTATACAGGTAGGAAGAATATCACTCCTACTGTCACCGTATTAAGCTATAACGAGCATGATTTTAAAGAGAAAAATGGGGCACACTTAGAAGAATGTTTATTAGCGCAAATACCTAATGCCACTACGACTTGGATTAATCTAGAGGGTTTAAGAGATATTGAGCTTTTAAAGAAATTAGCTGATCTTTATCATTTACACCCGTTAACAGTAGAAGATATTCTAAATGTCGGACAGCGTCCGAAAATTGAAGAATTTGATCATTATATTTTTGTCACATTAAAAGTATTATTTTGGAATGGCAAAAAGAAAAGTTTTTCAATTAATCAATTAAGTTTGATCTTGGGTGAGAATTTTGTTTTAACTTTTTGCGAAGAACCTTCTATTTTATTTGATGGCATTCGTGAACGTATTCGCAGCGGTCCTAATTTAGGGTTACAAAAGAAAAGCACCGATTATTTGACGTATCGAATTATTGATACAATAGTTGATAATTATTTTGTGGTGCTAGAAGGTTTAGGCGATCAAATAGAAAAAATTGAAGATTTAATCGTGGCAAATCCTGTGAAACAAACTGCTAAAAGTCTTTATCGTTTGAAAAGACAAATGTTAGTTCTACGAAAAGCCACTTGGCCGACACGTGATATTGTGAATCATTTTTTTAAATTAGAAGGAAAAATTATTTCAACTTATACACATGTGTATTTTCGTGATGTGTATGATCACATAGCACAAGCAATCGATACTATTGAGATGTTTCGCGATATGTTATCTAATATGCTCGATATTTATTTATCAAGTCTTACCAATCGTATGAACGAAATTATAAAAGTCTTAACTATTTTTGCAACCATTTTTATGCCCATTACTTTTATTGCAAGTATTTATGGAATGAATTTTCATAATATGCCTGAATTACAATGGAAATGGGGCTATCCTATGGTATTAATGGGAATGGTGTTTGTGGTGATTTTGATGATTATTTATTTTCGTATTAAAAAATGGTGGTAATGTTATTTTTTTAAAAAATACAAATATAAACCGCTGCAATGCCTGCAATAAAACCAAATATATGTGCCTCCCAAGATAATTTCGCTTCAAATGAAAAAAGATGTAATAATAAAGTCCCAAAATAATAAAGACAAACTATCACTAATCCAATTGAAATAACCGAAGGCTGTTTGTAAGTATTCATGATTAAATACGCT
>JABDDD010000038.1 GCA_013287765.1 Gammaproteobacteria bacterium | reverse complement strand
GATTTTGAATTGATGTGGGTTCCTACATCAACAAAATAAAAATACAAAAAATTTAAATAACGTTTTATCAGCGCTGAAGCCATAACGTCAGCACTGAAACTGGTAGAATTGGCTACTCAAGACATCAAGAAATACCGGAGTGATAAGGGATTAAGTATATTTATTCCTTTCTCTGTTGAGGCGCCTGAAAGCATCAAAAAACTCTGCGCTTTTGCAGACTATACAGCTTCTTTAGACAAAAATTTTGAGATGGCCTCACAACAAAAAACCGCTCCTATGAGTGCAAAATAGCGTTAAGTTAAAATAAAAAATGACGCAAAGGTGCTTTGCGTCATAGTGTTAAATTTAATTCTTATTATGTACTACCCCAGGTTTTCTTTTTTAATGGAATTCCGTCTAGATTCATAGTTGCAATATAGGTTGTTTCTGGTAGTGTTGCGGGATAGGTGCTTAATCGCTTAGGTTTAATTGGTTGCAATTCCATTTTGCTGTTTTGAGGATCTTGTGGTGTTATATGTTGTGTCTGAAAGAGACATAACGTAGTAGGAGTAGGAGCAACAGAATGCATACTTGCAGCAATATAGGTTGTTTCTGGTGGTGTTGGGGGATTGGTGTCTGATAGCTTAAATTTAATTGGTTGCAATTCCATTTTGCTTTTTTGAGAATCTTGTGTTAGGTTTTGTGTCTTAAAGAGACATAAAGTAGTAGGTAGGGCAAGGGCAGGAGCAGGAGCAGGAGCAGGAGCAATAGGAGCAGGAACAACAGGATTAGTAGGGAGTAGTTTGATGTTGTAATACAATTTTTCCTGTTCTTTGTCTTTATACATGTCTTTCTGTTCTTTCTCTTTCTCTTTCTCTTTCTCTTTCTCTTTGTCTTTGTCTTTGTTGAATGCTTTAACTAGGTATTTGTTCTCAAGCAAGTTTTTTAGTTTTTGAATAGAAGGGCTATTTTCATTAACTGGTGTTAATCTTCTAGGTGTCAAGAGAACAATAGCAGCGGTTCTAATAATCTTTTCCTCCACACTACCAGCTGCCTTAATATCTTGTGGAGATTTGTAGCTATCTTTTATTGCTGTATGGATTTTTTGTAAAATTAGATACTTCTGTAAATTATCATATTGTGGTGCTAAATCAAGTACTTCTAACAGTTCTGCTTTGCCTGTTGGTGCTTTGCCGATTTGGGTTAAAAATTTATCCTTAACAGGATGTTGACTAAATAGATCAATAATTTTTTCAGCAGCTTGCGTTTTATTCTCATATGCATTATCAGAGCCTATGTTAGGAATTGCTCTTTGAATAGATGGGAAGAAGTTATATGTGAGCATAAATAAACTCTCAATTAGTTAGGAAAGCTTATATTGTACACAAATTACCTTAAGCCAATATTAATAGGATGAAAAATTTTTGTTAAGAAGCCCGATATCTTTTTGTCAGAAACGCTTTCTCTTCAGGAGTTTTTGCTAGTTCTAGTTTCTTGTCATATTCTCTCATTCTTTTTTGTAAGGCTTTAGCATAGCGTATAGCAGGAAAATAGGCGGCTTGAAATACTGCAAAATTTTCTGGTTTATGACTTACATCGGATAAGTATAAAATAATATAAAAATGTCTTACTATTGCAGGATGATTGGGTTTTGAATTAAAATATTCAAAATCTTTAAGGCTAATCGTAGGTAGCCCACTTAACCCTGATTGTGTATCTTGTAGTAAGTATTTTGACACATCAATTGTTTGTTCAGTGCTGAAGAATATGTTTTTGAAAAAACTATTGAAACTTTCAAATAATTTATATGTTTTATGATTAATACTAAGCTTATACTCCGGGAGATATCGATCATCTGAGGCAGGGAGGAAAGGACAAACATAGTATTTAGGGTCGATAGAGCTATACTGGTTTATAATATGGATAATGCATTCTAAAAAGTTCTCTACATGTTGTCTCATTGTTGCATTGGTTTTAAGTATTTTTGGAATGATTGCCTGGGTACTTTTTTTGTCACCTACTGGATCGATGGGATGTTGTTTTCTTTTGTTAGAAGTAGGCGGTGGCGCGGGTGCCGGAGAAAATAAACCACCATAACCATAATTAGGGGAAAGAGGGAGAGAAACTGGAAAAGGGGTGGAAACAGGAGCCAAGAGAGGTGTTGATGGTGTTGGTGTGAAAGGAACCTGTTCATCAACCTGGTCATCATAAAAAGCGAGGTATGGGGTAAGTGGCGACAGGGGGGCAGTGGATGCCCTGCGTTGTTCACCTGCTTTTTTTTCTCGATTATTCATAATATTACTCGTTTTAAAATAGACGTTATTTATTTAAGGCGTCAATTCTGCGCCGCTCTAGTATATTGAGTATAAATAATATACCTTAAGGATTTCTTAAATCCATTCCCATATTTAGTGCATATTTTTAGGCTATTTTATTTAATTAAGTACTAATATTGCTTATTAGTAAAAGCCTAAGATGAATGATCCGCAAAATAACTTTATAATACTTAAATAGGCTTATCAATCAATCGCTATCTGACTGACAAAAAATCACATTTTTTTGAAGGAATCAGTTAATGGATTGCATACTCGAAAAAGATAATGTCATCGTCAAGTTTGATAAACATTTGGATATGACCTCTATCCAAGATGCTTTCATCATGCTAAAAAAAGCGTTTGATTATAATAAACCTATATTATTACAGGTAAATGAAATCACACGTTTGGATACGGCTGGATTACAATTGTTACTTAGTTTTTATCTTGCCGCACATGAAAAAAAAATAACGATTCAATGGGAAGCTCCATCAGCTATTTTAGTGGAAATTGCAAAAATATTAAATTTATATAAATTGTTAAAGCTATCCTTATAATCAAGGATGAATAAATGACGATTAATATTAAACAATTTTTGCAAACTTTCATCGATGAAAGCACCGAAATGCTTCAAGAGATGGAAGGAGAACTATTAAAAATAAAAGCAGAAAAAATCGACAAAGAAAGTATTAATAAAATATTTCGTGTTGCACATTCTATCAAAAGTAGTAGTAATATTTTTAACTTTAAAATAATGAGCGCTTTATCTCATACTGTAGAAAATTATTTAGACCAAGTTCGCGAGAATATAAAAAAATTAAATAAAGAAGAAATTGAATATTTATTTAGTTATGTTGATTGTATGCGAACTATGTTATTAAATATAGAAAATAATTTACCTATTAATGAAGATGCAGCAAATAAATTAAATGAATTTTTTCGGAAATTATTGAAAACTCCTAAAGACAACGATAATTTTTCAAATAATTATCAATCAGAAAAAACTATTAAAGAAAACTCATTTAAAATTCTTTATTATCCTAACAGACAGTGTTTTCTGCAAGGCCAAGAGCCTTTTAGAATATTAAATGCTTTAGCAGAATTAGGCCATCTCACTGTTGAGATAGATATGAGCGATTTGCCATTATTTCCAATGCTTGATCCAACCCAATGTTATTTGAAATGGAATTTGCGGTTAAATGGAAATATCGAAAAAAAATCCATAGAAGAAGTGTTAGCATGGACATTAGATGATGATAGAGAAATCATTTCAATTATTGATGATGAGCAGGGGTCTGAAGAAAATCCTAAAAATGCTGATACTAAAATAAGTGAATTTAACCCATCATCATCTAAATCAATTCGGGTTGCAACAGATAAAATCGATAATTTGATGAATATAGCAGGAGAATTTGTTATTTTGCAATCTATGCTCAATCAAATTAATAAAGCGTTTGATAAAAAACAAACAGAAAACTTGATAGAAACAATTGATAAACTCGAGCAAAATTCATTAAGATTACAAGATGCACTATTAAGAGTTCGCATGATTCCCATTGAATTTGCCTTCACGCGCTTTCCTAGAATGGTTCACGATCTTGCTAAACAAATGGGCAAAGAAGTTGAATTGACCCTAACAGGTGAAAAAACAGAATTAGATAGAACGATTATAGAAAAAATAATTGATCCTTTGTCGCACTTGATAAGAAATGCAATTGATCATGGTATTGAAATGCCTGCTATAAGAAAAAAATCAGGAAAAAATCCAGTCGGTCATATTAAAATAAATTCTTATCAAGAAAGCGGTTGTGTGGTCATTGATATTATTGATGATGGCGCCGGGTTAAACTTTGAAAAAATACGTCAGTATGCCATACAACAAGGATTAAAATCTGAGTCAGATAAAATAGATAATGATGAGATAATAAAAATTCTATCCCATCCTGGATTTAGTACCGCTGATTCTGTCACAGAAATATCCGGACGGGGTGTTGGAATGGATGTAGTTTATAAAAATCTATCCGATATTGGCGGTAAACTAACTGTTGAAACGAAATCAGGTGAAGGAACCAAATTTCAAATGCGATTACCTCTCACATTGGCCATTATGGAATGCCAACTTATAAAAGTAAGTAATGAAACTTATGTTATTCCATTGATTTCTTTTTCGGAAATAATTAAAATTGATATGAATGAATTACTTTTATTAGACGGAATGGAATGCTATAAATTACGCGATAATTATATAAAAATAATCAGATTATCTAAATTTTTTACAAAAAATTCTCAAAAAAACTCATTAAAAAATAAATATCTTTTAATTATTAATGATGAAAATAAAAAATCAGCATTGTGTTGTGATGAGGTGTTATGGCAGCAACAAGTTGTCATAAAAAGTATCGAAAAAAATTACCAAAAAATTAATGGAATTACCGGCGCCACTATTTTAGGTGACGGAAATCCTGCATTAGTCCTCGATGTGCAAACAATTGCAAATTTTAAAAATTCAGAAAAAATAGACTTAGAGCAAAAAATTAATTTATCAGCACAAAATATTTCTTTGAATCCTGCTAAATTAGACAATAAATTTTTAGATATTTTAAGTTTTCTCATTGCTGGTCGTGAATATGGTGTTGATATTCATGTGGTTAAAGAAATTTCAATTTGTTCTAGCATTACGCCATTACCGAATGTACCCTCTTATGTTAAAGGAATTATTAATCTAAGAGGTATGATTATTCCAGTCATTGATATTCTTGAATGTTTTTCATTAGGGGAAATTACTAAAGATAACAAAGACCATCCTATTATTACTGTTAATATATATTCAGATAACCATATTAAAACAGCAGGAATAATTGTAGATTCAGTGGCTGATACTTATCATATTCTATCAAGTCATATTAATAAAATACCTGATGATGAAGAATTTGAATTTAAATCTTATATTCAAGGATTAATCACTATTAATAATAAAAATATCCCTATTTTAAATATGGGGCATTTTATTTTTTAAGTAATTTTATGAGGGTTTTTAATATGACTAAATTAATAGCACCAGCAGTTGCCATAATGAATCGATTAAAATATAAAGGGAAATTTACTTTATTGGGTGCTATTGCAACTATTGCTATTGCGGTTCTGACTTATCAATTAGTTAATCAATCACGAT
The DNA here is from genome assembly GCA_013287765.1 of Gammaproteobacteria bacterium. Taxonomy (GTDB): domain Bacteria; phylum Pseudomonadota; class Gammaproteobacteria; order DSM-16500; family DSM-16500; genus JABDDD01. Next base: position 5,897 of record JABDDD010000038.1, on the reverse strand, counting down.
CAATCACGCTTTTTTCAGAAAAAGAATTAGATGGTGTTTCATATATTAATCCATTAATTACTGTTATGCAAAATTTTCAGATTATAAGACAATTACAACAGCTACAAGTCAGTAATAATTTTAATGAAAAAAATAACCTAATTGATGCAATGGAGAAAGTAAATGCATCCATTCAATCTGCTGATAGTACCCAAGCAATATATGGTCAAGCGCTAGATTCAACCAATGAATGGAGAGGTATTAAAAATCAGTGGGTCACGATAAAAGATTCTCAAAGTAATAATTTTGCTATATTGACTAATATTATTTCTCATGTTCAAAAACTTATAGTCAATGCTTGTGATAAATCTAACTTAACACTTGATCCTGATATTAATACTTATTATACAATGGATAATTACTGTAATAATATTCCAATTGCACTAGAAGAGTCAGCTTTGATTCGTGATATCGGCACGCAAATATTACTGACTAAAAATATCACGAGTGAGGATCGAGAAAAATTAATTGTTCTTGATAATTTATTAGATAAATTTAATAAAACCCAAATTAATAGTAATATCGATAAGGTTTTGTTAGATACCCCTAGTTTAATACCTTTGATTAGTTTAGAAAAAGATGCAATCATAGCAAAAATAACCTCTCTTTCAAATTTATTACAAGCTACTATATTAGCTGGAAAATTGGATATGCAGGCGCAAGAATTTAATAATCAATTTACTTTTCTCATCCAAGATGGTTATAAACTTGAAAATATTTCAGGAAGTATATTAACCAATTTATTAAATATACGCGTTAATCGATATGTGAAAAATTTATATTTAAATGTCAGTGTTGCAATTGTTAGTTTAATTTTATTAGTCTATCTTTTTGTCGCTATTTATAGTTCTATTATTAGTAGCATTAGAAATTTAGTTGAGGGGACTCATAAACTTGCAAAAGGTGACTTAAATACTTTTGTCCAAATTGATACACAAGATGAATTAAAGCAAGTTGCCATTAGCTTTAATCAAATGCGTGATACTTTATCAAAAATAGTCGATGAATTACAGCTTATTGTGAGTAATGCAAATGAAGGCGATTTGTCAAAAAGAATTGATGCATCTGACCAATGTGGATTTGGCAAAGATTTAATTGATGCAGTTAATTTAATGTGTGACAATTTTCAAATGGTTATAAAAGATGTAACGATAGCCCTTAATCATTTAGCAAATGGTAATTTAACGACAGAGATTACCCATAATTATCAAGGCACATTTGGCGAGTTAAAAACTTTCATGAATATGACAACAGATAGTTTAGAAAAACTAATTAATAATATCAAGCATTCAACTAAAACAATTAATACAGCAGCTAAAGAAATTTCACAAGCTAATTTTTCATTAGCAAAGCGTACTGATCAGGAAGCAGCTTTTTTAGAAGAAACTTCTGCTAGTATTGAAGAGCTCACCATCACCGTGAAAAGAAATGCAAAAAATGCCGTGCAAGCAAATGAACTAGCAAAAACCGCATCAGAAGTTGCATTAAAAGGTGGAACTGTTGTTAATCAAGTAGTTGAAACAATGTCAGAGATAAATGAAAGTTCGCGTAAAGTTGCAGATATTATTGGTGTTATTGACAGTATTGCTTTCCAAACCAATATTCTTGCTTTAAATGCAGCGGTTGAAGCTGCACGTGCGGGTGAACAGGGTAGAGGCTTTGCAGTCGTTGCAACTGAAGTTAGAAATTTAGCTCAACGCACATTAACTGCGGCTAAAGAAATTAAATTATTAATTAGTGATTCTGTTGAAAGTGTTTCAAATGGCACAACATTTGTGAATCAAGCAGGACAAACGATGGATGAGTTATTAAAAGCAGTTAATCAAGTGACAGATATTATCCATGAAATAACCATTGCTTCAAGCGAGCAAAGTAATGGCATTGAGCAAGTTAATATAGCCATTGCCCAAATGGATAAAGTCACTCAAGAAAATAATGCTATGGTTGAAGCAACTGTGCAAACTGCTAAATCATTAGAAGTGCAAACACAAAAAATGGATGAATTAGTGAATATCTTCAAATTACACGAAACTAGTGCAAAAGAGCAAAAAACAGAAAATACAACTGAAGAAGACTCAATGCCATATATAGATAAATCCAAAAAAGAAATATGGAGCGAATTTTAAGATGGATGAATTATTAGTAAAATCAAGTGATATAGAAAATATAACAACAAAATATCTTACCTTTTTATTAGGTGAAGAGCATTATGCAATTAATCTGTGTTTTATCCAGGAAATTGCCCAAAATATAGAAAAAATCATAAAAATTCAAAATTCCCCTGACTATATTTTGGGGGTCATTAAGATGCATGATGGCGTTATTCCTTTAATAGATTTAAGAATATTTTATAAGCTATCCATTCAAACAAATCAACAACCTTACGTGGTAATGATTATCAATATAAATGATGATTTATATGGAATAATTGTTGATGGCATTTTAGATATTATCGACATTAATCAACAAACATTAAAACCTTTAAATTTATCAACGATTGTCCCGCATTATTATATAGAAGGATTAGCTGTTATTGAAAATGTAGCATTTATTATATTTAATATCAAAAATTTTATTCATCATGAGGTTACACATATAAAAACTACTTAAAACATGAGCATAAAGAATATGGAGCGTTATGGAATCAATACTCAATAGCTTGTCTGATAAAGATTTTGTAAAAATAAAAAAAATCGTGTTAAATCACGCAGGTCTTGTTTTAAAAGATGATAAAAAAGATAAAATTTTTAGTAAATTAAAAAATAGAATGAAAAAATTAAATATTTTTGATCTAAATGTCTATTGTCGTTATCTTATAGCAAATAGAGCAGAGCTTGAGGAATTTGTTAATTTATTAACTAATCTGTCAACCTATTTCTTTCGTGAAAATCATCATTTTATCTACTTAGCACAGCATATTTTGCCTGAATTATTGTCGCAAAAGAATAGAATTCGTATTTGGTCTGCAGGTTGTGCAACAGGTGAGGAAGCCTATTCTATTGCAATTACTGTCTATGAAAATGTGCAGCATATTGAGAATTATGACATTAAAATATTGGCAACTGATATTAGCTCAATGGGTCTTGCCGTTGCAAAAGAAGGTAGATATCGTGCAAATGATCTTAAAATGTTTAGCTCAGAGCGTCGGCAAAATGTATTTACTTTAATTCAATATCAAAATATCGAATATTTACAAATAAAAAATTCAATAAAAAAATTAATTTATTTTAATCACTTAAATTTATTTGAATTTTGGCCAATGAAAGGATTATTTGATGTTATTTTTTGTCGAAATATTTTTATTTATTTTTCTAAAGAAAAAGCTGAATTTTTATTAAACCGCCTAGATAAACAATTGGCGCCTGGTGGATTTTTAATAGTGGGGCATGCCGAAAGTTCTTTTATTTATAAATTGAAATATTTGCGTGTTGCTGAAACTATTTATAAAAAACCGATATCTGGAAATATAGTATGAAAAATATAAAAGTACTTATTATCGATGATTCTAAAGTGATGCAGGATATGTTAGCGAATATTTTATCTACAGATCCACAGATCACAGTGGTTGGCAGAGCCTCTGATCCTTATATGGCGCGCGATTTAATTAAACAAACGAATCCAGATATTTTAACATTAGATATTATGATGCCAAACATGGATGGTATAACATTTTTAAAAAATTTGATGCGATTGCATCCTTTGCCAGTGGTGATGATTTCTTCATTAACGCAAAAAAATAGTTCATATTCTCTAGAAGCATTGGCATTAGGCGCGGTTGATTATATCCTGAAGCCTTCGTTTAAGGATATCAGTTCAAGCAAATATATTGCAGAATTTATTACTACTATTAAAAATTCAGCTAAAGCAAGTGTGTCTTCACAGCCCTTTCAACAAAAATCGAGTTATTCTCCTGAATTTGATGCAACTCAATTAAAGCCTGATTTATTAAAAGAGAATATTATTGCAATCGGTGCATCTATTGGTGGGGTTGAAGCAATTGAAATAGTCTTAGCGCAATTACCTAAAATATTTCCACCTATTGTGATTACCCAACATATTAAAAAAGAATTTAATTTGGCATTTTCTAATCGAATTAATAAATTATGTCATTTAACCGTAAAACAAGCCGCGCATAATGAATTGATTGTGCCCGGATCAGTTTATATGGCGCCTTGTGATGTTCACTTAACCATTGAAAAATCACCGCAAGGCAATAAAATAATATTAAATAATGATCCCCCGATGACAGGACATAAACCGTCTATTGATGCTTTATTTTGTTCAGTTGCAAAAACTGCAGGAGCAAATGCTATTGCGATTTTATTGACTGGGATGGGCACAGACGGGGCGATTGGTTTAAAAAAAATTCATGAGACAGGTGGTATGACTATCGCTCAAGATGAAGAATCTAGTGTGGTTTGGGGAATGCCGGGTGCTGCAGTTAAGTTAAATGCAGCAGATTATATTTTACCGCTTGATCAGATTGCTTTAAAAATTTTTCAAATATTAGATGAAAAAGCTTTATTAACAATTTCCTAGAAAAAATAGGAGTGATACCCGTGAAAATACTAGTTGTTGATGATGCAAAAACGCATTTGCAATATATCGCAGCCATTTTAACAAATCTTAATCATGAAATAATGACTGCGACCAGTGGCAAGATTGCGTTAGAGTTATTTTCTTTATCTAAACCGGATCTTATTATTCTTGATGTTAATATGCCTGATATGAATGGCTTTGAGCTTGCAAAGAAAATTCGGCAAATAGAATCTGAATGGATTCCAATTATATTTCTAAGTGGAATTATAGATGATAAAAATATTGAAGAGGGGATCAATGCCGGCGGTGATGACTATCTTTTTAAGCCTTCCAGTGAAATTGCAATCGCAGCTAAGATTAAAGCCATGCAGCGTATTTATGATATGAAAAATAAATTAAATATTCTTTCAAAAACAGATCCCTTAACTGAAATTAGCAATCGATTACAATTTGATATTATTATAAAAAAAATGATTGCAGAGCATGATAGTACGCATTATTCTTTTGTATTATTATTTATAGATTTAGATAATTTTAAGATGATTAATGATAACTTTGGTCATCAAGTAGGAGATGCTTTATTAAAAGAAGTGGCTAAAAGATTAAAATTTTGTTTAAGAATAGGCGATTTTGTTGCTCGCATGGGCGGGGATGAATTTTCAGTGATTTTGAAAGAAATGGAATCAAAAGAAATGCTGAGCCTAATTGTAAAAAAAATTCAAAAAGTAATATCAACCCCTTATTCTATTAATAAAAAAACTTTTTGTATTAATACCAGCATAGGCATTGCTTGTTATCCTGCTGATGGAGCGAGTGTCTCTATGTTGTTACAAAACGCAGATATTGCAATGTATCATGCAAAAACCATGGGGAAAAATAATTTTCAATTTCATAGTACCATGCAAAATTCGCAATTCAAACAAAAAATACAATTAGAAAGTGATTTGCATTTTGCTTTAGAGAAAAAAGAATTTTTTATAAATTATCAACCAATGTATGATTTAAAAATGCGACAATTAGTCGGGATGGAAGCCTTATTGCGTTGGAATCATCCACGACACGGAGTGTTATCTCCGGATCTCTTTATACCTATTGCTGAAGAATCCGGTATTATACTACCTATTTCAGAATGGGTATTTGAAGAAATTTGTAAGCAGGCCAATCAATGGGATTTAAATAAAATTTCTAACTTTAAATTATCTTTTAACGTTTCACCATTGCAATTATTAAAGAAAAATATACCAGAAATTTTTGAGAATTATATAAAAGCCAATCACTTGTCTAGCAGTTTATTTGAAGCGGAATTAACCGAAACTATT
>JABDDD010000037.1 GCA_013287765.1 Gammaproteobacteria bacterium | reverse complement strand
ATATCAATTATCCAGACTTGACCCCTTATCAGTTTAAGTCGTTTTATTTTTTAGCACGAAAAATTCGATACATACCCAATACACTAATACCAATCCATGCTATCTCAATTAATACCGAAGGCGTGTTCCAATGAAAAAATAAAGAAAATAAAATTAACCAACCCGCAGCAAAATTTAGAATCTGATATTTAAAACTTTTTGGAGATAAACGCTCAATACTCACGGCAAAATAAGCAAATAATAATAAAACAACACCCACAATGCCCACTGGATCAGCTATCTTTATCAATACATCGTACATAATTTAATGCCTCCTGAATAATATCAGTATTTTCATAAGAATTTGCTTTTTTTTCGCTTAAAGTCCGTCGCCATTTTCTAGCGCCCGGTGTTGCATGAAATAAGCCTAAAATATGCCGCGTGATACTTGAAAGCTTAATATTATTTTTTAGCTGTAACTCTATATACGGAATAAAATTTTCAATAATCTTTTCACGTGGAAGAGATAAATGCGAAAAATATTTTTTTTCAATTTCTGCTAAAAAATAAGGATTTGTATAAGCCTCACGCCCAATCATCACACCATCTACCCAAGGTAATTGATGATCAATCTCTGCAAGAGTCTTTAAACCACCATTTAGAATAATAGTTAAATGCGGAAAATCTTTTTTGATTTGTTGCACAATGTCATATCGCAATGGCGGAATTTCTCGGTTTTGCTTAGGACTTAAACCTTTTAGCCAAGCTTTACGAGCATGAATAATAAAAACATCACACCCCCTCGCCGCTATTTTATCAATAAAAATGCTTAATGAAGCATAGCTATCCTGATCATCAACCCCTATTCGACATTTAATAGTGACAGGAATTTTCACTTTTTCAACCATGGCTGATACACAATCTGCTACTAACTCTGGTTGTAGCATTAAACAAGCACCAAATTGACCTGATTGCACACGGGGACTTGGACATCCCACATTTAAATTAATCTCATCATAGCCACATGCTTCTCCTAATTGAGCACAAGTGGCCAATTCTTCGGGAATACTGCCGCCTAATTGCAAAGCAAGCGGATGCTCTAAAGAATGAAAAGCTAATAACCGCTCATAGTCTCCATGAATTAATGCCTTCGTCGTTAACATTTCAGTATAGAGCAATACATTCGCAGAAATTAAGCGCAAAAAAAACCGATCATGACGATCGGTACACTCCAACATTGGAGCGATTGAAACTTGGCGATTAATACTCATTAGATCATAAAGTCCTATTTTTGCTGATTATAGCAAACTTATCACTTCATATTAATTTTTTATCATTCCTTGCCTCACGGCATTCTTTTAAGAAAATTTCTACTAATTCTTTTTTGGTCGATTCTTTTTCTTGTAGCTGCTTTTTATATTTTTTTAACAAATCATTTAATCTCTTTGCGTTTTGTTTAAATTTAATAATCATATTAATAATCTCCTATATTTCCTTCATCCTCATCAGAGGGAATCACAAACATGAATATAGTATAAACACTATATCTTAAGGCATTATTAACTGTTTCTTTAGGGTTTTTAATATTGACTTAAGAGGCGCTTAATATTTGCTCTATATAATATCTAATCCTAAATAAAGCAGAAGATTATTATGTATACAATAGACTCGTTAAAAACACTGATAACAACTCAATTATCTGAATTAAAAAAACAATCAACGACTGACAAAATAGCATTTGAGTTAAAACTTTTAAATAACATTCAAGAGATGCTAAACACATCTAATGCTCAATCTATTGTACATGCATTTAACTGCTTGCAAGATGGCGGCGATCTGCCTTATGTTGTTGCAAAAGGATTATTAGGATTGTCTAATGAAGCATGTTGTGGGCATTTTGCAACTCTTGCTGCATTAAATTTTTGTGCAGTTAAAATTGATTTTTTACTTTTTATTCGTTTAATGACACAAGGTAACCTTACCGAGAAAACACGATTCTTAAGTACAAACAACAACGATTTTGTCGAATGGATGCCTGTTTATGACAAAAAACCTGCAATTAGTTTTGACAACGACATCATTAACAAAGAAATTTTAATAAAAAAATTAATGACAGAGCCTGACGGTTTATATTTAATAAGCGGAGTAAATATCGAAGAGACAATAGGCCACAGATTTATGATTATCAAAGAAAATTCAAATTTTTATTATGCTTGTAACAATAAAGAGGGCTTATATTCTTCTAAAACAGGAAAAAGTTCAACGATGTTTCCAGATTTGAAAAATTTTACTGAAGTAGAAGGAAATTATATTACCCCTCTTAATCACAGCATGAAACAAAGACTAACAAAACGTATTGCTATGTTAATGCCTTCTGCTGATATAAGCTATTTATATCCTAAAACTAAAAAAGCAGCTCTTAAAGATCAAGAAAAGCCAGTCAAAAAATGTAAAAGTTGCATAATACTTTAATTTTTAAATTAAATTAATCAACACTCGAAAAAAGCACATGCGCAGGTTTAATGGAATTCCATTGCTTGCAACCCGGACATTGCCAATGCATAGATTTTCCAGGAAAACCACAGGAAACACACTGATAATCTGGCTTATGATCGAGTAATTTTTTAGTTAAATTTTTAACGATCATTAAATCATCTCGCGCACGACCTTCTTCCAGACTGCATAAATATAAATTAATAAATAAATCTAAACCACGAATCGAAGGATAACGGCGTACGTAATCTGCTACAAAATTGGCTGCTACTTTATCCCCTTTCCAACGACGAATGCGCTCAGATAAAATTAATACCACAGGAATCCGCGGATAATCTTCTAAAATTTGCATTAAATACTTTACTAATTTTTCTTCTTCATGCAAAGCTTCATAACAAGTCGCTAATAGTTCAATTGCCTCTGAAAGATATTCGGGATTTTGATCTTTCACCCGTTTTAAACTGCGTAAAGCTAATTGATACTCGCCTTGTTTGATATCACTTTTCGCTTGTAATAAACTCGCTCGTACACAAGCATGATCAATATCGTGCGCTTCTTTAAGATAAGACATCCCTTTTTCAATTTTCCCTTTGGCAAAACTAAGTTCTGCTAATTCACAATAATAATGCGCTATAATAGGCTGCATATTTTTTTGTGTCGCAACTGCAAGCTTTTGTGCAATTATAATTGCTTTTTTCCAGTCTTTTTCTTGTTGGTAAATATCTAATAAAGCAGTTAAAGCAGGCTCTGAATATTCTTTTACACCTAAAATTTCTAAAAAAATCCGTTCAGCACGATCTAATACACCCGCACTTAAATAATCTTGGCCTAATTCAAATAAAGATTGTTCGCGATATAGTTTATCTAATTGCGGACGAGCAATTAAATTTTGATGAATGCGAATGGCGCGATCTACTTCTCCTTTTCGCCTAAATAACTTACCAACCGCAAGATGTGTTTCAACCGTATTACTATCTACTTCTAACATTTTGATAAATACATCAACCGCTTTATCAGTTTCTTCGTTTAATAAAAAATTCAAACCAACTAAATAATCACGGGGAATATTAAATTTTTGCGCTAAACTTTTTTTTTCTCGAGTAAAATAACCAAGCAACCAAGAACTAACTAAAGCTGCAAAAATTAATATCCACCAACCACTGCTCATTAATGCCTATCCTGTAACGGAATGGCACGTAGATTTTCAATTTCTTTTTCAGCCACTTTGAGATGTTTATGTAGGCGAAAGTTGCTAATTTTTAATTTAATATAAATCCATAAACTGACTAATAAACCTAATAACGAACCGAAAGCAAAAGAAATAATCAATAACATTGATAAAGGTAATACAAGCTGTCCTAAATAATAATTAAAAGTAACAGGCGAATGATTTAATAATGCAAAAGTAATGCCTAATATAATAATTAGTAATAATAAAATATAAGTAATAATACGCATTCTTTGACTCCTGTCTTTACTTTAGATATAGAAATATTTGTTGTAGTACCCATTATGCCAGCGAAAGCTGGCATCTAGGTTTTTCTTTGCAATAAAGATAAAAAAGTTGGGATGGTGGGCACGCGAAGCTTTGCCCACCCTACCTCTCTATTCACTTTCCTGGTTCATCTTAGCTTTTAATAAATCACCTAACGTGGATTTTAACGGTCCTTCATCATCAGTTGATTTATCTTTTTTCTTAGTACTGGTACTACGCGTTGTTTTCTTTGGCGGAGTAGTGCTACCTTCTTTTGCCTTAATAGAAAGCGTAATCATATGGGTTTTGCGATCTGTTCCAATGATTTTTGCTTCAATTTCATCACCAACAGCTAATCGAGTACGCGCATCATCCACTTTTTCCGCTGCAATCTCAGACGCACGCAAGGTACCAAATACACCCTCTGCTAATTCAATCACTGCCGCTTTTGCATCTACTTCTGTTACTTTTCCTGGAACAATGCTACCTTTTTCATGTTCATTCAAGTAATTCGCAATAGGGTCATCACTTAACTGTTTTAAGCCAAGAGAAATACGTTCGCGTTCTGCATCAATTGCTAAAATAACAGTAGAAAGCTCGTCCCCTTTTTGATATTTCGTGCGAATCGCTTCTTCTGCTGTTGCTTCATTCCAAGAAATATCAGATAAGTGAATCAAACCATCGATGCCACCTTCTAACCCAATGAAAATACCAAAATCTGTAATAGATTTAATTTTTCCACTGATTTTGTCACCTTTTTGATGTTTCGCCGCAAACTCTTCCCATGGATTAGCAGTACATTGTTTTAGACCTAGGGAAATACGACGTCTTTCACCATCAATATCTAATACAATCACTTCAACTTCTTGGCTTAAATGCACCACTTTATTTGGGTTGACATTTTTATTAGTCCAATCCATTTCAGACACGTGAACTAAACCTTCAATGCCTTCTTCAATTTCAACAAAACAACCATAATCTGTAATATTCGTCACACGTCCTTGCAAGCGTTTGCCGATGGGATAACGATTGGTAATATCAGCCCAAGGATCATCGCCTAATTGTTTTAACCCTAAGGAAACACGCGCATTGTCTCGATCGAATTTTAAGATTTTAACTTTAATTTCATCACCAATCGTTAAAATTTCGCTAGGATGTTTAATACGTTTCCAAGACATATCGGTGATATGCAACAAGCCATCAATGCCGCCTAAATCAATAAATGCACCGTAATCTGTTAAGTTTTTCACAATACCTTTGACTTCATCACCTTCATGTAGGTTCTCAAGTAAAGCTTCGCGTTCTACGCTATTTTCAGCTTCCATAGCAGAACGACGTGATACCACGATATTATTACGTTTCGCATCAATTTTGATAACTTTAAAATCAAATTCTTTTCCTTCAAGTGCTTCAGGATCTCGCACAGGCTTGACATCAACTAATGAACCCGGTAAAAAAGCACGAATTTTATTAATTTCAACGGTAAATCCACCTTTGACACGGCCTTGAATCACACCGCGTACGGTTTCTTTATTTTGATAAGCTTTTTCAAGCACACCCCAAGATTCTAAACGTTTTGCTCTTTCACGAGATAAACGCGTCGCACCAAAACCATCTTCCACTGCATCTAATGCAACTTTTACTTCATCGCCTACTTTTACTTCCACCTGACCTTGATCATTTTTGAATTGTTCAATAGGAATGGTGGACTCGGATTTTAAACCGGCGCTGACGACGACATATTCTGATTTAATCTCAATAACAATTGCGGAGATGATGGCACCAGAAACCATCGGGGTTTCATGAAGGCTCTCTTCAAATAAATCTGCAAATCTCTCGATCATACTTTTTCCTGGGTATACCCTAAACACTTGTTAATTAATATTCACAACTAATTTTATTAATTGCACCAACACAGCTTTACATTAGAAATTATAAAAATTTCTTGGCTTCTGTCATGATTTGATTCACTACTTCTTGAATAGTCAGAAAATCAGTATCAATACAAAGAGCATTCGCTGCTGGCTTGAGAGGAGCATGAAGGCGTTCGCTATCACGTTTATCGCGCTCGCTAAGCTCGCTCACAAGGGCGTCTAGGTTAACATGAATACCTATTGCCTTCAACTGATTATAACGTCGTTCAGCCCGTATGTTGGGCGATGCGATTAAGAAAACTTTCAGATTTGCTTCTGGAAAAATCACTGTACCCATATCGCGGCCGTCAGTCACTAACCCCGGATATTGTAAAAATGCACGTTGCCTATCAAGAAGTGCCTCACGTACCGCTGGTAAAGCACCTACTTTTGAGGCAGCATTGCCTATTTGTTCACTGCGAATAATATCAGTCACATCTTCCCGCTCTAAAATAATACGCGGCGGGATACCCAATTCATTTGTAATAAATTGAACATCTAACTGATCGGCAGCCTTGGTCAAGGCCGGCGCATTGTCTAAAGAAATATGATATTTTTCAGCAGCTAAAGCAAGTACTCGGTATAAAGCACCGCTATCTAATAAATTCCAGTTAAGTTCTTTAGCAATACGATGTGTCACAACACCTTTGCCAGTGCCGCTTGCACCATCAATCGTTATGACTGGGTAGTTCTGGTTCTTCTTGCTTTTCACTACTTTCTCCGTTCAAAGTTGCCACTTTTTCAACGCCGACTAATAATTCACCTTCTGATAGATTAATTAAACGCACCCCTTGCGTATTACGCCCAATTAAAGAAATTTCTGATATGCGCATACGAACTAACGTGCCTTTACTGCTAATTAACATCACTTCATCATCGGTTTTAACTTGTTTTGCACCCACCACCTGGCCATTACGTTCACTCACCTGAATAGAAATAACACCCTGCCCGCCTCTGCCAGTAATGCGATATTCAGAAACAGCGGTGCGCTTGCCATAGCCATTTTCAGTGACAGTTAGAATATCACCTTCTTTTGCTACAACCACTAATGAGATCATTTTTTGCCCAGGCGCTAGTTTAACACCGCGAACTCCACGGGCTGTCCTGCCCATTGCGCGCACTTCATCTTCTTTAAAACAAATCACTTTACCTTGGTTGGTAAATAACATGACTTCTTGTTCGCCATGGGTAATATCTGCTCCAATTAAACGATCATTTTCTGATAACTCTAAGGCAATAATGCCTGATGCACGAGGGCGAGAAAATTCATTTAAAGCGACTTTTTTGACAGTGCCTTGCTCGGTTGCCATAAAAATATAATGATCATCAAAATATTCACGTATGGGTAAAATAGCGCTGATCTTTTCACCTTGCACTAAAGGTAATAAATTAATAATAGGTTTACCACGAGAATTGCGGCTTGCTTGCGGTAATTGATAGACTTTTAGCCAATAAACTTTTCCACGATTAGAAAAACAAAGAATAGTATCATGCATGGTGGCAACTAAGACTTGTTCAACAAAATCTTCTTCTTTAACATTGGTTGCTGATTTTCCTTTGCCGCCTCGATGTTGCGCTTGATAGCTATCAATCGGTTGCGATTTAATATAGCCTTCATGCGATAAAGTTGTAACCACCACATCATCAGGCACTAAATCTTCGTAGCAAAAATCACCTTCACTATCAATAATTTCTGTGCGACGCGCATCACCAAATTGATCGCGAATAGCGACTAATTCATCATGAATCACTTGCATCAAACGCGTGGGATTTTTAAGAATATCATTTAAATCAGTCATCAATAATTGCAAATCTTTATGTTCAGCGATAATTTTATCTTGCTCTAATCCGGTTAAACGATGTAAACGCATATCAAGAATCGATTGAGCCTGCTCTACAGAAAGATAATACCCTTTTTCATTTAAACCATGTGTTTGATGCAATGTTGCGCGTGTTAAAATAGTAATCACTGAAGTCGGTTGCCAAGCGCGATCCATTATTTTAGCTTTGGCATCTTGAGGATCCCTTGCACTTTTAATTAAAGCAATCATTTCATCAATATTAGTAAGAGCAACGGCTAAACCTTCTAGAAGATGTGCACGTTCATTCGCTTTTCGAAAGTCAAATTCACTACGCCGAGTCACTACTTCACGACGGTGCTTTAAAAAAGCATCAATCAGCTGCTTAATATTAAGCACTCTGGGCTGACCGTCCACTAAAGCAACGGTATTAATTCCAAAAACTGACTGTAATTGGGTATGTACAAATAAATTGTTTAAAACAACTTCTGCATTTTCACCACGGCGCAATTCAATCATGATATGCATACCTTGCTTATCCGATTCATCACGTAAAGCGACAATGCCTTCTAATTTTTTTTCTTTTACTAATTCTGCAATCCGCTCAATCAAACGCGCTTTATTCACTTGGAAAGGCAGCTCTGTGACAATGATTTTTTCTTTGCCTGACTTTTCATCTGTTTCGATATGCGTTCTAGCACGAACCACTACACGGCCGCGACCTGTACGAAAAGCCTCTAGAATACCTGCACGGCCTAAAATAATCCCAGCCGTTGGAAAATCAGGACCTGGAATGATTTGCATAATCTCTTCAATAGTCAGTTGCGGTTTAGCAATCGTCGCAAGACAGGCATTAATCACTTCTGTTAAGTTATGCGGTGGGATATTCGTCGCCATACCAACTGCAATACCTGATGAACCATTGACTAATAAATGCGGAATAACCGTCGGCAAAACAGTTGGATATTGTTCTGTTTCATCATAATTTGGCACGAAATTCACTGTGTCTTTTTCAAGATCAGCTAATAAAGAATGACCAAATTTTGACATGCGCACTTCTGTGTAACGCATCGCAGCAGGGGAATCACCATCAACAGAACCAAAGTTTCCTTGGCCGTCAATTAGCATATATCGCATGGAAAAAGATTGTGCCATACGCACAATGGTGTCATAGACCGCAGTTTCTCCATGCGGATGATATTTACCAATCACATCCCCGACCACGCGCGCGGATTTTTTATAGGGTTTATTCCAAAAATTATTGAGCTCATGCATAGCAAATAAAACCCGTCGATGAACAGGTTTTAATCCATCACGAACATCTGGCAGAGCACGACCAACAATAACGCTCATGGCGTAATCAAGATAAGACTGTTTTAGCTCAGCTTCAACACTGATTTTCTGTATTTCTTTAGCAAATGGATTATCCATAGGTATCTGCGCGACCAATTTCTAATGGGTTTTAGGTACTTTCAAGGGTGATCAGTATACCATAATTTCCCAGCAAAAATCCCATATTATTTCAATGCTCGCCTTAAAATTTTACCCACATAAGATTTAGGTAATTCTGGACAAAATTCAATATATTTTGGAATTTTATAACCAGTTAAATTATTTCGGCAAAATTTAATAACTTCTTCTGCAGTTAATTCAGCATGCTGATGGTCTTTTACTATAAAAGCCTTAACCGCCTCCCCAGCAGGACCATTCGCCACCCCCACCACGGCCGCCTCACGAATGCCAGGCATATGCACTAAGACATCTTCAATTTCATTTGGATAAACATTAAATCCAGAGACAATAATCATGTCTTTTTTGCGTTCTAAAATTCGCACAAACCCTTGCGGATCAATAGATGCAATATCACCGGTTAGCAACCAACCGTCTTTATTAAATACTTTTTTAGTTTCATCCACATGGTTCCAATACCCTTGCATGACTTGTGGCCCTTTAACACCCAGCTCGCCTGGTTGATTAAAATCAAGCGCTTTGCCATCATCATCTAAAATAATCACATCGGTCGAAGGAACCGGCAAACCAACCGTGCCATTATACGCTTTTAGATCTGGCAAATTGATTGTGACGCAAGGAGAAGTTTCTGTTAGACCATACGCTTCTAAAATAGGCTTTCCTGTGACTTCTTGCCATTTTTCAGCAACGGCTCTTTGTACTGACATTCCGCCACCTAAACTAACTTTCATTTGATTAAAATTAAGCGCAGAAAATTGCGGATAATTAAGCAATCCATTAAATAAAGTATTAACAGCTGTGACCATCGTAAATTTAAACTGACGCATTTCTTTTACTAATCCTGGGATATCACGAGGATTAGTGATGAGCACGCTTAAACCGCCAATTTTTGCAATAAATAAACAATTAGCAGATAAAGAAAAAATATGATAAAGCGGCAAAGCAGTGATGGCAATTTCACTTTGTAACTGCAGAATATTAGAAAACCAAGCTTCAATTTGCATAATATTCGCAATAAGATTTCTATGCGTTAAAATCGCCCCTTTGGCAATCCCTGTGGTCCCACCGGTAAATTGTAAAAAAGCAATATCATTTCGGTTGACCAATACTTTTTCAAATGAAAAAGCTTCCCCTTGGCTAATGGCTTTTCTAAAAGACAACGTAGGCATTTGTAAAGCAGGGATTTTTTTCTTGATATATTTAAGATAAAAATGAATCAATAAAGCACGTGGCCGCGGGAATAAATCGCCAATTTGAGTTAAGATAACATTTTTGATTGAAGTTTGAGGTAAAGCCGTTTGCACAATCCCAGCAAAATTATCCATCACAACAATCGTTTCAACACCCGCATGATTAATTTGTTCAACTAATTCAGGCACCGTATATAAAGGATTCACATTGACGACAATTAATCCTGCACGCAACACACCCAACATGGCAACAGGATATTGCAAAATATTTGGCATCATTAACGCGACTCGATCACCCTTGATTAAATGCAGTACTTTTAATAAATAATTAGCAAATGCTTTAGAGTAATGATCTAATTGCTGATAAGTAATTGTTACACCTAAATTATAAAAAGCAGGACTTTTACTATAGAGCGCAATACTTTGCTCAAACATGTCTACTATTGATTCGCAAGCATCAGCATTAATTTCAGCAGGCACCCCAGGTGGGTAACTCTTTAACCATACTTTTTCCATGAAGTTTTTCCTTGTTACTTAAACTAACTTAAACTTAAAATCTTAACTTTAATCTCTCGATAATTTTAAAATTTAGTATTCTTAATCTAATAGATAATAAATCGAATGTATTATTTGATCGGGACGGCCGGATTTGAACCGGCGACCACTTGCACCCCATGCAAGTACGCTACCAGACTGCGCTACGCCCCGTCTTTTTTATAATAATTACAATACAGTTTCTTCTAATTGCAATTTTTGCAAAAGGTTCTCAAGCTCCATAATTACTTTTTTTAGCATACTATCAGCGTCATCTTGAATAGTTGTCGCAACTGCTACCGCATGAGCATCGGCTGTTAATTTAGCGCGTGCGCCTTCTATTGTAAACCCATCTTCATATAATAATTTACGTATTTGACGAGCCATGACAATATCTTTATGTTGATAATATCGTCGATTACCTCGCCTTTTACCAGGGCGCAATCTTGGAAATTCTTGCTCCCAGTACCGTAATACATGCGGCTTAACGCCGCATAATAACCCAACTTCACCGATAGTAAAATATCGCTTATCGGGAATAGGCGGCAAATTTTCGCCGTTTAGTTGCTTACGCTTACTATTCCGTATCTGACTCACTGTGATGGCTGTCATGAGTGTCTTTTCCTGAATACACTTCAACTCTTGCCCGCAATTTTTGACCACTGCGGAACGTGACGACTCTCCGTGCAGAAACAGGAATCATTTCGCCTGTTTTTGGATTTCTGCCAGGACGCTCTTTTTTATCATTTAATTCAAAATTACCAAATCCTGATATTTTAACTTGTTGTCCATTCGCAAGCGAACTCACAACTTCTTCAAAGAATAATTCAACCATTTCTTTCGCTTCACGTTTGGTCACACCAATATCTTCAAAAAGATGATTTGCAATATCCGCTTTAGTTAACGCTGCCATTAGTTTCTCCCCTTAATTTTGCCGCGAACTTATGTTTTAGCTCAGACACAA
>JABDDD010000036.1 GCA_013287765.1 Gammaproteobacteria bacterium | reverse complement strand
AGAAGATTACAGAAATTCAATTTTTACTTAAATTATTTGGTAAGAATTATATCGAAGTTCAACAAATTATTGCGAGAAATAGTTCAATTCCTGTAAAAAATGAATATAGCAATCTATCCGCTATTTTTAGATTAATAGGAAAAACTCCATTTAAAAAAAGTGATAATCCCCTTGAAGATTATAATCATATAATAGAATTAATTAAGTTTAAACTTAAAAATATTAATCCTCGTAACCTAAAAACGCCTGATGAAGAAAATGTTATATGTAACCTTAATAAAGTTATTAAATTTTTTGAAAGCTTCAGTGTAGAAAAAATTTTACAGCTCAATACAATAGCCATTGATAAATTTTTTCAAGATACTATAGCAAGAGCACCTACTCCTAATTTTTCTTGTGACGACATCCTAAAAGCTATTCAACCTCTTGAACAAAAAAGATTTGAAGCTGTCGTTTCATATGCTTCAGAAAAATTAGCCAGCTTGTCTCCCATGTTAAAACCTAATAAAAACTACCATTTAACAATTTACCCTGAAGTGGCAGAAGAATTAAAAACACTTGTGTATTTATTAAGTGATGATGGATTAAAAGCCGCGCAATCTTTTTTAAGCGATAAGCCTTTTTATCATAAATTTCTACTATCACATTTTATAGAAAAAAGAAAACTTTTAAAAAAACATATTATAAAAAATGAGCGATTAGCAGTCAATGCTAAAAAACAGGAAGAACTTCTTAAAAAAACCGTATCGAATTGCTCGCGAGATACTATCTTACCTGACCTTAAAAAGACTCATACTGTTGCAACTTTTTTCAAAAAAAAATCAGAAAAAAATAAACGTCATGAGTTGATTTTAGAAGTTATTGACTTATTAAACCATCAGCCTGGCATAGAAAAAATTAAAGAAATTCAGGGAAAACTTATTAAAACAAAATTACTAGCACCTAAGGCAGACGCAAACCCTAATTCAAAAAGTAAACGTAATCTTCTTAATATTTATACCATTAATAGCGTTTCGCGCGAGGAGTATTTAATGTATATCATTCTTGATGAAATAATTAATTATGCAGCTTATCCATCTGCTACTACACAAAATAATATAAAAAGATTTTATGGGCAATTGAAGGGTATTTATGATGATTTGCCTGAATTATATTATTTTGACCAAAGGCGCGGTCAAAAGAAAATGTTTACCAGGTTCCTATGAACGTACAAAATGTGCAAGCAATTCATAATAACCTTTATCTGCGCTCTACACCAATATTTTTTTCTGATTGTCTAAATTTGCCAGCCCATTTCCAAGTTTCATTAAACATTTTATAATGTAATTTTTTTATGAAATCTATTGTTAAAACCTTAAGATAAGAATAATTTTTAGAAAATATCCAACTTTCAGCTTGAAGAATATTATTTTGTTCAAATTCATTTAATTCATTTTGTGTTGAAATATGATCGGGAATTAAACCTTCTATTTCATCTGGATTAAGCGGCGTCGCGCCAAATGGATATTCAAAATGCATTATTTATTCTGCCATAGTTTTTTGTGAGAACCTTCGAGTAATTTTTGCGTGAGTTCTTTTATTTGTTCTTCCTCTTGCTTTTTATCAATGGATTGATTTTCTAAAGACATTGAATGACTGACCCCACGTACCATTTTTTTTGCAATTTTTTTAGCTTTCATTTGAATAATATTTTCAAGTGGGTTTTTATGAAAATATTTTTTAGGAACAATGGCATAGATTAACTCGCAATCCATTGCGGTAGCTGCTTTTTTTAAAGTTCGTAAGGTGATGGCATCTTCTATTTCTGCTTTTTCAAGCTGCACAATACGACCGCGTGTGACACCTAGCCGCAAGCCAAGCTGCTCAGCAGTCATCCCAAATGCCTTTCTTAAAGTTTTAATCCAGCCTGATCTCGGGGGATGCTTATATTTTTGTTTAATAGCTTCCCAGTCCTCAATTTGCCTATCTAATTGTTTTAATTTAAGTTGTTGACTTTTCATAAATATTTTACCTATAAATATATATCTATATTATAGCACAAATGAATATAGATATATAAACATTTAATATATAAATGATTATATATCTATGACCATTATTATAAAAAACCTTCCACTTTGTGAAAAGCTTTTACTTCATTTTTGAGTGGCAAATCTTCACTTGTGGTAAACCCTTAATTTAAACTGGACGTTGACCAAAGGCGCAAGAAAAAGATTTAGCCTATCACGCAACCTCAAATGAAAAGCTAATCACCTCTTTAATCGATTTTTTTCCCAAAGCTAATAATACTAACCGGTCAATTCCTAAGGCAACCCCTGCGCAATCCGGCAAGCCTTTTGTTAAGGCTGCAATAAGATGCTGGTCAATAGGTACTTTTCGTAACTGATATTGCTTTCTTAACATTAAGTCATTTTCAAAACGTCTTAATTGCTCTTTTGCATCTTGTAATTCATGAAATCCATTTGCAAGTTCAATGCCTTTAAAATAAACCTCAAATCGAGAAGCAACGGGTGGTGTCTCATCACGAATTTTAGCAAGCGCTGCTTTTGCGGCTGGAAAATCAAAGATAAAAATCGGTTTTTCTAAGCCTAATTGCGGTTCAATACAATGAGAAAATAATACATCTAACCAAAAATTTTTATTATTTTCTTCTTTCTGGCTATCATATGTATTTAACTGCAGATTATTTTCTTTAGCGCAGTTTATCAATTCTCTACAATCTGATATGAGTGGATCGGTATTTAAATATTTTAAAAATATATGACGATAACTCATCCGATCGATAGAATTTATATTAAATATTAAGCATAACAACTCAGCCATCTCATCCATTAATTGATGATGATCGTAATCCAAGCGATACCATTCTAACATCGTAAATTCTGGATTGTGTAATTGCCCCACTTCTCCTTGGCGGAATGATTTTGTTACTTGATAAATAGCACCACTTTCTGCTGCAAGTAATCGCTTCATCGCATATTCTGGCGATGTTTGCAAATAACAAATAGTTTCTTGCAATGATCCTATTTTTTTAAAATAAACTTCCATGCTATCAATATATGGGTCGCTCACCGTTGCGTGCGATAAAAGCGGTGTTTCAACTTGCAAAACCCCGCGTTCATAAAAAAAATCATGAATTTTTTTTAAAATGCCTGCACGTGCTCTTAAAGTCTCAATCGTAGCTGTTGGTTGCCAGCTATGCATTATTCTTTTGCTCGTGAAACATAACTCCCGGTACGGGTATCGACTTTGATTAATTCTTCTTGTTGCACAAATAAGGGAACTCGTACCACCGCACCTGTTTCAAGTTTAGCGGGCTTGCCGCCGCCGCCAGAGGTATCTCCTCTGACACCTGGATCGGTTTCTATAATCTTTAAAATAACAAAATTGGGCGGTGTTACACCCAGAGGTGCTCCATTCCAAAGCGTTAGCATACAATCGGCTTGTTCTTTAAGCCAAATTTTCACATCAGCCACTTGTGCCTCATTCATCATATACTGTTCATAAGTGTCAGTTGCCATAAAATGCCAGTGATCACCATCATGATAAAGATATTGTGCTTCTACCTCTGCCACATCAGCTGCTTCTAAATTATCACCTGACTTGTAAGTGCGCTCAACGACTCGGCCTGTTTTTAAATTGCGATATTTAATACGGTTAAAAGCTTGGCCTTTTCCAGGTTTAACAAATTCATTCTCTAAAATAGTGCAAGGATCACCATCTACAATGATTTTCATCCCCCCACGAATTTCACTTGTGCTATAAAAACCCATTTTAACCTCCTTTATGAAGATGATTAATATTTATGAGACGGGTATCATACCTGCTTACAAAAAATATGCAAAATAGCTTTGCTTGCGCTCTTAAAAGTATTTTATAGACTGTGCACAACTTTAAATGGATGACCAAAACCTTGATATTTTCATTTTGACTTTTTACACAGTCCACTACAGCTGTATTTTTTTAAACGAATTTTAAATATTTTTGGAAATAGAAAAACTGTTTTTAAATAACTATTTGATTATATTATATTATTTTAGCAATAGTTTAACTCTACGTTTTTCTTATCCCCCCTGTTCCCCCAGGTTCTTAGAGACTTAGTCACAATGTTATCCACAGAAACTGTGGATAACTTAATAAAATAATTTAATTAAAATGTGTTCTTAATAAATAAAAAAAAAGCACAAGCTGTTTTTTTCGGTTATACTAAAAATAAGAACTTAATGAGGAGACCTGACCTGCTTTGGAAACGACCCGACATTCACAAGTTGTAGTACTTAGCCCAGAAAATAATAAAAATTTGCTTAATCTTTGCGGTAGGTGTGATGAGCATTTACACCTGATCGAGGATAGGCTTGAGGTCAATATTAAACAACGTGGTTTTACTTTTTCAGTCAGCGGCGATGCAAAAGCAGTTCAACAAGCGTGTCGTGTTTTAACTGATCTTTATCATCAAACTTCACAGAAAAATTTAAATCTAGCCCCTTATCAAATTCATTTACATTTAATGCAATTAGCTAAAAAAAATACGACGTCCTCCCAGGAACAAACGATGGAAATACGTATCAAACATGGTGTAATTACTGCACGCGGTGAAAACCAAATACAATACATTAAAAATATTGCTCATCACGATATCAACTTTTGTATTGGACCTGCAGGAACAGGCAAAACTTATTTAGCCGTTGCCTGTGCTGTTCATGCCTTAGAAACTGAGCGGATTAGTCGCATTGTTTTAGTGCGTCCTATCGTTGAGGCGGGGGAAAAACTAGGATTTTTACCGGGCGATTTAGCAGAAAAGATTAATCCTTATTTACGTCCTTTATACGATGCTTTATATGAAATGCTGGGATTTGATCAAGTTAACCAATTAATTGAACGCAATGTTATTGAGCTTGTGCCACTTGCTTATATGCGTGGCCGTTCATTAAATGATTCGTTTATTATTTTAGATGAAGCCCAAAATACTAAAACAGAACAAATGAAAATGTTTTTAACACGGCTTGGTTTTAATTCAAAAGCTGTGATCACAGGTGATTTAACTCAAATTGATTTAAGTAATAAACGTGATTCTGGATTAACTCAATCGATTGAAGTATTAAAAGATGTAAAAGGCATTAGTTTTACCCGATTTCAGCCATCTGATGTGGTTCGTCATCCTCTCGTGCAAAGCATTGTTGAAGCTTACGAGAATCATCATAATAAATCCAATCCGGAAAAATAATTTAAAATTATGCAACAGATTTTCATTCATTGCGATTTACCTAAAATTGACATGCCCAATGTTATCTTATTAAAAAAATGGGCAAAGGCTGTGTTGACTCACGAAAAATCTTCTGCTGAATTGGCGATTAAGATTGTTGATTCCATCGAAATAACTGATCTTAATACTCGCTATCGTCATAAAAATAAGCCGACGAATGTATTATCTTTTCCTTTTGACATCCCGCCTGATCTACAAGATCAACTATTATTTTTAGGCGATGTGGTGATTTGCGCAGAAGTTGTAAACAAAGAAGCATTAGAACAAAATATTACGAAAAAAGCCCATTGGGCGCACATGGTGATTCATGGCACTTTTCATTTATTAGGATATGATCATGAAAATGAAGCAGACGCTGCGATCATGGAAGATAAAGAAATTCATATTTTAACTTTGTTAGGTTTTCCTAACCCCTACCAATAATCAAATTAATTAAATTAAAATGGAGCAACGATGAGCGAAGATTCCTCTACAACTAAACGTTCCTGGTTTGAACGATTAAGTGATATGTTAATTCGCGAACCACGGGATCGCGCGCAATTAATGGAAGTATTGCGGGATGCAGAAGAGCGCGATATTTTAAGTGCGGAAATGCTACGAATGATCGAAAGTGTTTTACAAGTGTCTGAAATGCAAGTACGCGATGTCATGGTACCCAAGCCACAAATGGTGATTATCACTGAAGATAGTTCACTTGAAACTATTTTACCGATAGTGATTGACTCAGGTCACTCACGCTTTCCGGTGATTGATCCAAATACAGATGATGTGATAGGTATTTTATTAGCTAAAGATTTATTAGCTTATTGTTTCAATAAAGAAAAAAAGCCTTTTAATATTAAACATAACTTACGGGCTATTGTATTTGTGCCGCAAAGTAAACGGCTTGATATTTTGTTAAGAGAATTTCGCGTCAATCGCAATCATATGGCCATCGTATTAGATGAATACGGTCACGTATCAGGTTTAGTCACTATTGAAGATGTTTTAGAGCAAATTGTTGGTGATATTGAAGATGAATACGATGTTGATGAAGAAGATTTTATTCGTAAACACGCGGATAATTCTCATGTCGTTAAAGCGACCACGACCATCAATGAATTTAACCAATATTTTGATACACGGTTTAGTGATGATGAATTTGATACGATTGGCGGCATTGTTTCGCAAGCATTTGGACATCTTCCTAAGCGAGGCGAAGTGACTAAATTACAAGGTTATCGATTTAAGATATTGCATAGTGATAACCGGCGAATTTTATTAATGGAGGTCAGAAAAGAGTAGTTTTATCAAGCTAGGCGAAGTGGGTAATAAACTCAAATAAGCAGGCATTAAGCAAAGGTTTGCGGTAGTGACTCAGATCTTGTTTATGATTAATTTTTATTCAATGCTATGCTATTTACATCAATGACTATAACGATTATCAAATTATTTATCAATAGGGTTGAATCACTACTTTTTTTGTCGTGTACAAAAATTCTATTATTAAGTTTATTAATTATCCAACATAAAGTCTTTAAGTGTTCCAAAAATGAATCATAATCTTTTTAGTGAATATATATTGACAAATATCAGAATTATATATTAAAGTCAAATGGTAAGTTTTAAACACTTTTATGCGAGGAATGTAATTATGCCTAAGACACCACAAAATGGAACGCTGACGGAATTTTTAAAAAACCCAAAAGGAATAGATTTAACAATAGGGGAAATATTTGTTGTTCAGAAACTTGATATATTTAAGGATATAGAAGGGACGGACATTGAAGCATATGTAAGCGAAGAGGATGGTGAGCTTGCGGATGAATGTTCAGAAGAGAGGAATAAAGATGGATTAGATATAAACACAAGCCCTCAAGAACATTCAGCCTTTATCTCATTAGACAAAGATAAAGAGAATTTTTCTCAAATTCTTCCCGCCTCACATGAAAAAGCATATTTCCCTGTCAATCTTGATCTGGATAAGAAATCATCTCAACCATTTTTTTTAAAGCAGAGAGAACCAAGATCGGTTCAAGTGCATCGTAATCAAGTATCTTCCCCAGCAACGGAAAAAACATGGGCTATTTTAAAACAAACAACGCCACAAGAAAAGAACCTAGAGAGCCAAGAGCCTGACTCAGCGGTGCATTTTAGATTCTCAAAATATTTTAGTCATTATAGACATTTATTTAAAGTTAAAAAAAACGAGCCATTATCAACATCTGTTTTGGATATTTCTAAGGAAAATAAATTGTGGCAACAATCTTTACTAGAGAACGTGCTTCCGCAGGTATTTTCAGCACCTGATTTACTGGGAGAGCATGAGAAAATAGCAGAGAATGAGGGTTCAAGAGGGAAAATATCGACTCTTTCTTCTTAAGAGGTGGTAGAAAAATGGCGGTTCTGTAACCGCCTTTGGATATAAAGCCCTTAGGAGGCAGAAGATTTTTAATCCATTCACATCCAACAGAATGTAAAAATCTTTTAAAATAATGAGCTTACTATATTGTTTCATCCATCATTGTCCGATAGAATGCGCCTCAATCCAATTATTTTAAGGCACCTAATTAGGTACCTAATTATGCTAGCAGAAGCAGTTAAAATAAAATCAAATATAACATTTAGCCATTTTGGCGAGGCTCAGAAATAACCCAGCCAAAATCTTCCTTTATTACTCACTCAATAATAACGAAAGTGCAAAATGACATTTATCTTTTATTTCTATTAATTTATTAAATAATAACTGTGTCACATCAGGATTGACTTGCATATACAGATCAGCCACTCGAGCCCAAGGTGTAATTGATAATTGAGCATTACCGCATGCAGCATCAAAAATAACGTCAAAAGGAATCCTTGTATAATGAGCAATTCCTTCTAATGTATATTCTCCACTATTAATAATACCTTCTATAAGAAATTGAATAATTTTATTGTCCACTGCATAGTACTCCATTGTAGGTGAATTTTTTTCTGATTGAACTTTATTGTAAAAAAGCTCGCAAAATAACTGATGCAGCTGACTTAATAAAAGAGCTTTCGTTATTTTGCGTTCGATATGGTTATTAAACTTTAAAATTGAGGTATAGGAAGACGCGAAAGGCACATGATTTTTGCATGGATTGGAACGGTAAGACAAAATCTCTGAGATGCTCATTGTTTTCTACTCCTTTTTAATGAATGCGATAGCTCGAAATATTGCATAAATGCATATTTAATATGTGATAAAGTATATTTGCGCGGCGAAAGCCTGTCAAATACTTTAATATTTTTTCTTTGATAAAATAAATATCAATAAAAAGAGATTGACAATACAAATATGCATATATATTATGCTCAATTAATAAATATCAAGGTATACTACTTGTGAAAAATTTAGCTGATGTCCTTTCTTTCTTAATGACTAGCACAGGAATAAAATCTGCTGAGCTAGCCAGGAAAACAGGCGTTGCACAGCCAGTAATTTCTCGCTTGATGACCGGTGTAACAAACAATCCGCAAATTTTAACAATAAAACCGATTGCTGATTTTTTTGCTATTAACCTAGAACAATTGCTAGGTATATCGCCACTGGGCATAAAGAATCATTTCGGTCATGCTCAATTAAATGATATTGGTAACAAGGTTAATTCAATTAAAACAATAGCAAGCGTTTTAACAAACATTTTACCCATTTTGATAGACGGCTATCAAAATGCTATTTTAGCTAAACTAATAACTGAAGAAGTTCCTACAGATATTTTACCTTTATTTATTCTAAATATGAAAAACCTTCTCAAGACAACGGATCAAATACAAGAAATGTTGTTGAATATAAATAATAATAAGCCTTAGGATTAAATATGAAAAAAATGATTCCTATTTGTTTTTATCCCACAAGAAAAATTGTTTTAGATGATGATAATATTTTTAGTGAAAGCATATTGCTTAAAATGAACAACAAAGTGTTTTCAGCTTATACTTCACCGGATAATTTATTAAATTATTTGCTAAAAGAATATCATCCCATATTCAGTCAGTCTGATTTATTTGAAACAAATGAAAAAAGTTCAGAATTAGCTATGTATCATAATTTTCAAATTCCAACAAAAAAATTATGCTCGATAGTTGCAAGTCCACTTGTTAATGACATCAGCGTTATTTTAGTTGATTATCATATGCCGAGTATGACGGGAATTGATTTTTTAAACCAAACTATAAATTATCCATTTAAGAAAATTTTAATCACTGGAGAGCAAGACTATTCAATCGGAATAGATGCCTTAAATGCCGGCTTAATTGATGCCTATATCCGCAAAGATGATCCCTGCTTATTAAATAACTTAAATACCTTAGTTAATGCTCTAGAATGGAAATATTTTACCGACTTAAGTGCAGCTGCTTATAACTTTTCTGAGTTTGATTATCTTGCCAATAGCGTTTTGCTTGAAAAATTCCAACAATATATTCTTGAAAATAAAATAACAGCATTTTTTCTAGAAAATAAAGAAGGCGATTTCTCAGGAGTCAATTTTAGTGGAGAAAAGAAGAATTTCATAGTTAGAAATAAGAAAAAACTTCAAGAATTAGCAATCTTAGCAGAAGAAGATGGTGCTTCAAAAGAAATAGTTACTCATTTAATGCGCGCGGAAGTAATTCCATTTTTTGGAAACAAACAATACTGGGAAATTCCAGCCATCAAGTGGGATAGTTTTTTATATCCTGCAAATTTGCTTGCGAATGATGCTAATTTTGTATGGTCAGTTATTCCTACTCATACTATTAATAACTAGAATAGTCGCTTAAAGATAATTAATTATGGTCATTTTCCTTATAATACGAGCAATATTGAATTAATCAAACGTGAAACTGATACTTTCAATTAAAAAAATAATAAAATAGTAGAAAATTATGAATCTGATGATCGAAGAAAACAAGAATTTAATGACTAAAAAAACTACCCTTCAAATTGATTTCAACAAAACATTTCCACCATTTATTATTTACTTAGCAACAGTTATTATTTTTATTTCTTTTTCTAAGGATTTAGTAAAAGTAGGATTTCATCTTGACTGGTTTTTAATTAGGCTTGGATATTTTCCCTTTATTTTGATTGCCTGGAATATTTCAAAGTATAAATTACAAAATAAATTTTATGAAACCCCTTTATGGGCAGCAGGATTATATATAACCGGCTTATGTACCTATTTTTCACTCTCGACCGGCGGCTTGAGTAGTGACTATATTTTTGGGTTGCTCCAATTATACTTTGCAATTGCCTTAATGCCCATTACTGCTATTACTTTTTATTCAATACTTTTCTCTTCTACAATCTTATATTTTGGAATTAATTTAAGTAGGGCAGACTCAATCAATCTTGCGGATAAAACCATCATTTCTACCATTGTACCATTAATTATCTTTTCAATTATTGTCTATATAATCAATTCTAATTTTAGAAAATCAAAGTTAGATTTACAAGAAAAATTGCGTTTAACCATAGAGCAGAGAGATATGGTCATTAAACAGCAATCAATTAAACTTGCAGAGACCGAAACAAAAGGAGCTCTAGGAGTCTTAGCAGCACAAGTCGCTCATGACATTCGATCTCCGCTTGCTGCTTTAAATATCTTAACGATGCAGGATACACCCGTTACAGAACAATCTAAAATATTAGTACGCAACGCAATAAATCGAATCAGGGATATTGCCAATGATATTGTAGAAAAAAATCGAGACTTGCGTAGAACGCATATCAGCATAAATGATATCTCCACTCAATTATTAGCAGCTATTATTTATCCTCTGATTACAGAAAAACGCTTACAATTTCGCTCTTCGTCAAAAATCAACATAGAAATTGAATTGACCCCAGATAATTATGGTTTATTTGTTAAAATTAAATTATCAGAATTTAAACGCATGCTTTCCAATATCATTAATAACGCTATTGAAGCATTACCAAGCAAAGGTACTGTTTTGCTTAGAATTTATAATAAAAATAATCTTACTCACTTAAATATTTCAGATAATGGCAAAGGGATTTCGCCTTCTATTCTGGATCAACTTGGGCAATATGGTGTGACATACAATAAACCATCAGGCTCAGGTTTAGGACTATATCACGCTAAAAAAACAATGGAAGAATTTGACGGGAAGTTAAAAATAACATCAGAATTAAATAAAGGAACTGAAGTAACTCTTATTTTTCCTCATACTTCAGTTCCAAAATGGTTTTATCCCAAATTTGAAATTGCAAATAATACTATTTTAATTATATTAGATGATGACGTTACAATTCATCAACTCTGGAACGAACGCTTTAAAAAACTTGAACCAAAAATTTCTATTATCAACTTTACTACACCAAACGATTTTCTTGATTGGCATTCAAACTGCCCCACGGAATCAGGCCCATTTTTATATTTATTTGATTTAGAATTTTTAGGGTCTAATAAAACTGGAATTAAAATAATCGATGAATGTAATATTCAAAAAAATAGCGTATTAGTGACCAGTCATTTTGAAAATATAGATGTACATGCAACATGTGAGAAATTAGGCATAAAAATTATACCTAAAGACCTTGCTGTATTTGTGCCCATTATATTCAATTAAAAATCCAATAAATAATTATCATCGCATATTAAGGCAATTCAATCCTAAGACCTTCCCCCTTAATTATGCATAAGAATTAAAATCCATAGAGTCTTAGTTGAGTATGCATTAGGAGACACCAAACGTCCAATTACTGTAGCTGAATGGGAAACTAAACTAATCTAATCTAATCGTTACCAGATAATTTGAAGGATAGCTTGCCCACCATTGAAGAAATCGAAGCAGAGCTAAGCATAGAACTTAAAAAGTAATTGTGCAACATGACGTTGCA
>JABDDD010000035.1 GCA_013287765.1 Gammaproteobacteria bacterium | reverse complement strand
GTTGCAATGGATTTGAGTTTAGAACGTGTTCAGGCGGCATTTGTAAAATTAAATATATTAAAATCACGATCTGTTGTTATTACCGTTGCTGGAACCAATGGAAAAGGCTCAACCGTTGCCGGTCTTGAGGCGATTTATATCGCAGCGGGTTATCGCGTCGGTGTTTTTTCAACGCCTTTTTTATTTTCTTATAACGAACAAGTTAGACTGCAAGGAGAGGCCGTCTGTGATACTAAGTTATGCGATACTTTTCAAATATTAACTGATTTTTTAGTAGTAGAAGATATTTTTATTACACCATTTGAATTTTTAACTTTAGCGGCATTTCTTATATTTCAGCAGGCTAAGTTGGATGTTTGGATTTTAGAAGTAGGATTAGGGGGGCGATTTGATGCGGTTAATGTGATAGATGCCGATATAAGTGTTATTACTACTATTGCACTTGATCATCAAGAATGGCTAGGAAACTCCCGCGAACAAATTGCTTTAGAAAAAGCAGGTATTTTACGTTCGAATAAACCGGCTGTCTGTGGTGATTTTGATCCACCTTTATCTTTGCTGAATTATGCTAATGAATATAATATTCCGCTTTTTTGTCAAGGATTGCATTTTGATTTTAATCAAGAAATAGATTGTTGGAACTGGTGGAGTGCGGAAAATAGATTAGAATTTTTACCGCACCCGTTATTAGCCTTACAAAATATGTCTACTGTTTTAATGACTGTTAAATTAATGCAGCAAAAATTGCCGGTTATGCCTGATAAAATAAAAGAAGCACTGAAAAAAGTAGCCTTACCAGGTCGAATTCAAGTCAAAATGCGTAATAATATAAAACATATTTTTGATGTCTCACATAATCCTGCGGCAGTTGCTCATTTAGTGGAATTTTTAAAACGACAGATAACAGGAAAAATAGTTGCCGTTTTTTCAATGTTGGCAGATAAAGATATTTTATCAAGTATTTTGACCATAAAGTCATTGATTACCCATTGGCATATTGCGCCTATTCAGCATGTGCGTGGCGCTTCTTTAACTTTATTAATAGATACTTTTCAAAAAGCAAATATTTTACTATTAGACACTCATGAAACAATTGTTTTAGCTTATCAAGCTGCAAATGAAATGGCAAAACCTGGCGATTGTTTATTAATATTTGGCTCTTTTCATACAATTTCTGCGTGTGAATTTTATTTCAACGACTTATGAATACAGTCATAAATAGGTCTTAATACTGTTTTTAGTAAATCATCTGGGACAGAGGCTGTCGAATTTAGAGTAGTTAAAGCATCATTTGTTTTAGGGGAGCTCATCACTTCCATATCTAATTGAGAAAAAGAACAAATAATAGGTTTTTTTAACGTAGGATTACGATAGATCACTTTGCAATAATTATTTGGATCTGATGTTAAAGTAAAAGTATTGAAATTATCAGGAGTAAAAATCACTTCTAATTGATCTAATGCATTGCAAATCATTAGATAATTAATAAATTTGATAATAGTATTTGTATACACTCTACAAGGAGTATATTCTTTTGGCACGCAACTTTTAGCGGCAGATAAAGACTGTATACTAGTGGTGCTGGTGATTTGGTCTGTCACATAAGCATAACTTGTGGATATACAGAAAGTAAATCCAATTAGACAAAAAATGAATTTGTTCAATTTGCAGTGCTCCTATTTTAAAAAATAAAAAATAAGTAACAGAATTGATTTTCACAGAATTTGACGAGCAAAGCCAATGAATCAAATTAAATTAAATTAAATCAAGGTAAGAGTAAAGCCTGGTTTACCTTTAGTGCCCGCATGTGCAAATGGACATCATGTACCCTTAAATAATCTATTTGGCGTTTTGCCAAATAAAGTGATGTTATCACTGTTTCTAAATCTCTTTCTTTTGCGGTCAATGTATTAAACTGACCGAAGAAAGATTTTCTTGAGTGCCCAACTAATAATCTAATCCCTAATTTTTTGAATATCGCAATATTTTGAATTAATTGCAAAGATTGTTCTTGGGTTTTGCCATAACCAATGCCAGGATCGAAAATAAGATGGTGGGGATCAAATCCTTGTTGTATTAATTCGTGCAAACGATTTTCAGCCCATTGATAAACGGTTGAAACCACATCTTTTGTTAAGGGCACTGTTTTTGTTTTATTAACCGGCACACCCAAATGATGCATAAATACTACATCGCAATTTTTATTAATTAATAGGTCATGGAAATTTCAAATCAAATCAAAATAATTGACAATAAATCAAATGATACCTATGATAACCCCCTCTTTAAGTTTCAATTTCAATTTCAAAATGAGTATGTAGGACTATTATGAAAAGAACATATCAACCTAGTGTTAAAAAACGTAAGAAAACCCATGGTTTCAGAGCACGTATGGCAACCAAAAATGGTCGTGCTGTATTAAGTCGTCGCCGTGAAAAAGGACGTAAACATTTAATCCCTTAGGTTTTATAACGACTTGAAAAAACAATATTATTTTCCTCATAACCATCGTTTAATCACTAAATTTGATTTTAGTAATCTTTTTAATAAATCAAGGAAGATTAATCAACAGGACTTAGTTTTAATTGTTAAGCCCAATGATAAATGGGCAAGACTGGGTCTTATTGTTGGGAAAAAAACGGCTAAAAGTGCGGTGATTCGCAATCAAATAAAACGTGTTATTAGGGAAAGTTTTCGCCAAGTGCAGTGTCGACTCAAAAAGGTTGACATTATTGTGATCGCACGTAAACCTTGTGAGAAATTAAGTAAAGCTAAAATACGTGAGAGTATAGACAAATTGTGGGAAAAATTATTAGTTTAATATCAGCTATCATTCGAGTATATCAATACTTGTTGAGTCCTTTTTTAGGACATTGTTGCCGTTTTTCTCCATCCTGTTCACATTATTCTTTAGATGCGTTACACTTACACGGACTTTTTTACGGATCTTATTTATCCATCAAACGAATGCTACGTTGTCACCCATGGTGTCAAGGTGGTTTTGACCCTGTACCGGAAAAAAATAACTCATGTTAACTAATTTATTTGATTATATACGCTATTGTTTATATGGCATTTTAATTGTTTTAGTCTTTTTTGTCTTCCAAGACTGGCAAAAAGAGCATCTTGCAAAGACAGCACAGACCTCTACTATTAATACTGTACAGAATAATTACATTCCAACCAATAATACCCAAGATAATGTAACAAAAAACATACTCACTCAGACAAATTTAGCCCCAAATAATAATACTCAGGTCATTACTAATGCTCCAAGCGAACGTATTATTCATATTACAACAGATGTTATGGAAGCAGATATTGATGCAAATGGCGGTAATATTATTCAAGTTAAATTATTAAAATATCCCGATTCTTTGAATTCTAAGACCCCCTTTTTATTACTGAATAATTTACCTGATACTCGTTATTTGGCACAAAGTGGTTTATTAAGTGAAATCGGTCCAGATACTTCAAAAGCACAAGCATTCTACACTTCTTCTCAAATAGCTTATACATTAGCACCTGATCAAAATACTTTACTAGTACCATTACAATGGAAAAATAATCAAGGGGTTAGCGTCACTAAATTATTTACTTTTACCCGTAATAGTTACGAAATTGATATGGATTATAAAATTGCCAATCAGTCTAATCAAACATGGGATGGTAATCTTTACTTACAATTATTGCGTAAAAATACACCGCCGCCTAATAAAGCTGGGTTTATGAGTATGTCTACTTATTTTGGCGCAGCTATTTCAACCCCTGAAAAGCGTTTTCAAAAAATATCTTTTAAGCAAATGGCTAATAGCAATTTAAGTCAAATAGTTGTTGGTGGTTGGGTTGCAATGATTCAGCATTATTTTATTAGTGCTTGGATCCCTGATAAAAATGATACTTCGCAATATTTTTCTCGAGTAACAAATGATGGTTTATACACAGTTGGTTTAATTGGGCCAAAAGTCACGGTTCTTGCAAAACATGAAGCGTTGACACACGCAAAATTTTACGCAGGACCCACTATTGCAAGCCATCTTGAGCAAGTAGCGCCTGGTCTACAATTGACTATTGATTATGGTTGGCTTTGGTTTATTTCAGCTATTATTTTTTGGATGATGCAAAAAATTTATGATGTTGTGCAAAATTGGGGATGGTCTATTGTTCTTGTCACTTTAGTGATTAAATTACTTTTCTTTCATTTATCAGCAAAAAGTTATCGCTCGATGAGTGCTATGAAAAAATTACAACCTAAAATAGCTATTTTAAAAGAACGTCTTGGTGAGGATAAACAGAAATTTACGCAAGCAACGCTTGAACTTTATAAAAAAGAAAAAGTAAACCCCATGAGTGGGTGTTTGCCTATTTTAGTTCAGATCCCTGTATTTATTGGATTATATTGGGTATTAATCGAAAGTGTTCAATTACGTCAAGCACCCTTTATTTTATGGATACAAGATCTTTCCAGCAAAGATCCGTACTATGTCTTGCCCATTTTAATGGGTATCACCATGTTTCTACAACAACGTTTAAATCCACCGGTTGCCGATCCAACCCAGGCAAAAATAATGATGTTTATGCCGGTTGTTTTTACTTTAATGTTTATGAATTTCCCAGCAGGTTTGATGCTATATTGGTTTGTGAATAATCTGCTCTCATTTTTGCAACAATGGTTTATTATGCATAGACTAGAAAAAAGCAGTAAAACTAAAAGATAACTATGCAATCGCACTCTGATACGATTGTTGCACTTGCCACCCCGATTGGATCTGCTGGGGTGGCGGTGATCAGAGTATCAGGCAGTAAAGTATTTGCTATTGCAACCGCTCTAACAAAACAAGCATTAAAACCCCGCCACGCTACCTACACGCCTTTTTATAATCATAACCAACAAATACTTGACCAAGGCATTGCGATCTACTACCAAGCGCCCCACTCCTTTACAGGGGAAGATATATTAGAATTACAAGGTCATGGTGGAATGATTATTATTGATTTAATAATTAAAGCCATTATTGCTAAAGGAGCAAGAATTGCGCACCCCGGTGAATTTTCTGAGCGAGCTTTTTTAAATAATAAGATAGATCTTATTCAAGCAGAGGCGATAGCGGATTTAATAAGTGCTTCTTCAAGTGCAGCTGCTGCTTCTGCGATGCGTTCTTTGCAAGGTGAGTTTTCTAAAAAAATAGGTGCATTAGTTAACTCGATTATTTATTTACGCACTTATATTGAAGCTGCGATTGATTTTGTGGAGGAAGAAATTAATTTTTTGCAAAATGATCAGATTCTTCAAGAAATAAAAAAAATACAAGAAAATATAAAAAATATTCAATATCAAGCTAAACAAGGTAGTCTATTGCGCGAAGGTATCTCAATAGTCATTGCAGGTCGACCTAATGTAGGTAAATCAACGCTTCTTAATTGCTTAAGTGGAAATGATCGAGCGATTGTCACAGACATAGCAGGTACGACGCGTGATGTTATTAGAGAATATATTATAATGGACGGTATTCCTCTGCATATTTTAGATACGGCGGGTTTACATGACAGCAAAGACAAGATTGAGCAAGAGGGCATACGACGTAGTTATACAGAAATTGCCAGAGCTGATTTTGTATTATTGATGACAGATGATTTACAAAAAGATTATGTTTTACTAGATGAGATTATGCAAAAAATTCCAAAGACGGCTCATCTTATTCTTTTGAAAAATAAAATTGATTTGCAAGCTAAAAAAGCCTGTATTACTCAAACAGAGCATGCTTTTGTTATTTCTATTTCAGCTAAAACAGGTGAAGGAATTGATTTATTAAAAAATAAAATAAAATCCTGCATAGGATTACAAGAGACCAACGAAGGTATTTTTTCTGCTCGCAGCCGTCATATAGAAGCTTTAAAAAAAGCAGAGAATTTTTTACAAAATGCCACACACACTTTAAAACAAAAATCTTATGAATTATTAGCAGAAGATTTGCGACTAACGCAGCAAGCATTAAATGAAATAACGGGTGAATTCACTTCAGATGATTTACTTGGGAAAATATTTTCTTCTTTTTGTGTTGGGAAGTAGATAAAAATTTTATTATCTTAAAGCTCTGCTAATAATCTTTGTGCTGCCTCTGCTAATAAAGCTGATCTAGTTTTATGTTGGCTATTTGCGGCTGAATCAAGAGCGTGAAGCAAAGCGGTGTCTATAGTTATATTAATTCTTTGCGCTTTACCAGATTGTGGGATGATAGAAATAATCACGGGAACACACCCTTTTGCATCGGATAATTTCATTATTTTGTCTAATGAAGAAGATTTAGGAACAGATTCTCCCTCTTCAATCATTAACTCAATATGGGCTATTAGTCCTTCTTTAGCATTTTTTCTTGCTTCTTCTAATGTATCACCAGCTGATCCAAACCCTGGAAAGTCAGGAAAAAAAATGGTGTAGCCTTTTTCTACCTTTTCAGCTAATCCAACATATTCAATAATCACAATTTATCCCCCTTCAATTTTGCTTGCTTTAAAATGCTATTCAACAAGCCTTTACCTAGCTGCTTTTTTGGATGAGGTATAGTGACTACTCCAGTTTTTGTGGAATGTTTAAAGTGATGATGACTACCCGTCACTCTAACCTCAAACCAACCGTCATCTTTTAATTTTTGAATTATTTCACGGCTGCTATAAACTTTGCTCATCCCACCATCCCATTATTAATTATACACATTTATAGTGTGTATATTATATTTCTTTAAAATATTTTTTTAAAGAAATTTTTATGAATAATGTTTCAGATTAATGATTTCACGGTAAAAATTTAATCAAAATTCCTCTTATTCTTAATATTCTCTTAAGAATTAACCTTTATACTAGACTTCTTATAATTACACTAACGCTTACGAGGTAAGATCATGATTTTTAATAAATTATATGATTTGATTGCTTTGAGAGACAATAGATATATCGAATTAGATGTCTTCACTCGAGAAGATAAAAACGCTGGGGAGGCTCAGACTCGAGAAGTCAGGAACCGAGAAAAATCAAGAAAATATACATTTGCATATCTTGCTACATTTGCAAGTGTTGCAACAATTGCTCTAGTAGCTATAGCAGTTACTTTAGCGCTACCACTTCTTCCTGCTATTATTGTTGGAGCCGGTTTATTAGTTGATGCAGTTGTTCAAGCCATGTTTTGTACTTGGGGATCCAAGCGGCTTCTAAATAGAAAATTATTCCCTCTTATTACATCCACTCTTTTAATGGTTGCTGCTTGGTTAGAAAGTTCGGTATTAAGCATCGTTTCCGCACCCTATTATCTTTTAAAAGACTTATACGCAAAAAATAAACACTTTGATGACATCATAAACAGAAGAGCTGCTTATGGTAGATTTACAGGAACAATGCTTGTAGTAGGTGTAACTTTATTAGTAACTTTATTAGCCAATCCTTTTACTGGATTACCACTTTTAGGATTAATAGCTGCTATTTCTACGACAGTTGCAGTTGGTTTCTTGGTAATAAAAGCATGTGAATTTATTGGAAGATTATCAGGGGCTTTAAAAACAAAAGCTTTAGCTATAGATGTTTTAGCGAATCCGCCAGCAGCGGATGCGGTTTTTGGTCTCCGTGCAACGATAGACAATCGCGAAGGATTCCGCTCAACTAGCAAGATAATGGCTAAAGTTTTTAATGATATGTTTGAACCATCTAATGTTAGAAATAGAAAAGCAGGCGCTACTATATTAGAAAACTCATCAGGATCTAATTTTGCTGTGTCCCCTAGGTCGCAGCGTTACTCAGCAATACCTGATAAATTAACAGAGCTGGATAAACAGTCTAAGGTTTCACTAGAAACAGATTCAGCTAGTAGTAAGGAAAATTTTGTTGAGTGTTATGCACCAAAGGCGGGGCTTGTATAATATAATTCATTGCAAGTATTGCGAAAGCCAATTTTCGCAATACGCAATTAAGCAGTTGAAACTTTAATTACTATCGCAACCATCGACTATAAACCATACTTAATTTAGCCGTTCCTAAAGTATGGTTTTTCATCGCTTCTTCCAGCATTTTGCCATCCGTAGTACTTCCCAAACTTAATTTAGTATCTAACGCATAAAGCGTCAGCCAATAAGTATGCACGGATCCTTTAGGTGGACAAGGGCCATTGTATTGGGCTTTTTTCCAACTGTTTAACCCAATGATAGTCCCTGGAGGAAATTGGCTAGTGCCTTCTGGTAAGTCTTTCGTATCGCCTGATAAATTAAAAACTACCCAGTGATAAAATACACCGTTTGGTGCATCTTTATCATCTACTATAATTGCAAACGACTGAGTTTTAGCAGGTGGGGTTGTCCAACTTAAATGAGGTGACACATCTTTGCCATCACAAGTATATAAAACAGGCAATGCGCCAGTATCTAAAAATGCATCCGTTGTTAAAGTAAAGACAGGGGCTGCTGCGGGTTTTGCTGGCGTATCTGCAAAAGTTAAAACACTTAATTGTAAACTCAATATTCCACTCAATAATAAAATTAAATAGCGCATTTTCTCTCCTTGTCAAAAAGCGTCAAAAAAAACGACCGTTTCTTTTCTGTATTTCTGTATTATAGAGTTAAAAATCTTGTCGAATCAATTGATTCATATTATCCTCGAGCATTTAGTGTTTAAGGAGCATACGCTCATGCCTAAGCCGCTGATTCTAGTCGATGGTTCTTCTTATCTTTACCGAGCTTTTCATGCTATGCCTTCGCTGACTAACTCAAAAAGATTCCCGACCGGCGCTATTTATGGCGTTGTTAATATGTTGCGTAGATTATTGCTGGATTATGATCCAGAGTACATGGCAGTTATTTTTGACACAAAAGGTAAAACCTTTCGTGAAGATTTATATGAACACTATAAAGCCAATCGTCCCCCTATGCCCGATGAATTAGTGCTACAAATCGAATCAATTCATGCCATTATTCCTGCATTAGGATTAAAATTAATCATGATAGAAGGCGTTGAAGCAGATGATGTGATTGGAACACTTGCTAAAGAGGCGAGCGAACAAAATATTCCTATTTTGATTTCAACAGGCGATAAAGATTTCGCACAATTAGTGAATGAAAACGTAACGCTTATTAATACGATGTCTAATACTTTACTTAATCCACAAACTGTGACAGAAAAGTTTGGTATTCCGCCAGATTTAATTGTGGATTATTTAAGTTTAGTTGGTGATGCAGTAGATAATATTCCAGGGGTTCCGCAGGTGGGTCCAAAAACGGCTGTCAAATGGTTAAAAGAATATGGCTCGCTCACAGCTATTATGGAAAATGCTGATAAAATAACAGGAAAAGTTGGGGAAAACTTACGAGCATCCTTACATCAATTACCGTTAGCAAAAATACTCGCGACAATTAAAACAGATGTCAAAATTGATTGGCATTTAGAACATTTACGGAAAAAACCGCAAGATAATCCAATTCTTTTGAAAATATATCAAGAATTAGAATTTAAAAATTGGTTAAATGATTTGATAGAAAAAAATCCCCTACCCTCCGAAGATAAATTTGCAGAGTATCAAACTATTTTTACCGAAGAAGAATTAGCAAAATGTTTGGCAGACTTAAAATTAGCGACTGAATTTGTGTTGGATACTGAAACCACTAGTTTAAATACCATGCAGGCAAAAATTGTCGGTATTTCTTTTGCTATTCAAAAAAGTAAAGCATTTTATATTCCTTTGGCTCATGATTATGACGGCGCACCTTTGCAATTAAATCGAGAAATTGTTTTACAAAAATTAAAACCGATATTAGAAAATCCTGATATAAAAAAAATAGGGCATCATTTAAAATATGATTATGAAGTACTAAAAAATGTGGGTATAGAATTAGCGGGAATGACTTTTGATACAATGCTTGAATCTTATATTTTAGATAGCAGCCAGGCAAATCATAGTATGGATGCTCTTGCATTGAAATTTTTAAATTGGCGGACGATTCATTTTGAAGATGTTGCAGGTGTTGGTGCAAAACAAGTAACTTTTAATAAAATTAATATAAAAGAAGCGGCTTTATATGCCGCAGAAGATGCTGATGTGACTTTACAATTACACGGGAATTTTTGGCCTAAACTACAAAAATTATCCGGACAAAAATATATTTTTACAGAAATTGAAATGCCATTAATAGCTGTTTTAGCACGCATGGAAAGAGCCGGGGTATTAATTGATAAAGAGATGCTGTTAAATCAATCCCATCAATTAGAAGCGCGTTTAAAAAATTTAGAAGAATTAATTATAAAAGAAGCGGGCACCCCTTTTAATTTAAATTCTCCTAAACAATTACAAGATATTTTATTTAATCGTTTAAAATTACCTATTTTACAAAAAACACCAACGGGTCAGCCTTCTACAGCTGATGCTATTTTGCAAGAATTAGCCCATGAATTTTCTTTACCAAAATGGATTATTGAATTTCGTGGTTTAAATAAATTAATAACGACTTATACAAAAAGATTACCAGAACAAATCAATCCTGAAACAAATAGAATACATACTTCGTATAATCAAACGGGGGCATCAACTGGACGATTATCTTCGTCAGATCCTAATTTACAAAATATTCCTATTCGGACTGAAGAAGGACGTCGTATTCGCCAAGCTTTTATTGCAGCACCCAATTATCAATTAATCAGCTCTGATTATTCGCAAATTGAATTACGCATTATGGCGCATATTTCACAAGATGAAGGATTATTGCGTGCTTTTGCTTTAAATCAAGATATTCATGCAGCAACCGCATCAGAGGTATTTGGAATTCCTTTAGAAGAGGTTTCAGATGAAGAGCGTCGTCGTGCTAAAGCAATTAATTTTGGATTATTGTATGGCATGTCTGCTTTTGGATTAGCAAAACAAATTGGTGTTGAGCGCGGGGCGGCTGAATTTTATATGGAACGTTACTTTGCACGGTATCCTGGCATTAAAAGTTATATGGAAACAATCAGACAGTTTGCCAAAAAAAATGGTTATGTTGAAACGTTATTTGGCAGACGGTTGTATGTGCCTGAAATTCATTCTAGTCAAATTCCAAGATTAAGAGCAGCAGAGCGCGCAGCGATTAATGCGCCGCTACAAGGCACCGCTGCGGATATTATTAAACGCGCGATGATTTCACTGGATGCCTGGTTGCAACAAAATAGGGTTGATGCAAAAATGATTATGCAAGTTCACGATGAATTAGTGCTTGAAGTTGCAGTTGGTTCTGAAGAAATAGTGATAGAACAGGTAAGATTGCACATGATGAATGCGGCAGAATTAAAAGTGCCTTTGCTAGTGTGCATAGGTGTTGGCCATAATTGGGATAGTGCTGCGAATAATGCGACTTGATTGATGATATAAATATAGTTACTCTTAAGTATTAATAGATCAATAGAGTTAAGGCAAGGAAGGATAGGAAGGATACTATGCCAAACAGGCTTGCAGTGAGACCTCAAAGCTATTTACAAATATTGAAACACAGTATTGATATTTATCGACATAGTTTTCGGCATGTGTTTTGGGTTGCCTTGCTTATTAGCGTTATTGTTTTTATCCCGCGATTGATTGTTACATTTATTGACCCCAATTATTTTAATAATATTGCTGTCTTAAGCCCGGATAAGTTGTGGTTTTTTCTAATAGAAATTTTAAGTGCTTTCTTTTTTATAGTGCTTTTATGGCGAATGTATTCTGTGTTGGTGGGTGTTAATGATAAAGTGCGTGAAGATCTGCAAATTGCATTTAAAAAAATCTGGCTCATTATCGCTGCTGCATTATTACAATTTGCTATTTTTATGCTGACAGCATTGATT
The DNA here is from genome assembly GCA_013287765.1 of Gammaproteobacteria bacterium. Lineage (GTDB taxonomy): Bacteria > Pseudomonadota > Gammaproteobacteria > DSM-16500 > DSM-16500 > JABDDD01. The sequence continues at coordinate 1,884 of JABDDD010000035.1, read as the reverse complement.
ATTTACTTTTTTTATTATTATTTTTTTCAAGGATTATTTGCTACAAATAATTCTTCTTATGCAACGATTGCTCTTACTGGATTGTCTTTATATGTATTTATTGAAGTTTATCTGATATTTTTATTTATTTTTTATTTATTACTGATTGTTATCGAAAATAAGGGCATTATTGCTGCCTTAAAAAAGAGTGCGCAATTAGTCTGGGGGAATTGGTGGCAAAATTTTTGGATTTTAATGACTCCTTTATTATGTTATATGATTTTTTTGATGATAGTTCGCTATATTTTTCGTATAGATTTACCGATTTATTTTATAGATTCAAGCCCTAGTTCAAAAATAATCCCTATTTTATATATGCTACTTTTTTCGTTGTTTCTTCCCTGGAACGCAGCGATTTTAATTGTGCAAATGCAAGATTTAGAGCTTAGAAAAAAGCTATAATGCGCAGATGACACCTAAAAAATTTAATATACTATTTGGCTTTGATTTTGGGATGAAGCGTATTGGGGTTGCTGTTGGACAAACAGTGACAATGAGCGCACGTCCACTTGAGACTATTATAGCTATTAAAGGCATGCCTCAGTGGGAGCGTTTAGATAGATTAATAAAACTTTGGCAACCAGAGGCTTTAATTGTCGGGTTACCCTTGAATATGGATGGTACCGAACAACCTGTAACGACACATGCTAGAACATTTGCAAATCACTTAGAAATACGTTATCAATTGCAAGTATTTACTATCGATGAGCGATTGAGTACTAAAGATGCGCGGGAGCGGATTTTTAATCAGGGTGGTTATAAAGCGCTACAAGCAGGCCAAGTGGATGCGGTAGCTGCACAATTAATTTTACAAAATTGGCTAAGAGAACATAAAGAGTAAGATATATGAAAAAATCAGTCAGTATTCGGTTTCGTTATTTTATAGCATTATTAATAGTCATTGGATTGTTTAGTTTTAGCGCTTTTTTAGAGTTTCACGAGCATATTAGTCCTTGTCCACTTTGTCTTATGCAACGGTATATGTTTGCAGGTATGGGCATTATTTTTTTTATAGGGATGTTATTGCCCTTAAATAAAATAATACAGGGTTTTTTAGCGCTGGGTAGTTTGGTATTTGCAGTGGGAGGCATGTTTTTTTCTGCAAGACAATCCTGGTTGCAACATATTCAGACCAATCCGAGCGGAAATTGTGGCATGAGTTTGCCAGTTTTGTTTAAAATTTTTTCACCCTGGCAGGCTTTACAACAAGTTTGGCAAGGAGGCATTGAGTGTTCAGAGCAAGGCTGGCAATTTTTGCATTTAAGTTTAGCAGATTGGTCTTTAATTGGATTTTTATTGTTTTTTATATTTATTATTACGCAAATTAGAAATGTGTTTAAATAATATCTATGATGCTGGCTTTCGTTCCTGCTATTTATTTAAAGAAAGCTTTTTTATAGAAGCACTTGTGATTTGGAGCTAATCAGCATGCCTAAGTTAAGCAACTCTAAGATTAAGTTGAGTAGTTCAAAGAGTAAAGAAAGAAAAGAGATAGAAATTAGCTATAAAGAATTTCCGCGTAGTTATAGGCTTGATTCTGAAATTATGAATATCTTAAAAGTTACTTTGTATAAAATTAATGAAGTCAGTCCTAAAAAAGTGAGTGAGTCTAAGTTAATTAAAGCATTGATTTGGCTTTCGCAAGAAATAGATAAAGAAAAAATATTAAAAGCATTGAAGGAAGTGTGGTAAATAATGTAGTATACTTTTATACTACAAAAGTAGTTTAAGTAACATGTTGTGTTTGGTATTGCAGACCAAACACAACACTAACCACCACAACTAAACAGGAGTCGTGAAATGGCTATAAATAGCGTATCTGATTTTTCTTCATTTATAAATTGC
>JABDDD010000034.1:2829-14290 GCA_013287765.1 Gammaproteobacteria bacterium | reverse complement strand
CCAAACACCGAAAAAGATTAAGAATGCAATTAAGCGCGCTTGATACCGCCCATTTTATCGAAGACATGAATTTACCAGGCTATAATTTGTACAAACTGAAAGGAGATAGAAAAAATTGCTGGTCTATTTTTGTAAACGGTAATTGGCGTCTCACATTCGAATTTTTTGATGGAGATGCTTATATCGTTAATTATGAGGACTATCACTAATGACAACACAACATAATCCGCCCCATCCAGGGGAATTTATAAAAGAAACTTATATTGATCCATTAAATATAAGTTTAAGAAAGGTAGCTCTTGATCTAGATGTTGCGCCTTCAACATTTTCACGGCTTATTAATGGTGAGACTGATTTATCACCTGAAATGGCGTTAAAGCTTTCTAAAGCATTTGGTAGAACACCAGAAAGCTGGATGCAAATGCAGGTAAATTATGAGCTTTGGAGAGCAAAGAAAACCGTTAAATTAGATCGTGTTCATATCATCTATCATGATCGCGCAAGTTAAATGAATAAGATCGCGGTATTCTACTTTTTTTGCGCAGCATTTGTGAGTACAATAGCCATAAACAGTTAGTCATAAAGAGGCAATATCGTGGTTGAAGTCACATCTATTTTAAATCGCATTAAAGACCTAAATCAGCGCTTAGACGATATTCGGAGGTATCTTTGACATTGATCAAAAAAACGATCGACTCATTGAAGTTGCGCGCGAACTTGAAGACCCCGCAGTTTGGGCATCCCCTGAACGTGCGCAAAATTTAGGAAAAGAACGGGCGCAACTTGAAAATATTGTGCATTCCATCAAACATATTGAAGTTTCTTTAAAAGATTCTGCAGAATTATTTGAATTAGCGGCACATGAAAATGATAGCGATACAGTGGATGCAGTTATTTTTGAATTAGATAAAACTACCCAAATCATTGAGCGACTTGAATTTCAGCGTATGTTTTCAGGGGAAATAGATCCTAATAATGCCTATGTTGAAATTCAATCAGGCTCAGGGGGGACAGAGGCACAAGATTGGGCGAATATGTTGTTGCGGATGTATTTGAAATGGGGAGAAAAACACGGGTTTCAGGCTGAGATTATTGAATTTTCTGCAGGAGACGTTGCAGGAATTAAAAGCGCAACTATTAAGTTAACGGGTGATTATGCTTACGGCTGGGCGCGTACAGAAACGGGCGTGCATCGTTTAGTGCGAAAATCGCCTTTTGATTCGGGTAATCGTCGACATACTTCTTTTGCCTCGGTTTTTGTGTCACCTGAAGTGGATGATAATATTGACATTGAAATTAACCCAGCCGATATTCGGGTGGATACATATCGCGCCTCCGGGGCGGGTGGTCAACATGTGCAAAAAACCGATTCTGCAATTCGTATGACGCATCTTCCCACCAATACTGTGGTGCAATGCCAAAGTGAGCGTTCACAGCATCAAAACAGAGCACAAGCTTTAAAACAATTACGTGGTAAACTATACGAGCTAGCGTTACAAAAAAAACGTGCTAAACAGCAAGTATTAGAAGATTCAAAATTAGAAATTAGTTGGGGCAGTCAAATTCGTTCCTATGTGTTAGATTTATCAAGAGTCAAAGATTTACGAACAGGTGTTGAGATGACTCAGCCGCAAAATGTTTTAGATGGGGATTTAGATCAATTTATTGAAGCCAGTTTATTAAGTGGATTATAACTATGCCAGACGCAGAACAAGATCAACTAACTGAAGATACTAACGAATTTGTGCAGCGTCGACAAAAATTAAACAGTCTACGCAAAAAAGGCAATGCCTACCCAAATGATTTTGTCCGTGATGCATTAGCAGGTGTTTTATATTCGCAATATTCTGCAGAGACGCCCGAGACGTTAGAAAAAAATGCGCATCAGGTGAAACTAGCAGGTCGTATCATGACACGACGGTTGATGGGGAAAGCAAGCTTTATTCATATTCAAGATATGTCAGGTAAAATGCAAGTGTATGTACGACAAGATGCATTGTCCCCTGAATTATACGAAGATTTTCTGCAATGGGATTTAGGGGATATCATTGGTGTGACGGGTGTGCTTTTTAAAACGAAGACAGGTGAGTTATCTGTTCGGTGTGAAAATTTGCAATTACTAACAAAGTCGTTACGTCCGTTGCCTGATAAATATCATGGTTTAACTGATCAAGAGTTACGATATCGAAAGCGTTATTTAGATTTATTAGTGAATGAAACCACGCGTAAAACCTTTGTGATTCGTTCAAAAATAATCGAAAAAATTCGTGAATTTTTGTGTCAACGTGATTTCCAAGAAGTAGAAACACCGATGATGCAAATATTACCTGGAGGTGCTGCGGCAAGGCCTTTTGTGACGCATCATAATGTTTTAAACATGCCGCTTTATTTGCGTATTGCGCCTGAGCTTTATTTAAAGAGATTAGTGGTGGGTGGGATTGAGCGTGTTTTTGAAATTAATCGTAATTTCCGTAATGAAGGTTTATCAACGCAACACAATCCAGAATTTACTATGCTTGAATTTTATCAAGCGTATGCTAATTATACGGATTTAATGGATTTATCAGAAGAACTGTTTCGTTTTTTAGGTGAGGCGGTATTAGGTCAAACGGTTATGCAATATCAAGAATATACTTTTGATGTTGGCAAGCCTTTTCAAAGAATACGTTTATATGATTCTATTTTGCAAATGAATCCGCAGTTAAAACCAGCTGATTTAGCGACGATAGAGGCTGCAAAAAAAGTGGCAAAATCTTTAGATATTCCGATTCAAGACAATTTTGGTTTAGGTAAAATTCAATTAGAAATTTTTGAAAAAACCGTTGAGCATCAACTCATTCAACCGACTTTTATCACAGAATATCCAGCAGAAGTTTCACCACTTGCCAGACAGAACGAGCAAAATCCTTTTGTGACAGATCGTTTTGAATTATTTATTGCAGGACGTGAAATTGCCAATGGATTTTCAGAATTAAACGACGCAGAAGATCAAGCAGAGCGTTTTAAAAAACAAGCGGCGAATAAAGAAGCCGGTGATAATGAGGCGATGCCTTATGATGAAGATTACATTACTGCTTTAGAATATGGTTTACCACCCACTGCGGGAGAGGGGATTGGGATTGATCGATTAGTGATGTTATTTACTAATTCAGCATCCATTCGTGATGTAATTTTGTTTCCGCATATGCGTCCAACGCACGAGTAAAAAAATTGCGGAAAAATAAGGGATTTTCACTACTTGAATTATTATTTGCGTTGTCACTGATGGTGATTATTTTCATGATCATTGTGCCATCGCAAAATATATTTTTAACAAAATCAAAAACAGATGTTTTAAGTTCGCAATTAATGCATGCAATTGCCTTAACAAGAAGTGAGTCTATTGCCCGGGGTGAAAAAGTGACTTTATGCGGTAGTCGCGACCAGATAACCTGTACATATTTTAATAATATGGGCTATTTAATTTTTTCTGCTGAGAAAATGCTTTATACATTACAAAATACGACAAATGATGGGGTAATGCATTGGCAGGCTTTCCCGAATGGGCGCACTGATTTGCAATATTTATCTTCCGGATTAACGAACAGTGAAAATGGGACATTTTGGTATTGTGAAAAAAATGCTTCAACTCCTAGTTTTGCGGTGACTGTTAGCCAATCAGGTAGACCACGGGTGATGAGTACAGCTGAGATAGCTTGCGGAGACTATAGTTGCTATTAAAAATATAAATGCTTTTTGTTTTAATTCGGTGGATTACGACGCCAAAAACGCGTCTAATCCCCCCTACATTTTATTTATGAATTATTTTTATTAGTTTTTGTTGTTTTGGTTAACTCATAAGCTTTATCATTAGTTGTTTTAAATAAGCTAGTAAATCTGCTGCGTATATTTTGAGGTTGCGGCACTGGTGGCTCCTCCATCGTTTCTTTTGCACGAATAAGAATTTTAACTAAGTTGCTTGACGTGCCCAGAATAGAATATTTTTCCCTATAGCTATCATGACTAGTTTGAACAGCTCTAATTAAATTAATCAATGGGTTGGTAGGTGATATATTAGGATTTTCACTTTTTTTATCTGGATAAGCAATTATCCACTTTGCTTGATAAGCTTGTATGACTCTAAGAGGATTAGTTGTTTTTAATATATATTCATCTAATTCTTTAATAAGTGGTTCATGCTGATGCTGATTCATACCTTTTGTATAATTCTGATATAAAGACAATAAGCTTTTAATCTCATCACGCGGTAACTTTGCTAACTTACTATGAATAATGTCGGCGCTGACCGTATTGAATAATTGTTTTATTAAGGCAATACGTATTAGAGGATCAAGATCTTTAAAAATTCTTAACAAGGCAATAAATGTAGTGGCGTCCATATTTAAAAAATCTAATTTACCTGAAAACTGACAAGCTTGTTTTTCATCGAAATTTTTAAATAATGCTATAAAAATATCTTTTTGTGTAACCTGTGGTTTATTATCTTTCATAGGTAGCCCACCAAATAAAGCAGACAGTGTCCTTTCATTTAGTTTCACTTCTGTATCTAATTCAGCATTTTTTAAGCGTTCTTTTAAAAAGTCGATATAATCGGTGTAGTTCTTAATATTTTTTGTTGCTGCATATGCTAAAATGTATTGTGCAAATTGAGAATTATCTTGTTTTTTTAATTGAGAGAGAATTTCTTTTATATCTATTTTTTCTAGTATTCGATTGAAAGGATTAGCTGATGTATAAGGCTCTTTGTTATAGCACCATTCGTATATAAATTGTATGAAGGGTTTTTCATTGGGGTCATTTATTTTTTTTAACATTAATTCTGGATACGTACCCATTTTTGTTGGGTTATCACCATTAAATGCGAGCATTATGTCCACAAGATCTGGTATAGGAATGAATTCACTGGCTATCTGTTTAGTATCTACGAATTCCCCTAAAATATTTCCAAACCAAGACCATACTTCTTTGGGTTTTTTGTATGTTAAATATTCAACTTCTTTAGGTAAATCAAAAAAAGTATTCTTTTCAATTAAGCTCAAAAATAAATTCAGTATTCTTGAAGAAGGGGTTCGTAGATGATCTTTTAATAAATAGAGGTTTTCTATACTTTTATTTTTTATTATTCCAATTGCTAATATTTTCTTTAAGAAGAACTCTTCTAGTAATAGATATTCATTTTCATTTTTAATATGTTTTTTTGCAGACTTTAACAGATAGATATAATGCTTTATAGTGTGTAAAGGACGTTCTGTTATCGCTGTTATATTTTCTTGCTCTATCTCTATTTTTGCAATTTGGTCTAAAATTTCCACTTTATTTTTGATGGAGTCTTTTTCAATTATCGATTTATAGGCTGAGCGTAAATTAAGAGCCCTAACGGACATAGTGAGTCCTTCGTATTCTGGATTGATATCTGTAATGGCGGAAAAAGCTAAACGAACAATACAAGATATAGACTTATCGTCAACATTCCCGTAAAGGTGGTAATGCGCCAATTCCATATTATAATCCCAGGCGGATAAACTAAATGCATGGAAATATTTAGGATCAACCAATGTAATCATACTTCCTTGAAAAACAGGATCAAGATCAGCTACTTGATCTTTTAATTCAAGTTTTTTTTCTTTATCATCTGGCTTTGGACCCGACATTGACATATTGAATGACTCCTGAGTTATTACCGTTGCTAATATTGTAACGTACTTACATTAAGGGAATATTAATTTTTGAACAAAATTTTTTGGCTCTATTAAATCTATTATTTATTAACTATATGATTTTAAATTATTTTATATATAGAAAGCGACGCTCTTAACTTTACTATACGTAGGGGGGATTAGGCGTTTTTTGCCGTAATCCACCAAAAATATAAATGCTTTTTGTTTTAATTTGGTGGATTACGACGCCAAAAACGCGTCTAATCCCCCCTACATTTTAAGGCATAAAATGTAAGGGCTTAACCTCATAAGAGCTTTCTAATGGATTAGATGGCCGTTCATGACCCGAGTATGACCTAATCATTTCTAACTCTAATAAATGAAGAATTCTTGGTTTTATAGTTTTTTCAATAGCGCCTTCATTGAGATTGAGGCCATTTAATAATGAATTAAGGTTATCATCAGATAGCTTTATAGGCTCACGTTCAATTTCATCATCTGCATTTTTAAAGAGATAAAATAATTTTTTGCCATCCTTAGTGATTGCATAACAATCTATAGTTTTTTCTTCTTCGATATCGGGGCAAGAGGATATTGCTGTGAGCGCTTTTTCATCCTCTATAATAAGAAGGCCACATTTAGGAGGTGATTTTTTCTCAATCTCATCCCATATTTCTTTATAATGAATAGGAGTTTCTTTAACTTCATCATGTTTTTCATCTTTAAGAGGAGGCTTCTTTTGAAAAGAAGCTGGATCTTCATTCATTCTGATAGGATATTTTTGCCACTCTGCAAGAGCCGGTAGGGTGGTCTTTTTTATTTTTTCTTTTAATGTATTAATGTTTAATTGTTTTTGATCAACGTTTTTGGTAGATGAAAAACTTTTTTTGATTCTTAAAATATTAGCAGAGGCTTTATAATCATGCTCCTCAGCTTTAGCGGGATTTTGTTCAATTTCAGCAATTTGAGCATCTACTTTCCGTTCGGCTATGTCGTATAAAGGATAATATATGCTTCTCTCCCGACGCCTTTGCTCATCTAAAGTTTTAATGTTGGCCTCAAAATTTTCAATCTTTGGGGATAGCTCTGCTTTTTTATCTGTATTTTGTAATAGTTCTGTTTCAATTTTTGCTTTTTCCCCTTTTAAAGTATCTATTTCTTTATCCAGTGTTTTTAAACTTTCTAATGATGCTTGCAAAGATTTATCATCTTGAAATATTGGATGTGCTTCATAAGTATTACCAAGCATGCTTCTGATGCTTTGCTCTGATGTATTATCGGCTAAGCTTTGAAAGTCTGTGACATAAGGGATGGCGCCTATTCTTGCGCAAATTGTCAATTTTGCTTTACGATTTAAAGAATCTTTTGTAAAACCTAATCGATACACTTCATCATATTTTCTTTGTACGTAAGGCGAGAGATGAGGTTTGACGGTTTTATAATATTTTGATATTGCGTCATTGATTACTTCTGCTGAGAAATAATCTTTTAGTTGGTAACACCGATACATAATTGCAATCCAACGTTCGCATTGCTTAGTCATTTCGTTGATATTTTTAGAGTGACTAATTTTAGATTGCACAGTAAGTTTAATATTATTTTTAATAATATTAAATTGGTTCCGGGTTGGTATTAAATGTTCATTCATAATTTCTTGAGCGATATTTAATTGTTTTGTTTTGTCAGTGACCTTATGAAAACGCGCCAAATAATTTGGCTTTAATTCAAAATTAAGTGGTTCCTTTTTTTCGTTGAGATAAGAATAGCTCCATTTCTTTGTTGAAACATCTTGATGAAAAATGTAAGTGTTCGCTGGATAACTTGAAAGCTCCCTTTTAGGTGTTTTTATTATAACTGTAAATTTTTCCTCAAATTCTTTTTCATTAAATTTTAAAAACAAGTTTTTACTTCGAACATAAAATCCTTGCGCCATATTTTCAATATAGTCTAATTGAATTTTACTATTAGCTAGTAAAGAAGGTGAGGTTCTTTCTAAAGGAGATGTCGCAGAAGATTGCGGTTGATGAACAAATTTCCTAGTAAAAAAGCTCTCTTGAATGGGGGCTTCTGTTGAAGGAGTCGAAGGAGCTGCAGCCGCCCCTTTTTTTTCTAGTTTGCCAGTCTGCGGTGTTGAGAATGATCTATCTCTAATTAATGAAGAAGGCGGTGTTGTAGTCGGAGAAATAGAATCAGTATTGTTAGGTGAGTTGGTTTCGCTTACTATTGATTCTGTCGACGACAATATAGTGTATTCTGGCGTTTTCCCCATTATTTTATGATATATATTTTTAACAAAATTTATCAAACCTTGCCCAATATTGACCACAATTGCAGGTATAACAACAGCGCTAAAACTTAAAATACCAATTCCTACTCCTAAAGCAGTCGTACCGCTCAATCCTCCGGCCGAACCAATTACAATGGCTCCCGCCGCAATTCCTGCGATCCCAAACGTAAAAATAGAAGTCACCACAATTACAGTAAATACGAACCCCCAAACAAGCCATTTTAAATATTTTTGACGGCGAGCAACTTTTTCCTCTTCATTGGAAGGGCTGGAGGGTGATGAGGGGCGGGGAAATGCCATGATTTTTTCCTCGTTGAATATTATATTACATTAATTATACAACATTTTTGTAAATTTAAGCAATAATACAATCATTTAATAATGATATGTTAATAATTTAGACAATTTCAAGGGTGAAATAGACTGGTTGTATTATGATAATAATTTTAATTATTATCAATAAGTTATAGCGGTTTCATCTAACACACGCTGTACTTTCCGTGCGGTTTTTTCCCAGGAGAATAACTTAACGCGTTTTAAGCCTTTTTTAATTAAAAAATCACGCAATTCAGGGCGTTTTATGATTTGCAAAATACCATCGCTTATAGAATCGATTTGATAGGGGTTAATTAAAATAGCGGCATCTTGTGTGACTTCTGGAATAGAAGTCACGTGACTGGCAATAACAGGGGTGGCAGAAGCCATGGCTTCAAGCGCTGGCAAACCAAAACCTTCATAAATAGACGGTAAAATCAAAGCAGTGGCGCCACGATAATATTCAGCCAAAATAGATTCTTCTAACGGACCACTGAAAATAACGCGGTCTTGTAAATGTAATTCTTTGATTAATTTGTGTAATGCAGGTGTGGCAGGAGTTGTTAAAATTAATTTATAGTGCTTATCTTGCTGGGTTGCTGCATGAAATGATAGCAATAAACGCGGTAAATTTTTGTGATGCTTGGAATTTCCTACATATAAAAAATAAGGATAACCAGGATGATGTTCTATCCCTAATGGAGTAAAAACATCGCTATAACCACAACTGACATTAATAATTTTATCTGGCGAAATGCCTGCCCATTCTATAATCGTTTTTTTAGAATAATCTGAAATGGTAATAATTTTCGCGGCTTTTTTTAAAGTGGGTTTTACTAGAAATTCATAAAAACATTTTTTGGCTAAAGAAAAATGACCCGGTGCTTTTAGATGAATTAAATCACATAATGTTGCCACAAACGGCATGGGTGATTGAATCACTGGATTAAATCCAGGGCTAAAATACACTTGATAGTTAGCTTGATGTTTTTTTAATTGTTTTTTTTGCCAATATAAATTTTTGAACGATAAAGGATTAACATTCGCACTTAAAATATCAGTATGATTAAGCCGCGATAAAATTTCTCTAGAAAATCTACCAATGCCATTATTACCCGTCCAGCGACCATCTGCTAAAATACGATTTTTTGTTTTCATTTTTAGTTACCAACAATCAGTTATTGTGCTTTTACCACTTATATCTTTTTCTCCTAATGCATTCAAGGTTAATGTTCCACATGCATCTGTATCAGAGAAGGGTTTTGCTGCAATGGTAAAAGCACTATCGCTTATATCTATAATAGCCAATTGATAGCTATTATGCGCAATTAATTCAGGATAATTTAACGTTTGCAGACTTGCACCTTGATAAGTATGATGAATTGTATCATATTCTTCAAGGCTGGCCGCTAATTGCATTAAAGTTGTTTTTGCCTCCGCTCGACGTTCATTGGTCACATAAGATGAATAAAGCGGCAAACTTATCGCAGTTAAAATACCTATGATCACAATGGTTATCAGCAGTTCTAATAAGCTAAATCCCTTCATGCGATGTGTTCTTTAGTTGATTTAATTTAAGAGTGATCTCGCCTAACCGTTTACCCATCGCAAAACATAAACGTTGTTCTTCAACAGAAATAGGCTTTTTTCCATCAGACCCTGTCACATGCGTTGCACCATATGGCGTGCCGCCAGTTGTTGTTTGGTTAAGATCAGGTTCGGTATAAGGAATCCCCATGAGCATAAATCCTAAATGAAACAAAGGTAACATCATGCTTAATAAAGTGGTTTCTTGGCCGCCATGTAAGCTTGCGGTTGAACTAAAAACAGCTGCAGGTTTATTGACTAATTCTCCTGACAGCCAAAGCGGTGTGGCCGTTTCTAAAAAATATTTTAAAGGCGCTGCCATATTACCAAAACGTGTCGGACTTCCTAGTGCTAAACCATTTGCTGTCCGTAAATCTTCTAAGGTTGCATAAAGAGCCCCTTCTTCAGGAATAGCAGGTGCTATGTCAACTGTGGTTGCAGAAACCGGTGGAACAGTACGAAGCCGTGCTTTACATCCTTTAACTGATTCAATCCCGCGAGCAATATGCTGCGCCATTTGTTTCACTGATCCATAACGACTGTAAAAAAGTACTAAAATAGTGAGCATTATCAAATATCCCGTTAATTTAAGCTAATTTTCTGAATTTACCCTATATTTTTCCAAAAAAATACAAGATTTATCTATACTAGTATTCAGTCGCTAGTTTTTCTTTACTAGTATTCAGTGGCGGTACTTCTTGTTACAATAGGCGGTTTTAATAGATTTGAGGTGTTTTAATGCCGATTTACGAATATCAATGCAGTGGTTGTGGCCACACATTAGAAGCATTTCAAAAAATGTCTGATGCAGCTTTAGTAACTTGTCCAAACTGTAAGCAAAGTACATTACAAAAATTAATGTCAGCCTCGGGTTTTCAATTAAAAGGAACAGGCTGGTATGCCACTGATTTTAAAGATAAGGGTAAGGCAAAAGCAAAAGATGACACTTCAGAACAAACAACAGCAACTGCTGCAACTGATAGCAAACCGACCACTGACAGCAAAGAAACTAAATCAGAGAGTTCATCTGCTAGTTCAACTAGTTCAACGACAACAACAGAGAGCAAACAATGATAATGGCTAATGTTAGACGTTATTTTATCTCCGGGTTATTGGTTTGGCTGCCTATTTGGGTGACGATTTTAGTCATTAAATTTTTGGTAGATATTTTAGGCGGCACGCTTTTACTATTACCTCATCGATATCAACCTGATCAATTGATAGGATTCCATATTCCAGGCATTGGCGTGGTGATTACTTTACTTGTTATTTTTTTGACGGGATTAGTCGTGGCTAATTTTATTGGCAGTCGATTAATTATTATATGGGATAAAATGATTGGACGTATTCCGCTCGTTCGATCGATTTATACGGGGGTAAAACAAGTCACAGAAACACTTTTTACCCCAGGCGGACAATCTTTTCGTAAAGTATTATTAGTGCAATGGCCGCGTGTAGGTATGTGGAGTTTAGCCTTTCAAACAGGCGATGGCACTCCGCAAGTAGACCAAGTGTTAAATGAAAAATCGATGGTCAGTATTTTTATTCCAACAACGCCTAACGAGATCACAAATTAAAGCTTGCTCTACACTCATTTCAAGTTCAATCACTTCAC
>JABDDD010000034.1:0-2819 GCA_013287765.1 Gammaproteobacteria bacterium | reverse complement strand
GAGTGCCATCGCCTGTTTGAAAGGCTAAACTCCACATACCTACACGCGGCCATTGCACTAATAATACTTTACGAAAAGATTGTCCCTCGCAGTGAAGTGATTGAACTTGAAATGAGTGTAGAGCAAGCTTTAAAATTTGTGATCTCGTTAGGTGTTGTGCAACCATTAAGTGTTAATAATAATTCAAATTCCCAAAAAATATAGTTAAAGGTAAAACATGCGTACTCATTATTGTGGTGAAATCACCGAAAAATTATTAGATAAAACTATTCAAATTGTTGGTTGGGTGCATAGACGACGTGATCATGGCGGGGTGATTTTTTTAGATGTACGCGATCGCACTGGTTTAGTTCAAGTGATAGCAGCGCCCAATCAAGCAGCTGTTTTTAAATTGGCTGAAACTTTACGTAATGAATTTGTGATACAAGTAAAAGGCACAGTGCGGGCACGTCCTCTAGGCACTGTCAATGCTGATTTAGCAACTGGTGCGATTGAAATTGATTGTTTAGAATTGATTTTGTTAAATCGCGCTGATCCTCTACCTTTTCCAATTGATGATTATCATGAAGTGGGTGAAGAGACGCGCTTACATTTTCGTTATTTGGATTTAAGACGTCCTGAGATGCAACAACGTATGATTCTGCGTGCTAATATCACTCGTTATTTGCGCCGCTTTTTAGATGAGCATGGTTTTTTAGATATTGAAACGCCTTTTTTAACCAAAGCAACGCCAGAGGGTGCGCGAGATTATTTAGTCCCCAGTCGAGTGAAACCTGGTAGTTTTTATGCGTTACCGCAATCTCCACAACAATTTAAGCAATTATTAATGATGGCAGGGTTTGATCGATATTATCAAATTGTTCGTTGTTTTCGTGATGAAGATTTAAGGGCTGACCGTCAACCAGAATTTACTCAACTTGATATTGAAACTTCTTTTTTAGTAGAAGAAGAGATTCAGCAATTAATGGAAGAAATGATTAGTGGATTATTTTCTGAAGTATTAAAAGTTAATATTCCCACACCTTTTTTACGCATGAGTTATGCCGATGCGATGCGACGTTTTGGTTCAGACAAACCCGATTTAAGAATTCCATTTGAATTAGTTGAAGTGGGAGATTTATTGCAAGCGGTAGACTTTAAAGTATTTGCTGAACCGGCAAAAGACCCCTATGGCCGAGTGGCTGCTCTTTGTATTCCAAAAGGTGCAGATATTAGCCGCAAAGAGATAGATAGTTATACACAATTTGTCAGTCAATTTGGCGCGAAGGGATTAGCGTATATTAAATATAATTCAGACGGTCTTGCTTCACCCATTTTAAAATTTATACCAGAGAGTGTTGTTCAACAAATTATAGAACGAACGCAAGCAAAAGTAGGCGATATTATTTTCTTTGGTGCAGATTTAACAGGCATTGTGAATGATGCGTTAGGTGCTTTGCGTGTTAAGATTGCGCATGAGCGAGGATTAGTAGAATCTGCGTGGCGATTTTTATGGGTAGTTGATTTCCCAATGTTTGAAAAAGGCGAAGGTCGTTTATCTGCTTGCCATCATCCTTTTACTGCGCCTAAAATTAAAAGCGTAGAAGAATTATCAAAAGACCCGCTGAAGATTCTCGCGCGCGCATACGATATGGTCTTAAATGGGACTGAATTAGGGGGTGGGTCTATTCGTATTAATTCATCTGAGATGCAGATGGCGGTATTTAATGCGTTAAATATTTCTGAGAAAGAAGCTAATCAAAAATTTGGGCATCTGTTAACAGCATTAAAATTAGGCTGCCCGCCGCATGGTGGAATTGCTTTTGGGGTAGATCGTATGGCGATGTTAATGACAGGTTCAAGTTCTATCCGGGATGTGATTGCTTTTCCTAAAACGCAAACAGCGACTTGTCCTTTGACAGATGCGCCTGCGCCAGTTGATCCATTACAACTAATAGAATTAGGCTTACGTATTCGTCAGGATAAAAATGAAAAACCAAAGGAAGCATAAAATATGGCGGGGCATAGTAAATGGGCGAACATCAAGCGCCATAAAGCAAAACAAGATGTAAAACGAGCTAAGCTTTATACGAAATTAATTCGTGAAGTGTCTGTTTCTGCTAAATTAGGTGGTGGGGATGCCAATGCCAATCCGCGATTGCGCACTGCTTTAGATAAAGCATTTGAGGCCAATATGTCACGCGATGTCATTGATCGAGCGATCAAACGTGGCGCAGGTGGCATGGATGGTGAAGAAGTCGAAGAAATTCGCTATGAAGGCTATGGGCCTCTAGGCATTGCGATTATGGTTGATTGCATGACGAATAATCGTAATCGAACGGTTGCGGATGTTCGTCATGCTTTTACTAAATATGGGGGTAATTTAGGAACGGATGGTTCTGTTGCTTATTTATTCCAGAAAAAAGGTCAAATGACTTTTGCACCAGATGCAGATGAAGAACGGATTATGGATATTGGTCTTGAGTCTGGGGCAGAAGATGTGATAATCAATGAAGATAAAAGTATTGAGGTTGTGACGTTACCTGAAAATTTTTTAATAGTTAAACAAGCGATGCAGCATGCAGGATTAGAGATAGCGGATGCGGAAATAACCATGGTGCCGGATATTTATGTGCCGGTTGCAGATAAAGAAATTGCTGAAAAATTAATACGTTTATTAGATGCATTAGAAGAATTAGAGGATGTGCAATCTGTTTATTCGAATGCAGATATTTTAGTGGATATATAAAATGTAGCAATGGTTGCTTGTTATTCAACTAGATGATTTGCCAAAGTAATAACCAATAACTAACGTCGCTATGGGAGGCAATATTGTTTTA
>JABDDD010000033.1 GCA_013287765.1 Gammaproteobacteria bacterium | reverse complement strand
CAAAAATGCAGTCAGTGAGTCTTTAAAGCTGGACACCATGTAATCGTATTTTTTATTTTTTGCCGCCATGGCAGATACTCTTTGATATATGCTTGTCAAGATTTCGAGTTGCCCAGCATCTGCAAGCTTTACAAGACACGAAAAATTTGCGGTTTGGGGCTTTTTGTTGCAAAAAGCATTAAACCATTTTTGAACCTCCACATCTTGTTTTATCGCTGAAGGGGCATTTATACTAGACTGCAGGTGACCGTATTTAACGCATAAAGTGCCTAAGCTTTCTGATGCAATAGCTTCAAGTATACGGTTGCCTTGCATAATATCACTCTTATCACGGGATATCTCTTTATCTTTCTTTTTTTCAAGTAAAGAGCTTAAGATAGTGTGTGCCGATGGGGCGCTATTATGCTTTACTTCTGCATATTTTGCTTCATCTGCGAATTTTAATTTCATAGATTCAGCCATTGATTTAGCAGTCATGTCTTGGGTCTGTTTATTCGGGTCAGATTGGTATTCTACGTTTATCAAATCATATCTGCAAGAATTGTACAAATCGTAAGGTTTGTCGTCATATTCTAAGATAAGGTTAACTATATTTTTTTCAGGTATGGCTGCTGAAATCAGCTCAGACTTATTTGATATTGGCTTTCCAATACGGTCAAGAAACCGAAGTGGCTCCCCTTTTTCAGCTAAATAAGTAATAACGTTCATTAAAAATTTTATTAAATCGTCTCTTGTATGTAGATAGTACCATTTCCATTGTTTATAACTATCAATGGGTTCACTCGTATCGCCATCGAATTTATTGCCAGCAGTAATTGCTTGTACAAATGACATCTTCTCAGAAATACATAATACATCTGGATGACGGGATTCGCTTCCTAGACCAATGTATGCATATGGGGGATTCAGCAGTGCGCATTGTTCTATTGTTTGGCCTGAATAGACAGGGATTGATGTCACTAATCCCTCTTCTTTACTAAATTTAAAAAGCATTTCAAAATGCAAATCGCGGATACAATGGAAGTCTTGATAACTTAATTTCTTTACCGTATCAAATTTCATTTCCTTAGTTTTAAAATATTCGTCTAAGTGGAATAATTCGTCTGGCCAATTATTCAATAACTTGCATTCCTTAAGCCGGGCAGAAAAAAAATAAAATTTATCTCTTACGCGAACAAATGTATTTTTCTTTAGTTTTTTTTCTATGGCTTTTTTATCTTCTTCTTCGAGTCTGATTAGCTCTTGCGATTCTTCATCTCTGGGAACCTTTTCTTTTTTTGCTAAGGTTTTCATTTCTGTGTCATACATGCTTAGACGCTGACTTTGAGATTGCATACGAACAAAATCGCATGACACATCATGACGCATGAAATTTTTGAGGCCAAAATCTTCTAAGAGCAATTTCCCAGTCAATAGTACTGCTTGTAGGTTTTTTTCTTTTAGTGACTCTGAATATTTTTCTTTAACTTCAGCCAAAAGCTCTCTTGCAGCAGCTTCATCTCCCTTTATTCCTGTTGGGCTATCAAAAAACTTTTCAGGAAATTCTATGAAAAAGTCAGCAGGCACTTCAATGACTTGAGTGCCTGGTTGAAGTTCCATTAGCTTATTATCAGATGGTTGTACGCGGAAGGTAGAACGAAGACCAGAGAATTGTATGCGATACATCATTGACCTACAGATATAAGAATGGCCAGATGTTATCTGGCAAAAAGCAAGAAGTCAACCTAAGAAAATAAGGAAAATAAGGGGTCAAGTCTGGATAATTGATATATCACTATCCCAAAAAAACATTTGATGGAAATATCAATTGTACAGACTTGACCCTCTTTTCTTTTAATTGAGATAGCATGGATTAGTATTAGTGTATTGGGAATGTATCGAATTTTTCGTGCTAAGAAATAAGTCAATCGGCCGCTAATGCAGTTGAGGCCGTTCCTGCGGGATGATAAAATAGAAAAATTCTAAAAATTACTTGCTTTTTTCTCATGTCCTTTAAGAAAAACACCATGCTGCCCTAACGTATTGACAGAATAAGAAGGAGCATCATAAACAAACTCTAAGTTACTTTTTTGGAATCCTTTTTTAACTAAATAATTAATACATTCATTCATCCGTTCTACTTCAGATTCAGATGAGCCTAACATGGCCAATACTACTTTTACGTTTGAGCGATTAATTTTATTACCATCTAAAGCATGTAATATAGTGTTTACTAACTTTTCATCAAAAACACCACAATTTACGTGATACAAAAACCCCACTTTTTCAGACAAAAATAACAGGCTAATACAACTTAATAAACTAGGTGCAATATATTGTCTAAATTGAACTTGTTTACCCATCATAAACATAGCACACAGTCCCGCTGCAACAGGAGTCAACTCATTTTGCTTAACAAATAAAGAATGGCTCATAAAAACCTCATTTTCTTTGTTATTTTCAGTATAGTTCTAAAATAAAAATATACTTAAATATAAATTATCAATGAATTCATTAGGTTAAAATATAGAAATGTTTGGTGATGACAGTAAAGTAAAAGAACTGTATTCTGGATTGATTGAAGTCAAATTGATATGCAAGAGCAGGTACGATTAAATTGGCGTCCCCAACGAGATTCGAACTCGTGTTACCGCCGTGAAAGGGCGATGTCCTAGGCCTCTAGACGATGGGGACACACTTTAGCGTTATTATTCTTTTGGAGCTAGGCGGGATCGAACCGCCGACCTCTTACATGCCATGCAAGCGCTCTCCCAGCTGAGCTATAGCCCCGCTTTGTTCACTTAAAGAATAAGTGTTGCGATTTTATCAGTCTACATTAGATTGTCAATGCAAAATCGCGTTAATTTTTATTAAAAATTGCTTTAATCGCCCAATGGTATTTTTTTTGCCTAACAAAGCTAGAGTTGCATCAATAGAAGGTGAAACAGTGCCGCCTGTGACCGCAATCCGTAATGGCTGGGCAATTTTACCCAATTTCAATTGAAACTGATCAGCCGTTGCAGTCATAGTGGCATGTATAGATTCTTTTTGCCAATTAGTTAATATAGATAATGCATCGGTTATGGCTTGTAAAGCAGGTAAGAGCGCTACAGTCACATGTTGTTTAATAAGATCGTCACTTAAGGTAATTTCAGAGTAGAAATAAAGACTTTTTTCTGCCATTTCACGCAGTGTTTTGCACCGATCTTGTTGTAGATGTAAAATATCTATTAACGAAGGTTCGTGTCCTATATCTATGCCGAGTCGTTGCATATGCCAAGCAAGTTCTGCTGCTATCTGTTCTTTATTACCAGTTTTAATATAATGCTGGTTTAGCCAGAGTAATTTATCAGGATTGATCGCAGCGGCTGCTTTATGGACATTTTTGATATCAAATAACTGAATGAGTTCTTCACGTGAAAAAATTTCTTCATCACCGTGAGACCAACCTAGGCGCACTAAATAATTTAATAAGGCTTCAGGTAAAAATCCATCTTCACGATATTGCATCACTCCAACTGCTCCGTGACGTTTTGATAAACGCTTGCCATCAGGACCTAAAATCATCGGAACATGCGCATAACGAGGAGGGGTGGCGCCCAATGCGTGTAAAATATTAATTTGTCTTGGCGTATTATTAATATGATCATCTCCGCGAATAACATCGGTTATTTTCATATCCCAATCATCGACCACCACGGTAAAATTATAAGTAGGCATGCCATCAGAGCGTACGATAATTAAATCATCCAATTCTGCATTATTAAAAATTAATGTGCCGCGAATTAAATCATGAAATTGCACAGTGCCTTCTTTAGGATTTTTGAATCGAATGACAAAAGAGCCTTCTGCTGGATGGTTTGATTCTCGACAATGTTCATCATAACGAGGTTTTTCTTTATTTGCCATTTGTTGTTCGCGCAATTTTTCCAATCGTTCTTTAGAGCAAAAACAGCGATAAGCTTTGTTTTCAGCCAGTAAGAGTGCGGCGGTTTCTTGATAGCGTTCAAGCCGTTTTGTTTGATAAAAGGGGCCGGTATCATAGTCTAAGTTAAGCCATTGCATAGCATCTAAAATAGCTTGTACTGATTCAGGCGTTCCGCGTTCAGTGTCAGTATCTTCAATGCGTAGAATAAATTGGCCTTGCATTTTGCGGGCAAAAAGCCAGCAATAAAGGGCAGTACGGGCTCCGCCAATATGTAAAAAACCAGTGGGACTTGGGGCAAAACGAGTAACGACAGTCATAATTTTTAGCTCTTTTAAGTTTTTCAATAGAAAGTTCTAAAGTATAGATTGACCTTTAGGTGAAGGGCAAATAGAATTCGTAGGGTTTTTAGGGGCGATTAGCTCAGCGGGAGAGCACTGCCTTCACACGGCAGGGGTCACTGGTTCGATCCCAGTATCGCCCACCATAGTTTCTGAAAATTCAGATTTTTTAAGTCCTGCAGCAAAGCATTAATAAAATTTTTATCAATTTATATAAAAAAGGTATAAAAAATATATTTTTTATACTATAATAATGGTATGGAATTTGAATATAATAATGAAAAAAGTCTTATAAATCAAAAGAAACATGGAATTGATTTTGAGCAAGCAAAATTGCTGTGGAAAGATCCAGAGCGATTAGAAGTACCTGCTCGATCTATTGAGGAGCAGCATTACCTAATTATAGGATTAATTAATAATATACATTGGTCGGCAGTTGTAACCTATCGCAATGAATCGATCCGTCTTATTTCAGTAAGACGCGCAAGAGATGAGGAGGTAAGATTATATGAAAGCACGCATTTTTAATAAAAAAATAACAGCATCAGATTTTGATAATAAATTTGATTCTAATGAAGATATAACCGAGTTTCTTGATCTAAAAAATGCTAGGCGTCCTGGCTTAGAGATCAAACGAGTGAATGTTGATTTTCCTGAATGGATGATTGAATCACTGGATAAAGAAGCTAATCGTTTAGGTATTACTCGACAAGCTTTGATCAAGGTATGGATTGCGGATAAACTTGAGCATCCTTAAAATTAGCCTCACCGTTCTTTTTATATAAAACTTCACTGTTAGTGATAAGTAGACTTTAATAACCCGCTATTTCTTTAAAAATAGAAGTTAGCGGGTATTTTAACGCGAAAGAGGGTCAAGTCTGGATAATTGATATATCACTATCCCAAAAAAATGCTTGATGGAAATATCAATTATCCAGACTTGACCCTCTTTATTTTTTTAACAGAGCCACTGGTTCGATCCCAGTATCGCTCACCATTCTTAATAATTTCATAATCTTAAACGATATTAGCACACGCAAATCTTCATTTATATTGTGCATTATTGATAATATATGTTTATTTTCAATTATTTATGAGTGCATCACAAAAACTTTTTACTATAGATCCATTAGCTCGACATAAAGAAAGAGTAAAGCTATTTAATACAAAAAAACAAAAAGAAATTGATCTAATTAATAAACAACTAGCAAAAGAGTTTAGTGGTAAAATGCAAGCAGGTTTTTATCAGATTAAAAATATCTATTTAAGTGCTTATATAGCAAACATGAATGGGTATGGTGAGAACTTTTGTCGCTTAGCAAAAGAAAAAAATGTTTCAAGGGAAATATTACCTGCGGAGTTAGAGTTTCTACAGAGAGTAGCAAAAAGATATCACGATCAAAGGTTGAGGGATGAAAGGACAGGGTGGGCATCACCAAAGCTTGAGCTATCGATCATTGTTAAACATTATCTTCCTCCAGTTGAAATCCTTATGCATTTTAGTGAAAAGACTAAAGACCTGATAGAAGATATATTTATAAATGATTTATTATTAAATACTTATATACATTTAAATGGTAAAGGTCTTAATCCAAAAGGATGGGCTGGTTCTGTTCTAGGAAGCGACGCTAAACCTGAGGGTGGGGTTTTTGTTGCAGGTTTTAGACCCGCACATTTGTAAATTTATTTATATTGCATTCTAAAAAACTAGATGTTAATATGTTTTTGTTTTTCAGCGCTGATTTGAGCAACAGCTTGCAAGCGCTTAATAAATATGGCTAAAGCGGATAGTAACTTAACCACCTATTTGCTTTAATAAGGTGGTTTTTTTTTACCTTCTTATTATGCCCTTATATAAATTAATGTTAAAAATTAAAGAAGGTAGAAAACCATATGTCGATTTCTAAAAGCTTTAGTAAAAAAAATATAGAAAATTGTCATTTTTCAACACTCAGTATTCATGCAGGGTGTGAACCTGATCCTGTGACAGGGTCTATTTTAACGCCTATTTATCAAACCGCAACATATGTGCAAGAAGCTATTGGCCAACATAAAGGCTATACTTATTCGCGGTCTTCTAATCCAACCGTATCAGCCCTTGAAAAAAGATTGGGACTGATGGAACAAGTCGAAACAGCCGTTTGCTTTGCCACAGGAATGGCAGCTACGACTACTTTATTTTTATCTTTATTAAAAAGCGGCGATCATATTATTTGTTCTGATGTCGTCTATGGCGGAACAGTCAGATTAATCGAACAAGTGCTGAAAAAATTCGGAGTGAGTGCAAGTTTTGTCGATACCTCTCAATTAGAAAATATTAAAAAAACTTTGCAAAAAAATACTCAATTGATTTTTATCGAAACACCAGCAAATCCTACTTTAAAATTAACAGATATTGCAAAAGTCGCTGATATCGCACATGAAAATAATATTCCATTAGTAGTCGATAATACTTTTTTAACAGCCGCTTTACAAAAACCATTTGAACTAGGTGCCGATATCGTCTTATATTCTACAACTAAATATATTGACGGACATAATGCAACAGTGGGGGGCGCTCTATTAGCAAAAAATCCAGAATTGACTGAGAAATTTTATTTTAACCGCAATGCAGTGGGTTCTATTCAATCCCCTTTTGATGCTTGGTTGATTTTGCAAGGAGTTAAAACATTAGAATTACGGTTATTAAAACATTCTGAAAATGCTTTATCTGTCGCGCATTTTTTAGAAAATCATTCGCAAGTAGCCGCTGTGACGTATCCAGGATTATCAAATTTTTCACAAAGTGAATTAGCGAACAAACAACATATTAATCATGGCGGCATGTTAACGTTTGAAGTAACCGGTGGCTATGAACAGGCTGTACGCTTCATGAATAGCGTTAAATTATGTGCTCTTGCGGAAAATTTAGGAGCTGTTGAAACAATTATTACGCATCCAGCATCCATGACGCATGTGCCTATTCCTAAAGAACAACGTCTGGCAATTGGTATCGCCGATGGACTCATTCGCTTATCCGTTGGTCTTGAAAATGCCAATGATATTATCGCTGATCTGAATCAAGCATTTGTTTAGGAGAATAATAACTATGTCTTTAAAAATAGCAGTCGTAAAATTCGGTAGCTCTATTTTATCTGATAAAAATCAAATTCCAAAAGCCATTCATGAAGTCTATCGACATTTACGTGAAGGGTATCGCGTGCTCGTCGTGGTGTCTGCCATGGGGGATACCACTGATCAATTAGAACAAACTGCAAAAAGTTTATATCCAGATCAGTGTAGTCAACCAACAGAAGCTTTATTAGCAGAATTACTTGCAACAGGAGAAATGGCGTCCTCGGCACTTTTTACCATAGGTTTGCATGAAGCAGGTATTTCAGCGCATAAATTAAATTACACTTGTTTAAATACCAAAGGCCCTGTATTAGATTCTGAGCCCGATACTTTAAATCAAGCTTTGATTTTAGATTTATTTAAAAAATATGCGGTTTTAGTCGTGCCCGGATTTATTGGCGCTGATGAAAAACAAGCAGTGACTTTATTGGGAAGAGGTGGATCTGATTTTTCAGCAGTTTTTTTTGCGGTGACTTTAAATGCTGAACGGTGTATTTTATATAAAGATACTAATGGTATTTTTAATCACGATCCTAATCTATGTGATCGAATCGTTGAACGATATAAAACTTTAACTTTTCAAGATTGTTTGAAAATAGCCTATCCAGTGGTACAACATAAAGCCTTAAAATTTGCTGCAGATAAAAATTTTAATTTTTATGTTAAATCATTAGGCAGCCAAGATGGGACTTTAATTGGTAGCGCATTTTCTTCTTTTTATCAAAAAAATAACCCGAATAAAAAATTAAAAATAATATTATTAGGCTTAGGTACAGTCGGATTGGGTGTGTATCAGCATTTACGTGCAGCCAATGAACTCTTTGAAATAGTAGGGGTGGGTGTGAAAAATCCTGCTAAATATACAGGAATAGTGCCGCTAGAAATTCTTTCAACACAACCCATAGAATTACTGCAAAAAGAATGCGATGTGGTGATTGAATTAATTGGCGGATTAAGTGTTGCTAATGTTTTGATAACAGAAGCTTTAAAACAAGGGCGGCATGTTATTACTGCTAATAAATTATTGATCGCAGAACATGGCGTGTCTCTCACCAATCTTGCTAAAACGCATGGAGTAAAATTATTATATTCCGCAGCCGTTGCAGGCAGCGTGCCCATACTTGAAGTGCTAAAACAAATGAATAATATTAAATCTATCACAGGCATTTTAAATGGTACGTGTAATTTTATTTTAGATAAAATGAAACAAGGCGAAACTTGTTTTGATGCGATTCGTGCAGCCCAATTAGCAGGTTTTGCCGAAAGCGATCCAACTTTGGATATCGAAGGCCATGATGCAGCGCATAAACTTAAGATTCTTTCACGTCTTGCTTTTGGTGAAGTACCGCAAAAATTATTTATTGAAGGTATCACGCATATTTCACCTGAATCTATTAAAATAGAAGAAAAACGTCATCATACTATTAAATTATTGGCAGAATGTCGATTGACAGGAGATAGCTTAGAAGCAAGTGTGACTTCCAAAGCAATACCTTATTCACATCCTTTAGCGAATATCTCTGCTGCAGATAACAGTATCTTAATTGAAACAATCAGTGGTGAAACCATTCAGTTAAGCGGTAAAGGCGCCGGTCGTTGGCCAACGGCTGAATCTGTTTTTGCGGATTTGTTTGATTTATTACTTCAGCATGAACCCGTTGAAGAAATATTCTCTTCATCGCTTAAGAGGCGTGCTTCATGAAAAAATGGACGGAATTGGTACAATTTGACCCCAGCCCAAACGATCCGTTTCGAGCGAATAGTACGCCAATTTATCAAACAGCGACTTTTGCTCAAGAGATTGATGAATTAAATGCTTATGATTATACAAGAAGCGGCAATCCAACGCGCGATGTGGTTCAACAACAAATAGCAAAATTGGAAAAAGGCCAGCAGGGATTTGTTTTTAATAGCGGCATGGCGGCATTAACGAGTTTAATGGGGCTGCTAGAACAGGGGGATCATGTGATTGCGAGTCGTGATCTATATGGCGGCACACATCGGTTATTGTCACAGCGGTTACCACAAAGAGGAATAACGTATACTTTAGTGGATACGACAGATATTGCAGCAGTTGCGGCTGTTTTTTTGCCGACTACACGACTTTTGTTAATAGAAACCCCTTCGAATCCTTTGCAAAAAATTTCAGATATCCAAAAATTGGGTACACTTGCTCATGAAAATAAGGCTTACTTTGCGGTAGATAATACGTTTTTATCTCCTTGGCTACAAAAACCATTGTTATTAGGGGCTGATATTGTCATACATTCTGCCACTAAACATTTAGGTGGGCATAGTGATATCACGGCGGGTGTGATTGTGGTGAAAGACCCAAAAATTGCCGAGAAAATTGCTTTTATTCAAAATGCAGAAGGCACTGCACTGGCTCCTTTTGAATGTTGGTTATTATTGCGCGGATTAAAAACACTGGGTTTAAGAATTGAAAGACAACAGCAAATCGCAACAGACATTGCCAACTATTTAAAACAGCATGATTTTATTAAAAAAGTGTATTATCCTGGCCTAATAGATCATCCGCATCATGATTTGCATTTTTATCAAGCGCGAGGTGCAGGAACAGTGATTTCGTTTGAGACGGGTTCATTAGAATTGTCAAAAAATATTATCAGAAGAGTGCAATTATTTACTTTATCAGTTAGTTTTGGTAGTTTAAATAGCTTAATTAATTTACCTTGTGCCATGTCACATGCTTCTATTCCAATAGAATTACGTGAGTTGCCTGCTGATTTAATTCGATTATCTATTGGCATTGAGGATGCAGAAGATTTAATATCGGACTTAGGTCAAGCCTTGCAATTTTCTGCGATGAATAATGTAGCAATTGCTTAAAGATTTTTTATTTATTAATAAGTATATAAAGGAGAAAAAAAGTATGCAGACAAACAGGCCTATCCGCAAGAAATTACCATCACAAGGCTCTGAAAATTTAGGCGATGAATCAGGATATACATCAGACACAGCGCCCACTCCAGTTATAGAGCCACCAACACCATTTGCTGATCCCAATCAACAACGCGCTGAACGTATTGCTAACACAGCAAAAGTTTATTCAACACATGTTTTACTTATGCGTCTTGGTCATAATCCATTGGCAGCAAAAAAGCAAGAACCAGCAGTTCAGGCCGTGCCTAAACCAAAGCCAGTTGAGGGTATCATTGAACAGCAACAGCAGCCCACAGTTGTAGAAGAAGTAGACCATGGTTCACAGCGGCAATCATCCCCTCAGATGGGCAGGAGGAGATAAGTATCCTCTTAAGGGTAGTGATTTATTGCTACCCTTTTTTATTATTTTTTTTATCTAATTTGTTAGGCATTATTTTTATATTTTTATGTTTAAGTCAGGCTCTTTAAGTATTTTATTAAAGCCTAATTCAGAAAACCCTAACTCAGTAATGGGTTTTTCCGTAACTTCTAAATAAATATAAAAAAAAGCTTGTTTTTCACTTCATAATCCAATACAGTAATTTCTTGAAAACTCTTTGATACGATCCGTGCTTAACTTGAGAAAGTAACATGGGTAATAAATGTTTTTTTTATAATTGTAATTTTTAACCGTAAGGAGACGAGTTATGAGTAAGAAACCGCAACTTTCATTGCTAACTGTTGGAATGTCAATCGCTGCATTAGTATTGGCTTCCACAAGCAGCTTGGCAGCTGGATACAAAGCCGAAAATTATAAAGGCGAAGTCTACAAAGGTGAAGCTCCCTGCCCAGTAGAACCCTCTTTAAAAGACGGTTTTTATGTCGGTGCACAAGTCGGTTATGATATGTACCGTGTAAAAGATGAAGTAGATGTACTGGATAATGATGGTAATGCACTTAGTAGTGATCCTACTTTAAATGCTAATGGTTGGGCTGGCGGCCTATTCTTAGGTTATGGCAAATATTTTGACCAATTCTATCTTGGTGCTGAAATATTTGGTAATGCTAGCGGTGCTAAAAGCTCTTCAGATACCGACGTTATCACTGAAACAGGTGATTTGTTGAGTGTTGATTCAGATGTTAAAGTTAAAAGCGAATATGGTATCAGCATATTGCCAGGGTACAAAGTTAACAATACTTCATTACTCTATATCCGCGTTGGCTACAACTGGGCTAAAATTGACCATGACGTAGATTTTGATGGTATTGGCGCAGGTGATTTACCTCTATCAATGAGCGATGATGAAAGCAACACCGTTCATGGTTGGAGCGGGGGCGTTGGTATCGAAACTTTACTTGCTGATAACTTCAGTGTTCGTGCCGAATACACCTACACCAAGTACAACAATGCAAGCAATAGTGGCGATGATGATGATGCTGTATTTAGCACAGCTTCAGTTGACTCTGACCTCGATCATTTGGCAGATAATCAATTCATGTTGGCTCTTATTTATCACATCAGTTAATCTATGCTCTATAAAAAAAGCGGACAATGGCCATGTCCGCTTTTTTCTTTTCGGTTAGATCAAAAATTATACTGCAAAAAGCTTTAATCTAATGTAAAATATGTTTATTATTTAATCAATTTTTAAGTTGATTATATGTTTTCCATGATAGTATATAAGTGTATAGATGCTTATATAAAAAAATCATAAAAAGTTATAAAAAATGGACTTGGACACTCTTTAAGTGTAGGACAAAAGTGTGGGACAAGAAGGAATTTAACTATGCCAGAATTAAATAAAAAGCGTATCTTACTGGTTGATGATAACAAAGCCATTCATGAAGATTTTAAAAAAATTCTGCATTCTGAGAAAAATCAAATTAAAAAGCAAGAATTTGATCATTTAGAACAGGAATTATTTGGAGCAAAAAAAGAAGAAGAAAAAGAGGCAGAGTTTACAGCAGGAAAAGATATTCTTGCTGAGTTATTTACTTTAGATTCAGCTTATCAGGGTGAGGAAGCCTTACAATTAGTTAAAAGTGCAGTGCAGTCTGGCAAGCCTTACTCACTTGCTTTTGTCGATATCCGTATGCCGCCAGGATGGGATGGCATTGTCACGATTCAACATCTTTGGGAAGTTGATCCTTATTTACAAGTCGTTATTTGTACCGCCTATGCAGATTATTCTTGGAAAGAGATTCTACAAAAACTGCATAATTCTAGTAATTATTTGATCTTAAAAAAGCCATTTGATGTAATAGAAATTCGGCAAATCACTGCCTGTTTAACTAAAAAATGGGAACTTAGCCAACAAGTCAATTATCAATTAGATAATTTACAAAAATTAGTTGAAGAGCGCACAGTTGACCTTGAAAAAAACCTTTCTTTGATGAAAGCAACTTTAGAGGCAACGCCTGAAGGTATTATAGCAATTGGTAAAAATCAAAAAGTGATGACTTATAATAATACATTTCTTAAACTATGGAATATTTCAGAAGAAAATTTGAAAAATGAAAAAGCATTTACTATTTTTCAGCAGTTAGCCAAAGAGGTAGAAAATTCAAAACAATTTTTAAAAATCATGGTTAATTTAAGCGATAAACCTGAAATGAATGCAGATATACAAGAATGGAATTTAAAAAATGGCAAAGTCATAGAGCATCATATTGAACCGCAATATTTACATCATAAAGTCATTGGCAGTGTTTTTAGTTTTCGCGATGTTACCGAACGCAAAGAATTAGAAAAACAATTATTGTATCAAGCAACACATGATAGTTTAACTGGATTTCCTAATCGTTTGTTAATGACAGATCGGTTACAACAAGCAATTGTTCATGCCAAAAGAGAAGCACGAAATGTCGGTATATTAATGTTAGATTTAGATAATTTCAAAGAAGTGAATGATTCTCTTGGGCATAGTGCAGGTGATCTTTTATTAAAAATAGCTGCTGAACAATTAGGTAAATCTGTACGTGATATTGATACAGTGGCTCGCTTAGGGGGTGATGAATTTATTATTATCTTAGTTTTGCAATCTAACGAAGATGAAGTACGTTTTAAGGCTAAAGAATTACTAGAAATATTTAATCGTTCTTATAATATTGAAGGTCATGAATTAATAACAACAGCCAGTATTGGGATTAGTTTATATCCGCGAGATAGTGAAGATCCAACTGTATTAATAAAAAATGCTGATGCTGCGTTATATTATGCTAAAGAGTTAGGAAAAAATAATTATCAAGTTTTTCAATCAGGGTTTAACGATCATTTATTACAACGTGCGGAGTTATTGACTTTATTAAGAAAAGCGGTGGAAAAAAATCAATTACTTTTATATTATCAACCTTTAATTAAATCAGATACCAGTAAAATTATTGGGGTAGAAGCTTTGTTGCGTTGGCAACATCCAACCTTTGGGTTACTTTTTCCGCATGCTTTTATTGAACTGGCTGAAGAATCAGGTCTTATTGTGTCAATAGGGGAGTGGGTGTTAAGAAAAGCTTGTCAGCAAATTAAAATTTGGCAAGAAACAATTAATCCTGAATTAACGATGGCGGTTAATATCGCAGGTTTTCAATTTATTCAAAAAGACTTTGTAGAAACAATTAAAAATATTATTAATGAAACAGGAATAAACGCCAAATCTTTAGAATTAGAAATGACTGAGAGTCAAATATTTAATAATGTACCGAATACATTAGAAAAAATGCGGCAATTAAAAGCGATCGGTATTCGTTTAGCTATTGATGATTTTGGTACAGGATATGCGAGTTTTAGTTATCTTAAATATTTTCCATTTGATAAAGTTAAAATCGATAAAAGCTTTATACGCGGGATTCACTTAAATAATAGTGATGATGCAATTGTTGAGGCGATCATTGGCATGACTAAAAAAATGGGCATTGAAGTTTTAGCTGAAGGAGTTGAGAATCCAGAACAAATCGCTTTTTTAATGAGTCATCATGGCAATCAAATGCAAGGATTTTATTATAGTCCACCTTTGACAGAACAACAGTGTACTGCATTGCTGAAAAAAGAAAAATTAATAGTAACCTAATTTGAGGTTATATTATGCGTTTGAGCAATAAAGTATTATTATTATTAGGCGTTGTTTGGTCTATTTTTTTAATAGCCTCTTATATTGGCGCCCATGAATATTTAATCAAAGGATTTTTAAAGCTTGAGCATGAAGAAATCAAGAAAAATATTTCTAGAGTAAATCAGTCAATTGATCAAATTTTATATTCTTTAGGGACATTCACCGTTGATTATGCGCATTGGAATGATGCTTATTATTATATAGAAGGAACCAATCCACAATTTATTCCAAATAATTTAGATATCAATGCATTATTGAATTCTAATATTAATTTAATGATGTATTTAAATAAAAAAGGGGATATTTTATGGGCTGCTTATTCTAATTTAGACAAAGTAGAATGGTCAAAATTTCCAAAAGGATTAGAAAAATATATTTATCCGGGTAGTTTTT
>JABDDD010000032.1:13175-15560 GCA_013287765.1 Gammaproteobacteria bacterium | reverse complement strand
CGTCTTTTTCATAAGCATTTACGCCATGTAAACAAACAAAAGCATCTGTTTCAATTTCTTTAATATTTCCATTTCTGCAATCGATTATAATGAAAGATGTAGATTTATTTCTTTCCCAAACCAATGTGTCATTAAATGGCATGCCTAAAAATAATTTAAATTTATTTATTATTAAAGGAGATTTATATAAGATAATATAATTAGATGAGATGCTAAAGCTATGCATATAAAATAATTTATCCGAAATATATGTTTGGATGATTTCTCTCTTTGTGCTATTGGCTGATATTTTAAAAATATGATATTTTGTGCGTTTTCCTATTTCCATGGTGATATTGATAGTTTCGCCCGACAGGATATCTAGATGTGGATGTGCTGTAGTCAATTGTCCTTGTATATTATCAAGAAATCGAAAAGGCCCTAGGGTGCAAAGATCACTTGGCTTAAATTCAATGGCCTCTTGACTTTCTGTCATTGCTATAAAATGTTCTGCAATTTTTATTGTATTTATATTACAGTTATCATACAGATTATTCTTAAACAAATTTTTGATAAAAAATACTGTACGATCTAATAGCGAAGAATTTGCATAAGTTGCAAATTCATTTGTATTTAATCGACCTGAAGTATGGCTTGTTTTATACTGCTGGGATTGTAAAAAATGATTTTTAAAATTGACTGTACCTGATCTAAAGTCAAATACTTTTAGCATGGCAAGACCATCAAACCAGTGCTTAAAATGAGTCGTTCCTACTTCAAATTGGGCAGGCCCATTGCTTACAAAATACCCAGACAACCAGCCAGGGATTTTTCCTACTATTGTGAGATTGTTTAACGTCTTTTCTTGGTATTGTGACGAAAACCCTTTTGCAATATTTAGAGGTTTGACGGGCATTTTGCTATACTCATTTAAGTTTACGAGGTAAACATTATAAAGGATATGTTAACAATGTCAACATTAAAAAAATCGCTTTCTTCTAAGTCCATATATCATCATGGTAACCTAGTTTATGACCTAAAAAAATATGCAATTAAAATGATAAGATCGAAAGGTGTTAAGCAACTTAGTTTACGACAGTTAGCAACAAAATGTGGGGTTTCAGCTACCGCTGTTTATCGTCATTACGAAAGTAAAGAACATTTATTAGCGGCTATTGCCCTTGATGGTTTTTATGAGTTACAAAAAGCCATGCTAGAATCGATAGAGCCTTATAAACTTAAAAAAATTGGTGTTGCATATATTAATTTTGCGCTCCAAAATCCAGTTAAATTTCAGCTTATGTTTGGAGCACTTCTTAAAAAAGAGAACCACCCAACACTATATGAAGAAAGCCAGAAAGCCTATTATATCTTGCGAGATGAAGTAGTAGAAAATATCAAACAAGGATATATGGCTGATAATATTGATAGTTTAACCCGTACAGCTTGGGCAACCGTTCATGGGACTGCTATGCTATTACTGGATAATCAGTTTGTTATACAAAAAAATGAAGTTATTGACAGTAACCAGATAATTCTTGAAATTACAAGAGTATTAGGACAAGGACTATTTGTCAAA
Source organism: Gammaproteobacteria bacterium (assembly GCA_013287765.1). Taxonomy (GTDB): domain Bacteria; phylum Pseudomonadota; class Gammaproteobacteria; order DSM-16500; family DSM-16500; genus JABDDD01. Next base: position 14,002 of record JABDDD010000032.1, on the reverse strand, counting down.
ACCGAATAGTAGTATGGTCAGTATGCGCATTTTTTTCTAGTTATAGTGTTCATTATCGATACCCGTGCTTATCGATAGTGAAATGTATAATAATTCAAAATTTAGTCAATACTCTGATCTTGTAAGCAACTGCTCGTATGAAAAGCCATATAATTACAACTATAATCAGGAAAGTGGTTCAGCTAATTCAACAGAAAAGGCTAAAGCTAGTTTTAAATAATTGGTCATATGGGTTAAGGATACTTCACCTATCGTATCAAGTTTTGAATGAGTATATGGACTTTCATCTTTATTTTCAATCGGACGAATAGTTTTATAGCCGGCATTTCTCCAACCTGGGCGCGACGTTTAAAACGTGCGTTCAATATTGACATAGAACTATGTGAAATCTGTGGTGGTAAAGCAAAAGTTATCGCCTGCGTTGATGACCCAGCGGTTATCAATAAAATACTTGCGCATCTAAATATTCAGTCGAAGCCTTACAATCAAGTGATATTACCAGCTAATCGAGCACCACCGACTTCTCTGATTTAACGGACACTGATTAAAAACATACAATTTTTGATTGCCAAAATATCGGGCGGGGTAGTTTGCGTTCCGATGCTAGAAATGGTGCTAAAAATAAGCTAAAAATAGGCAAAAAGTAAGGTTTTAGAGGATGAAAAAAATCAAAAGTTAGTGGTTGGCGATAAGCAGTCGAATTATTGGTTTGGAACTAGCTCAGGTTGAGGAGGTCTTTACTCAGAAAAGGTGCTTTGTGTTTCCTATACCTCATTCTGGCTCATTGCGAAACCTTGTTAAAGATGGCAGGGTCCATACTATTATTT
>JABDDD010000032.1:0-13165 GCA_013287765.1 Gammaproteobacteria bacterium | reverse complement strand
CGCACGTTTTAAACGTCGCGCCCAGGTTGGAGAAATGCCGGCTATAAAACTATTCAGTTTTTAGGGGGACATTTTCATCCGGTTACGACAAGTTTGCACAAAAAGTAGATATATTTTTAAAAATATGTTAAAATATTGAACAATTAAATATTTTATTGGGAAAATTAAGATGGATAAATTTGTATTTTTCTGTGCAGTACAATCTGACGGTATTGGGGATTTTTCTCATTTACTTACTATTTTAAAAGCTTTAAAAGAAAGTGATGAAATTAAAAATTATGACCTTATCCCTGTTATTACTTGTTATTGGGGAGAGAGTTCTTTTAAGAAACAATTAAACGATATAGGCATCTACACCTATTTTATTGAAAGAGATAGTGACAAGTTTTTAAAAGACCCAGACTTAATTTCTATCTTAAAAGAAGCTAAACAATTTATATTAGTTTCATATTGTTACTTTAGAAATCTAGATCAATATCTGTCTATGAATCCTGAGGCTCCCTTTAAATATATTGGGGAACATGAGGTAGGAATAGATCTACCTTTAACTGAAGCTGAGTCGTCGAAGGATAAAACTGTGTTTCGCTACCCATTAGGTTTATCGCGAGATAGTTACGGAATAAAATTAGATAAAATAGACCAGCTACAACCACAAGCAGCGACTGACATTATTCAAAAAGAAGAAAGAGAACTCACCGACGCTTTATTCCATCAAACAGACTCAAAGGGTTTTGATTCTTTTCATCAGCATAATATTTTAATACCAGCCTATTTTAACAAAATAAATCATCTTGTAAGATTTTTAAATTTATTATCTAATGTGAATTTACCAGAAAATAACAAAAATATTGTCATTTTTCTCTCGGGTAAGTTAGGTAAAGATTTTGATTTTGATTTTAAACAGATAATGAAAGAAACTTCTCATGACTTTATAAAATATAAAAACTCTCAAATTAAAGAAATTAGATTAATAGAAAAAAAAGAGTCTCAGCAGATATCCCAATATAATTTTGATCCGACGTATAAAAAAAACCTATTTATTTTTTATAAGTTTCCCTTAAATAATAGAGCTTATCATGCATTATATCAACAAGCTATCTTGGCCGGTGTTTCAGGAGATAATACCTTTGAACTTTCTGCTGGTTTAGCTTTACCTTTTTATATTTCAACTACTGGAGGGTCCAAAACTGAGACTGTTAAAGCATTAATTAATATTATTAAAGAAATGGATTTTCCTGCTTCAATAAAATCAAGTTTTGAAACTTATTTTTTATATACTATGGGAAAAGATATTGATTTAACATCGTTAGATATTAAAAGTATGACAAAAAATTGGCATTTCGTAGCAAATCATTTAAAAACTAATTACAATTTTTATGATCGTTTAGAAGAAATTGTGCTGAGTAATCGTCAAGTTAAACTTAAGGCGTTATCCGAGCACAAGCATGCGCTCCTAACAACTGCTCAATGTCGGTCATCTTTATTTTCAAAAAAACCTAAAATACCTACAATAAATGATTCATTTCCTTTTCTTTTTCTCTTAGCTGGCCAACCTGCTTTCTGTCTATTTAGTTTATATATTTCTATTGGGATGTTAGCAAAATCTAAATTTTCAGAAAAAAATGGAAAGAAGCTTAATATCAAATAAACATTTATTTGGTTGAAGTAGAGCGACTGGATTGCTCCGATCGCCCCCTTCTCAGAACCGGACGTACAGATTTCCCGTATCCGGCTCCCGAGAGTACTAAATTTTTCAGCCTACGGTGAACATCGATGTTGTTTTGAAATACTGCGGGTACTTCATTACAGTTAGAAATTATTCCTTCCTGTGTTAACTGATGGATAATATCACTCATATCAATAATATTCTGCAAGATGACTGAATTAGTAATAATGTCATTATACTTAACGGCTTTTTCCATACATTGCTTACTAAGCATACGCCACAGGAAGTGAAAGAGTTAATTAAATTTATGAGAAAAAGAAAAGAAACAAAATTTAAGAAATACGATTTCTTTTTGGGCGAGGTTAAACTCAATCGCAATATTGACAATAAAATCATTATATCTGTAGAGGCGAAGGTTCCTCGTAATAATAAATAAATTGTTAAAGAGCAAATGCTATCATCGAAGGGGGATTATGGCAGGAAAAGTTTATTAAACAAGCATGGAGTTGGTGGATCGCTTACGAATAGTGCTACGCAAAAAAATATCTGATACACAATCCATGAATTATCAAAAAAGGAAGAGAAAGCATGTTTTTTAATCCAAATTTCCTTAATTCAATGGTAATGATCCCGGCTTGTACCGTGATAACCATTGATAGCGGAATATTACATAACATTGCCCTACTTATAATAATTAGATAAATACCAATAATTTAGAGTTATCCATCTTAAATGTATTCCCTTATAGAGTCTTACTAACTATTGAATCTAACCTATTGAGAACATTTGATTGTATCAGCATACACTGAATTTAAAATTTAGACATCCATCTCAAAAAAATGCAAGAACAAAAAATAAAATATTTAAGAATTACAATTGAAACTATATGTTACATATTACGTAATAACACAATAATGTATTATTACATTGCGCTATATTATTGTTTTTCTATACTATCGATAATGACTAATATCGTGCATTGTTGATCAAATGAACGAGTTAGTAGCAGAAACCAAACATAATTTATTGTTTTATGGTGATATTCTCTGGCTGAATCCAAACAACTTGCTCAGCTTCTAAAACGCAAATAGGCTTGCCTAATTGTTTATGCCTTAATAAAGCCTCATTAATTCCTGCTTGAATTGCTTTAGTAATAAGAAGTGGATCATTAAAGATAGTTGAAATTTCATCGTCAGAATATTTAATTTTCTTTTCCATCGTAAGCCTCCACTAAAGATTCCCAAGTAGAATTATTTTTAACATGGATGTGATTTTTGACTTTTAATGCAATTAAGTCAAGATGATTAGCATCTGAATTATCGTAAAACTGCCAAGAATTAGCTAAAGGAGAATAAAGATTAAAAAAATTTCGTAATCCTGCTGCATAACAATGAAAAAATAATCGAATGTGTTTATCCACCATCTATATTATTGATTGGATTTGTTATATGTCAAACGCGTTACTGGCGCCAAAACGATTAATAATAAAAACCCTTTACATAAAAATTCTGATGGTCTAATCTACACGCACAGGTTGTTAGGGGCGCCTGCACCCACAAAAGAGGAACTCACCCTAAAGGTTTGATCGATTTCTTATTCGTTTTTAACCTTTTGTAGGCCAAAATCGTGGGTTAATGGCAATGAACAAAGGTGTGTAAAATGAATAAACCACGAAAGCCTTTCAATCTTCAAGAAGCGAAAATCCAGGCTTCTATTCTATTAAAGTCCATTCACTCTCCTACTACGGAAACAATGTATCATGCTGTAAAGCGATTTCAATGTCTATCTGAATTTGCAGATATTCCTATGACAGAAATTCTCCTAAAAGATATTAAGCACAAACATGCCTTAGCTGTTGTTGCCTTAGAGAATGGCTTTACATCATGGGCAGATTTAAAAATGCAAATTAATCTTATTGTGGGCGGTTTTATAAATAAATGGTTTGCTAACTATGTCCAAGCAAAAATAGAGCAACAGCAACAAGGTGGATTTTTATTGCCTTACAAAAATCAATTTTTTATTTGTGAAGCAGCCTATATTGAACGTCTTGGCTTAAATCCAAATGATCCAGACTGGCAAGCGATCGGTTGGGATTGGGCTAACCCAACGGATAAAAAATCTTGGCAGCGTTTACATAAAGAATGGATAAATAGAAATGAATAATAACACCAGTATATTAGAAACGAGCAAGAAAATATTTTCATTGGCATTACCAATGGCTGGCAGTCAATTGATTAACGTTGCGAGTGGATTTTTATGTATGGCCATGTTAGCTGCTTTAGGCCATGAAGTATTGGCTGCAAGCGCTCTTATTTTTTTAACTCAATTGTCGATTATGGTCAGTGGCATGTCTATTTTATTTTCTCTGAGTGTACTAGTCGGACATTCTTACGGAGCTAAAGATTATGTTGCTATTGGGAATTATGTACAACAAGGATGGACGTTAGCCATATTAATTAGTATTCCCATCATGTTACTTTTTTGGAATATCGATACGATTCTACTCTTTTTCGGTCAATCAAAAAAAATAGCAGATATTGTGCATGCTTATTTTCACGCATTTGTATGGGCTGTTATTCCTGGACTTCTATCTTCATGTAATCAGCAATTTGGGTACGGGATACATAAAAAAGCATTGATTGTTTCAACCAGCTGTGTGAGTGTTATCGTACTGCTTATGACAGCTTATGTTTTAATTTTTGGAAAATTTGGCTCCCCAAAACTAGGTGTTGCAGGATTAGGTTACGCAACGGTAGCGCAGTATAGCTTTTTCTTTATTTTTACTACGCTATTCTTTTTCTATGAAAAAAGTTTTACTCGATTTGAATTATTTCGCTATCGAGTACATAAGCATTTAGATTATTTTGCAAAAATGTTTAAAATCGGCTGGCCTATCAGCGTACAAATGGGCGGAGAAATGTTATCATTTTTTGTAAGCGGTATTATGATTGGTTGGATAGGAACTGTTGCGCTTGCTGCTTTTCAAATTGTCAATCAATACTACTTTTTAATTGTTATTCCTATCTTTTCACTATCTCAAGCAAGTGGCATTTTAGTGGGGCAGGCATGTGGGGCTGAGCAATTTCACGAAGTAAAAAAATTAAGTTATGCTAGTATTACAACGGTATTAATAGCAAGTTCTATTGTTGCAATTATATTTTTATTATTGCCAAAAACCTTGGCGGCTTTTTATATGAATGTTGATGATCCAAAGAATGCTGCTACATTACATTTAACAATTTTGATATTTATCATCATTGCTTTTTCTCAAATATTTGATGCGGTCAGAAATATTTTAATTGGAATATTACGCGGATTATTTGATACTCGTTTCCCAATGATTATGAGTTTATTAACCATTTGGGTTATTGGTATGCCGCTCTCCTATTTATTAGCTTTTCCTTTACAATATGGTGCAATAGGATTTGTTATTGGCGGGATGTTAGGTATGTTCGGAGGAGTTATTGTTATGATTTATCGTTGGCATCAGTTGATTAAACGGTATTAAATGGTTGCGGATGAAACAAAGTTGAAAGCGCAACCTCCACAAAAAATAAAATATTTTTTGATCTGTGATATTAAATTATTTCATTGTATAATTATAAATAGCAGGCTACAATTTTGATATTCTGATAGTAGAAGAATGCAAATTTTATAGCTTAAATAACCCATATTAAAATTAAATCTTAATTATAGGAATATCGTAGCTACGAAACAATCCTATAGAAGTGTAGTCATTTGAACTTTTTTAGAAAATACAAACTTGGGTACGATAAGTTACATAATTAAAATTACAAAATAAGACTATCTAAATGAACACATTTAAAATTATTAAAAATTTATTGAACACAAATCTTGTAATTGCGAGTATACCGGCTGCTACTGCATCATTAGGAAAATATATGGGTATTCATAATGCAAAACAAATACCTTATAAGACTCTTGAAAATACGATAAAAAAAGATACAGCAAGTGTCATTTCCCAAAAAAATATGCAGTTTAACGATCAAACTAGTTATCAAAACATGTCTTCTCCAAGTGTATAATTCCTGGCTGTGGTAAGCTAAAAAATAAAGTTAATCGCAAAAGATTTTATTTACTTTAGCAGGCAAAAGTATCTAATAAAGTAATCTCAATTGGCTAAAAAAATTGCTCCATTCACATCACTAAAAAAAATAATATTTAACCCAGATTTTAAATAATCGTTAGGCAAAAAACTTATAAGATAAGATAGACTCAATGCTTCTATAATTTTTCCAGCTTACGATATTCCTAAATATTTAAAAGCTTATAAAACTTATGAAATTGAAGGTAAAAAAATGAATTCTTTTATAGATTTTGACCCTTCATTTCATAGAATTGAATCATTTTTTCCAGAAAAATTTATTCCTAAAGTAACTTTATTAAAAAATTCATCTTCAATATTTTCTAAAGAACAATATTCACAAGATCAGATTTATCTTCCTAAATCAGTTAAAAGTTGTATTATTTTTTAAGCTGATAATTCTCTATTAAAATCTGTAAAATGTAATATAATGATTTTTTTAGGCTTTATAAATAAAAAATAATATTTTTAAAATATCGATAATGAAAACTCCCTAACATAGATAAATTGCATGTTTTATTCTATTAAGTATGATGTCAGAAACTCACCTCCACGGCGATGGCGGTGAGTAAGAGGTCTCTGTCTCTATAGGCTCAAGGCTTACTTTTTCCTGAAGCCTTGAAGGATCTCCAATGATGGTTGTTCCATCACTATAAATATCTATACTTAACCAATCATCAGGAATAGGTACGTCAACTGATTTACTTAAAGGCTCTGAATCATTTACGTTTTCTTGAGGCTTAGAGGGATCCTCAATGATAGTTGCTCTTTTACTATGAATATCAACACTTAACCAATCATCAGAAATAGTGATAGAGACGTCCTGCAAACTAACTGAGTCATTTTTAAAATCAATATTTTTTTGTTCCGTATCAAATTTTAATTGTATTGCACTGGTACTACTAACGGATTTTTTTTTATTTAAACGTTCTAAAGTATCATTCACAACAGCTTTTTGTGCGTCTGAAGTTGAACTTTTATGTCTTAATGACAATTTTCCAAGCTCATCTGCAATAACAGGAGGTACCATTCCATCACATACTTTATCGGTTAACTTAATATGAGTTATGTTACCTCTTCTATGGGAACCGAAACGCTCTTTTTCAATTTTTTTCTTTACAAGATAATCTTTTTCTTTCCATAAAAGTGCATGTGTCTCTTGTTTTCTTTTTAAAGAAATATTGGCTTGCTTTAGCTCGTCTGTTGCTAATTTTATTCTTTTTGAATTCCAAGGTAAATCTTTTTTCTTCACTACAAAATCAACTATTATTTTTGAATAAGCAAAAACTTGAGGAAAAAACCTGGCCTGATAACATCCTTGATCGCCTTTAGATTCTATAATTTCTAATTTACCAGCAGAATAATCAGCTTTTGCTTCTATAAAAGGTACGTTAATCTCTTTATATTCTAACAAAATAGGCGAAGCCCAATTTTTTTTATAATAGGAATGCAAAGCAAAAGCACCACCACCTAAAGTTGCAGTTCCTATGCCCACACCACTTGCAACAGCAAAAGTTCCTAAAACCCCATAAGAAGTCCCTGCCGTTAATCCAAGAATGCCTCCGTATGTTCCCATCCCAGAACCTATCGCAATAGCTGCTTCTTTATCAGATGCTCTTTCTTCTCTTATAGTTTTATATATTACTGGTGTATTTTGATTTATCTCTTTTATTTCATCTTCTAATAAACTAATAGATGATTGAAGATCTGAAATTTCGCCTTCTAAATAGCCGATTTTTTCATATTTTTTTGTTAAATGAAAATCCACTTGTGAAAATGTTAATAAATCAAAAGCAAAGTCTTTTTCTATTTCATTGTGAAAATATTCATTTTGTATATATTTATAATAACGCTTCTCCCATTCACCTTCAAAAAGTTCTTTATAACGTTTCTTTTCTAAGGTTATATTCCAAAATGGAAATATTGAATAAGGGGCATCGGGATGGAAACCAACTGCACGACTATAAGGATGCTCGGCTATAATTTTTAAAATATCTAAATCTTTTAATAAATCTAATCTATTAATTTCCCTAACAATACGGTTGTAAGTTGGATTGTTATAATCGAATTGAGTATCATTTAATAATGCTAAAACATACTGTTTTGTGCTAGGCGAAATAGAAGCTTTATCTTTTTTTTTAAAATAATAATAAATACCTTCCATGTCGTTAGGACTAGGCAACGTAGGTTTCGAGGATTCCACCTAATCTCCTTAATAATTTTTATTTGAATAATAAATTTTTTTTTACAGCTATTAACCAGCATTCTACTTTTAATTTTTGGTGATCACAATGCTACGATCCTGGTAAGAAGGATAAAAACAGATGTATGTGCTTATAATATAAGCAAAACCGGCCTTTTTATTTATCGATACGAAGCGATTATCGATAATTGCTAAAAAATTATGTAAAAAATGGCAAAATTGAAAAAGAGCAACAATAAATGATATTAACTCGCCAAAAAATGCCCATTTATTTCAAGCCTAGTTAGCATCAAAACATGCTTAATTTTCTCTGATATTTAGGATATTTTGATACCGCTCAGCTATTTTTTACAAATGTCCCATCCCGAAAATCTTGAAAAGCTTTTCTGAGTTCTTCATGTGTATTCATCACAATAGGGCCATACCATGCGATTGGTTCATTGAGAGGTTTACCTGAAATAAGTAAAAATCGAACAGAGTGTTTACCTGTAGTCACTGTGATATGTGTACCCTCTTTTTCATATAAGACAATACTCCCATCCCCACAAGGACAAGGTGATCTCATATCAAAATAATTAACTCCTACTGCATCATGTGCAAAAGGAATTTGTATCTGATCAAAATAGGCTTCTCCATCAATAACATATGCAAATACAGTATGATTGCGTTTAACAAAATGTGTTAATGATTTGCCAGCAGGAAGCTCAATATCCAAATATTCAGGATCTATTACAATATCTTTTACGGGTCCCCTGACTCCATTAAGTTCTCCACAAATAACTCGAACTACGGCACCTTCTGACGTTTTCACTAAAGGAATTTGATTTTTTTTATGCCGCGATAACGTGGATCCATCATTTTCATGTTTGCTGGAAGATTTGCCCACAATTGAAAACCAAGCATTTGTCCTTTCTTATTTCCTTTCGGCATTTCTTGATGGATGATACCACTGCCTGCTGTCATCCACTGAATATCGCCTGCAGAAATATCACCTTTATGACCCATGCTATCGCCATGCTCAACGTCTCCATCAAGAACATAAGTAATGGTTTCTATTCCTCGATGAGGATGCCAAGGAAATCCTGCTTTATAATCCGCAGGATTTTCAGAACGAAAATCATCGAGCAACAAGAAAGGATCAAAGAGAGGCAATTCATGAAAGCCGAATGCACGTTTAAGATGTACCCCTGCACCTTCAATAGTGGGTTCACTTTTCCAGATTTTATTGATTAGACGTTGTTTTCTAGTCTCTTCCATAAAAAATCCCACTTTAATGATAATCTTAATATAACAATAAAAGAGATGAAAAGATATTTGCTAATTTAAGCAATATTTTTATAGTAAAAACCTACTTTTGATTTAATTTTAACCGTAAAATGCGTAAATGCAAAAAGGCTTGGCCTAATGATATAATAATAGCCTAGGTTTATAAAAATTGTCTTTTTTCAAGGAAGCCAATATGAATAAATCAATCCTTGAGTTACTCAACCCAGATAATTGCACGCTTATATTAATTGACCATCAACCACAAATGTTTTTTGGTGTCGAATCTGCTAATCGCGAAACTATTATCAATAATGTGGTAGGGCTTGCCAAAGCTGCTAAAATTTTTAAAGTACCAACTATTTTAACAACTGTTGCAGCCAAAACATTTAGCGGTCCATTAATTCCACAATTACAAGCTGTTTTCCCTAATCAACAACCAATAGATCGTACGACAATGAATTCATGGGAAGATAAAAATCTCGTGGCTGCCGTTCAAAAAACCAATAGAAAAAAATTATTGATCGCAGCACTTTGGACCGAAATATGTTTAGCATTTCCAGCTATTTCAGCTATTCAAGCTGGTTATGAAGTCTATGCAGTAGTTGATGCTTCTGGTGCAACAACATTAGAAGCGCATAATATGGCGATTCAGAGAATGATTGAGGTCGGTGTTATACCTGTCACTTGGGTACAGGTACTCTGTGAATTACAACGTGATTGGGCTCGTGAAGAAACTTATGCAGCGGTGATGAACCTCGCAAAAGAACATGCGGGCGCTTATGGCATTGGTATATTTTATGCAGAATCAATGTTAGGTAAAAATCATGGCGGATAAAAATTCAGATATCATATTTTATAATGGGCTCTTCAAAGGATATGGAACTTTTAATAAAAAAATAACTGCAGTGTTGGTAAAAAATAAACGTTTTTTAAAATTGGGCTCTGATGAAGAGATTATTAAATTAAAAAACGATAAGACACATCTTATCAATTTAAAAGGAAAAATTGTTATCCCAGGATTAAATGATTCACATATTCATCTGATTCGTGGGGGGTTAAATTTTAATATGGAATTGCGTTGGGATGGAGTAAAAAGTTTAAGTGATGCTTTATTTATGTTGAAAGAACAAGCTGCAAGAACACCTGCACCACAATGGGTGCGTGTTGTTGGAGGGTGGACTGAATTTCAATTTAAAGAAAAACGCCTACCAACATTAAATGAAATTAATGCGGTGTCAGAAGATACGCCTGTTTTCATCTTGCATTTATATGATCGCGCATTACTCAATAAAGCGGCATTGAGAGCTATTGGCTACGATAAAAATACCCAGGAAGTGTCTGGAACAAATATACAACGGGATAAAAATGGTAACCCCACTGGCATGCTGATTGCTACACCTAATGCCATCATTCTTTATTCAGCATTAGCACAAGGCCCAAAATTAAATAAAACAGCTCAAGTCAATTCCACTCTATATTTTATGCGTGAACTAAATAGACTTGGAATCACCAGTGTTGTCGATGCAGGTGGTGGATTTCAAAATTATCCTGAAGATTATGAAATTATTAATCAACTGAATAAAGAAAATAAATTAACTGTCAGAATTGCTTATAATCTATTTACGCAAAGACCAGGACAGGAATTAAATGATTTTGAGTATTGGACGGAAACAACCCAATATCAACAAGGTAATGAATATTATCGACATAATGGTGCGGGTGAAATGTTAGTGTTTTCTGCGGCAGATTTTGAAGATTTTTTGCAACCACGTCCCAATTTACCGCATACAATGGAAAATCAACTGGAACCGGTTGTACGTTTATTAGCAAAAAATGCATGGCCTTTTAGATTACATGCTACTTATGATGAATCTATTTCACGGGCTCTTAATGTTTATGAGAAGATTAATGATGAAATTCCACTGAATTCATTAAATTGGTTTTTTGATCATGCTGAAACAATTTCTGATCACTCAATCGAAAGAGTAAAAAAACTTGGGGGAGGAATTGCGATTCAAAATAGAATGGCATTTCAAGGAGAATATTTTATTGATCAATATGGAAAAGCGATTGTCTTACAAACACCGCCTATAAAAAAAATTTTAGAAGCAAATATTCCTGTGGGAATGGGAACCGATGCAACACGAGTGTCAAGTTATAATCCTTGGCTTTGTCTTTATTGGTTAACGACAGGAAAAACCTTAGGAGGAACCTCTCTCTATGATGAAAAAAATATTCTTTCACGAGAAAAAGCCATTGAACTTTATACCAAAGGAAGTGCCTGGTTTTCAAATGAAGCAAAAGAAAAGGGTTCTTTTGTTGAAAACCAATTAGCAGATTTTGCGGTATTATCAACAGATTTTTTTAATGTAGCCGATGAAGATATCAAAGATATTTACTCTGTAATGACTGTATTGGGCGGCGATATTGTCTATGCTTCTGATGAATTTTCTAAATATAATCCAATTCTTCCTGTTATTGTCCCTGATTGGTCACCTATCAAATACTATGGTACTTATGGTCAAAATAAAACAATCATCAATTACCATGCCCATATATTTCATTGTTTAATTCATAATGAAAAATTTTTACGTGGGGACAATAATATAGATTGTTTTTGTTGGGCATTTTAAAAAAACGAGTGAATCGATCAACGGCTTCAATGTAACATATTATAAAGAAACTAATCATCGTACTAGAAATCGCCATTAAAACCATACCAATCAAAATAGGTTGACGGAAAGTTTTAAATAATTTAAATAAAGGAATAGGCTCTAATATTTTTTTAGCTTCCATTGCTTGAAATATAGGTGTTTCTAGGGTGTTTCTTCTAATGAGAAAAAATACCTAAGACAAATCCAATTAAAAATGGTAAACGCCATCCCTACGCCACCATCGCTGCATCACCCAGACAATAATTTAAGATAAATCCGACTATTCCGCCTAACGTATTGCCAAGTGTAATACCCATAAATACAATACCGATGCCCAATTGGGCTTTCCATTTTGTTCATTAAATTGAGTAAGTAATAATACTTACTTGACTGAAAAATGCAAATTTTAACCTATAAAAAAGTTTTAACTATAATTGCCATTATTGATGGTTTTGTCGCAAGAACAAGGTTATTCATTATTCTCCATAGACATAAAAAATTATTTGTTATTTTTGTGTCAAAATTGAGCCCAGTAGTTTTTCATGGTAGTGATCATGCTATGATCACAATAGGTTTGTACTTGAAGAAAGTGATGTCTTATTACATTAGTCAATCATTGCAAAAAATGGAATAAATCATTTAATTGTAGGGATGTACATGATTTTCTGGATAGTCGTTCTTTCAATTTGCATCTTATTGCCTGGCTGTTCCTCAATCGGCCCTCATCAAATTAAACTGGATAGAAATCGTTATAACGATGTCATCCAAGACACTAATAATGAACAGTTATTGATGAATATTGTGCGTTTGCGATATGTAGAACCCGTAACAAACTTAAAACTGACAAATGTAACTTCTTCTTATACTTACAACCCCAGCATATCTACTGCTGGAACAGGCATAAGCTTCACATCAGCTGGCTCTAGTGCGCCTGCCGCTGCGGGCTCAAGCAATATAAAAACATTAAATGTTGAGCCAGGTATCCAATATATGGATACCCCAACCATATCTTATACGCCTGTTGAAAATTCAGTTTTTGCAGAAGAAATGATGTCACCATTAAAATTATATAAAGTCCATTTATTAGCATATGGTGGTATTTCTGACCCAGAACTCATCATGCGCATGGTATTTCAAAATATTGATGGCATGGATAATGCCTCATCTGCTACAAGTGAAAAGATACGCACATTACCCGAATATAAAAAATATTATCGTTTCGTCAATAAACTCTCTTATTTATTAGATAATCAGGAAGCTTACATTAGGTT
>JABDDD010000031.1 GCA_013287765.1 Gammaproteobacteria bacterium | reverse complement strand
ACACCCAAAAAACAATGGCAATGATTCCCATGAAAATTGCCGATATTATTGTACCGGTATAACCTGTACGTTTAGCTAAATTAACCTCTTTTGCACCGAGTAAGTGCCCCATGCGAACGGTAATAGCCTGAGCAATAGAAAAGATAATTGACATCAGTATACATAGATATTGCATGACTATTTGATTAGCAGCCAATAATTGGTTTCCTAATAATCCCATTACTAATGTTAATGCAAAGAAAAACCCCACTTCAAAACAATACATAGCGCCGATAGGGAACCCTACTTTTAATAATTCCCATAAATAAGAAGGTTTATTCTTATTAAAAATAAAAAGAAAATACTGTTTATAATCTTTGTAGGTTAAAACAAAGACGCTGATGACTATGGCTATTATCCAGTAACTAATTGTCATTCCCCAGCCTGCGCCTGCAATCCCTAAAGCGGGAAATCCAAATGCACCAAAAATCAATGCGTAACTAAAAAATATGATTAATGAAACGCCAAATACAGTGAAATACACGATAATTCTTGTATGACCTAACCCTATGATGAATTCAAAAATTGAAATCGAAATAAAGTTGGGTAGTATTCCCCATGCCAAAGCATGTAAGTAGGATTCAGAAAGAAATACAACAGATGGACTTTGTCCAAATATTAGGAAGATAGGTGACATATTCCAAAATAAAAAAAATGCTGGAATACTCATTAATAGGCTTAACAATAATCCATCACGCGCAATTAACGATATGCCGATTTGATCATTAGCGCCATGTTTGTGAGAGACCAATATGTTGATAGAACCCAAAGTACCAAATACAATGACTGCAAATGTAGCATACAACCAGCCGACTAACGCACCAGCAGCTAATATCTCTGAGCCTAATTTTGCTAAAAACATCGTTTGAAAAAAGCCAGTCGATGCACCGACGATACCTGTTAAAGCAAGCGGGATCGCCAGTTTTAATAGAGGGTATAAATCGTTTTTGAGTGGATGATAATTCATTGATTGATTCACTCTTTCAGCCGTTTTCTAAGAAATATTTTTGAATGATGGTACCAATAATTTTTTATTTCACCTATCTGTTCGTAGCCATTTTTCAAATAAAATTCTTCTGCTTGAAAACTCCAGGTATCTAGTAAAGAAAAAACGCAACCATTTTTAATCGCTTCTTGTTCTGCTGCATAAAGTAACTTTGTACCCCAACCCTGATTCCTGAGTTTTTCATCGACCCAAAATGTCTCAATATAAATTGATTCTGTATCAAAAAACGCTCGTAAACCGCCAAAAATTTTATCGGAATCATTTTTTAAGAAAATTGAAAACTCTTTGTCACGTGGCTCACCTGTAATACTTTCATTAAAAGAAACAAGACCTTCCTTTACCATCGCATTGTCTGCCTCATTAGGATTGTGATCAACGATTATTTTATACATAAATCTCCCTAGATTATTTTTTTCTGGCTTTATCTAAAATAGTATTTATGAATTTAGTTTTTGCATCAGTATATTGCTCACGATTATGTGTATGCTCTTCTGCAAGTTTCATTTTTAATTGTTCATATTCATGCGCTGCTTCCGGATGTTTAATTAAATAATCTCGAAATATAATTCTACTTTTCCAACGATCCGCTTTTGGTTCGATAATATGGATGTGATGCGTTCGTTTTTCACCATATGGAGGCATGCCTTTCACGAAAAACATTTTCTCAGGATCAGGGTCTTCTTCCCAGTAAACGTATCCTTGAGTTTTTAGTATAGCAATAGCTGCTTGTTTTATTGCAGGAAGTGAATCAACGGCTATTTGGATATCAATAATAGGTTTTGCAAGCATGTTAGGTATGGCGGTGCTTCCTACGTGCTGAATATCAATGATGTGTTGATGCGGTAAAATAGCGTAAAGATTTTTTATTTCTTGTTCTGCCAATATTGGCCATTGCTTGTCGTAGGGAGCTAATTTGATCGAATCATTATTATAAATTTCATAATAAAACATTTCTCTACCATTCCACCATTTTTGTTGACCTTTGCAATTAAAACCGGCTTTGATTAATACTTTTTGTGAAGCTATATTTTCAAGTTCTGCTCCCGCAACTATTTTAGGAATGTCTAAATGCTCAAAACCCCAATGTATAAGTGCTTTCGCTAATTCTGTCGCATAACCCCTACCCCAGTATTTTTTATGTAAACGATAGGCAAGTTCAATATCAGGTTGTTTATCATAAAATCCCATATGAAATAGTCCAGCTTGACCGATGAAATGACCGAATTCTTTTTCAAATACCGCAAAAAAACCTGTACCGTGTTTTTCTTGATAGGGGATGGCATCGGTTAATAGAAATTTTTTCACTTGTTCTGCTGTATGTACTGAGCCATCACCGATGTATTTCATGACATCGGGGTCTGCGCGCAATGCAATTAAATTCTCAAGGTCTGATGAGTCTAAGAACTTAAGAATGAGGCGTTTTGTTTCCAATGCTATTTTCATCAAGCTAACTCCTACGAGTTATTGTTACAACAGGGTCGAAGACCCGATTAGTTTAAACAAAGCCGCAAGCTTTGTATTAATGATATTCTCGACCAAAGATCGGTCGAAATTTGGACAAAATCGTGGGTAAGTCCGATCCAAGCCATACGACCATTTGTCTAAAAGCTTTTCATCATAATTTAGCATATCTTCAATCATGAATTTAGGAACATGTTCATTTTCATCATGTACACCTATACCACCATCGTATAACTCACCTGATGGAAGTCTAATCGCCACATGTGAAATGACCCCCACTTTTTAGACAGGCAGCTAAGAGAGTATACTAGCCCAAACGAAGGAGCCAGTATGCGTAAAAAACACAGTCCTGCACTTAAGTTTAAAGTAGCATTTGAAGCGCTAAGCGGAAAGCCACTAGCTGATATCTGTCAGAAATATGGGGTTGCCCAAAGTTTAGTTCATCGTTGGAAAGAACAACTAAAGAACCATGGTAGTAAAGTATTTGGCGAAATAAAAATGGACAAGGAAGCCTCTTGGGAACGAGAAAAAGCCAAGCTTTATGAACAGATAGGCAAACAAGCAACGGAGCTTGAATTCCTAAAAAAAATTGTCGGGGAATAGCCATGAAAACGCGTATTGCTGCAGCGCTTTTAGAGCACCCTGATATTAGCAAAACAAGGCGTTGTCAGTTATTATACGTTAATCGTTCAACCCTGTATTACAAACCTGTTCATCTTGAAGAAAACGATATTTTTCTGATGAATTTAATACGGGATATTTGGTTGAAACGCCCTTTTTACGGTTATCGCAGAATTACCAAAGAACTGCAGGTTGTCTATCAATCTAATGTTAATCGTAAACGCGTTAAACGATTAATGAGCCTGATGGGCATAGAGGCTCTATATCCAAAGCCTAAAACAAGCTTAAAATCGCCAGGAAACGCTATTTTCCCTTATTTGTTACGTGGTCTTAGCATTGATAGGGTTAACCAAGTGTGGATGGTTGATATCACGTACATAAAACTTGGAAAAGGGTTTGTTTATTTAGTTGCTCTCATTGATGTTTTTAGCCGCTATATTGTGGGATGGGCCGTTTCAAAAACATTATCAACGGAAGGCTGCCTAAAAGCATTGAAAAAATCTTTAAAAACAGTTAAACCTGAAATAATTAATAGTGACCAAGGATCACAATTCACAAGTGAATTTTGGAAAAACGCGTTAATTAAAGTAGGAATTAAAATTAGCATGGATGGCAAAGGTCGTTGCATTGATAATGTTTATATTGAGCGATTTTGGCGAGCGATTAAATATGAAGCTATTTTCCTGAACGAATATGACGACATAGATGAATTGGAGAAAGGAATTAAAAAATATATTCACTTTTATAATTTTGAGCGTTATCATCAAAGCTTAAATTATGAGACACCAGCAAAAATATATTTTAGTAGTAAAAGCAAAAACAGTAGTAGTAATGTTTATGAATTAATTTTAAATAAACCGGAGCAACCTATACTCTCTTAATTTTTACTAAAAACTGTCTAAAGAAAGGGTTCACCTCAAGTCTGGATAATTGATATATCACTATCCCAAAAAAAACGCTTGATGGAAATATCAATTGTACAGACTTGACCCTCTAATTTTCTACATAAAATTTCAGAAATGACACATTGACTAATAACAATTCTTTGTCAAATCGGATTATGACAAACTGCAAGTGCTCAATAAAATTTTCATGCATCTTTACCCAACGGGAGTAGATGGCTTCTTTGGTGAGATAGTGGCGACTGCATTATCATCTGTGCCTGTAACAACAGTGGTGGTGGGAGAAGGATAATGAAATACACCTAAGCGCGAAGGAGAAGGAGAAGAAACATCCTTCCAATCTTTGTCGTGATCATCATCACCACTATCCAATTTTTCACTTGGTAATAATAATACTGATAATGAATTACTTCTCCTAACTTTCTGTGATGACTGTCTTTTACTGACAGTCTCGAGCTCTATATCAAATGCTTCTGCAACCTGACTAATCTTTCGTCTTAGTTTTAACTTACTATTCAATACCCCTAATCCTCCTAATAGCATAACCGCTCCTGTTATAATCCCTGCAGCAGTACCAGTAGCTGCTACTAGTGCAGCTGTAGTTGCAAGTAGGGGTATTCCTGCAAATGCACCTATTCCAGTAGCACACAATCCTATTCCTATTGCAATTGCAGCAATGGCAAGAATAGTTTTATAGTTATATTTTGAAGAAGATGGTGTTTTACGCAAGTCAGTATTTTTATAATACTTATATCCTCCTCCTCCTATCGCCCCAGCCCCGACCACAATCGATGTCCCCAATAAAATAGAGCCAGAAATATGCAGCGTTGACATCGCACTAACTGCTGCCGCCACTAATACTCCCACACCAAATGCTGCACCTATGCCTGTGGCTAATAATCCTAAACCAACTATTACCGCTAATACACCTAATACTATGCTACGAGTAGTCTTGGGAAGTTTCTGCGGTGTTTTATTATGACCAGAAGTTTCTTCATTTAAAGTGGGCATATCAGCAGCAGACATACCTGAGGATTCTCCAGTTTTTGAACTGCCTAATGTTCCATAACTAAATGGAGAACAACCCGGTAACCCAGCATAAGTTGAAGATTGCGCACTGTCTAATGTGACCCGGCATACTTCTTTTGCATTTTGACTCCACGAAGATTCTTTCATAAAATCCACAGAAGGAACTTTACCTTCTATATGATATAACTTTGCAAACATTCCAATATATTCTGCTAAAGCACCTGTTCTATCCTTACCACTCATACAACAAATAAAATATGCAAGCTCTCTTTTAACCTTGGCTTTTTCATCTGGAGTCTTTGCTTCAGCTAATTGAATAATACTCTTTAAAAAAAACATATAACATTCTAAAGCAGCTAAATGTAAATTATGTCGTCTTTTATAGGAAAAAATAGCTTCATTCAATAAAAAATCCATGTGCGGTTCAAAAGCTAATGTCTCTCTAACAGGTATCAATTTTTTATATTCGCTTACCATTTCTTGCAAAGCTTTTTTATGATTTTTAGTTTTATCAGAATTTTCTTCATTTTTTTCAAGAACTGCAAGAACATCCATTAAATTTGATGAAGCAACACTCGAGGAACTACCAGGAGCCAGCATCCCTGTTGCTTGAAGAGGTGTATTAGAATAGTGCCAAGTTACTTCGTCTTTCGCTGGAGAAACAGATTTTTCCTTCTCTGGTTTCATTTGCGCATTTACATTAGCTTCATCTAGTTTTCCTAAAAAAATATTTATTAATGAATGAATATTTAATGTTTCCGCTTCAGTTAATATATGCAATTGAGCAAGCACATGCTTTAATGTTTCTTTATTTTTAGGGTCAGCAGGATGCCCGAAACGATAAAAATTACTTATTGGAGTAAATTCTTCTTCCTTTTCCTCTCTCATGTATGATGTCACTTGTGCTAAATTTCTAGCACCCACCAAGATTTTTCTCAACTGAGTAGGTATTTGCTTAGCCTGGATTTGATCAATATGTTTTTGAATAAGTTTTTTAATAAATCCATCTTCTGGCTGTCTATCAAACCATTTTACTCCAATATCTGACTGTCCATCCCAGATTTTGATCTTTTTATAGTCTCCTTCTAATCCAGAATCAACCTTACCTGCGACTGGCATAAAAATATCTATCCCTTCAAATGTTTTAGTTTTTTCTTCCGCGGTAGTGGTAGTCGTTGCCACTTTCATATTTTTGTATTGTGTAAGTGTCGCCATAATTAAACTAGACTGATCAAAATTAGTAAATTCTCTTGCTATTCGCAAACGTTCTCTTACTATTTCTTCATCTATATCAAGATCTGTAGCCAATCGACTAACAAGTTTATTAATCATAACAAGATAAACTAGTTTTGGATTTTTAGATTTTTTGACTTGATCGAAAAAAGTAATCGCAAGATTTTTGAGATACTGACCTATATTGTCCTTGGTTTGTTCTTTTACTTCCTCTACCTCAATCATTTCTTTTGCAGCACTTATAAAAGATAGTCCAATCCCAGCCCAGCCTTCATAATAAGTGTGTGAATAACTTTTATCTTTTTTTCTATCTTCTAATGAAGGTTGTTTTCGTGCATCTCGCAAAAAAATAATGGGTTTTTTTTCTGCTAGATTTCTCTCTTCTTTATTTTCACTTTCTTCAACAAGAGCGTCATAGGTAATAAATTGTGAATCTATCCCACGATTTTTATCTCGTACAAGATGCAACAAAGAAAGAGCCTCAGCAAAATCACCTTGTCTGCCTGATGCAATGAGTATAGCGATATTATTTTCTAATTTTTGACATGAATCAGGATTTTGATTAGAAAATTTGCTTCTAATAACAGCTTGTTGGATTTTTAAAGCAATTTTTTCTCGATTTTCTAATGTTGAAAGAAGAGCATGACTTTTAAAACTGGCACTGTTTTTTCCTAAAGAAGAACTAGACTTAATTTTTAGAAAGCCTCCTTCTCCTTCATCATCTGTATCATATCCAACTTTATATTCATCTTCATATTCATCTTTATCTTCATCAAGTTGAGACTGCATAACTTTCCTCGTTTAATAAAACAATAACTTAACTCTATTTATTAATAAAAAACCATCATTCTTTCATAAACATACAACCAATTAACTTTATAATTTTATAATTTTATTATAAAACAATTATAACATATTGTACTAAAAATATAACATTTTATTTATTAAGAATTATTTTTAATCTCTTAATAATTCCTTAATATTTTATATATATGATAAAAATCACAATAACTAGATCAATTACTTATTTTTTTGTTTAACTTTAAACAAGCGAGGAAAAGATGAGACAGCGATCATCACCCAGCAAAAAAAATGCTTCTGAAAAAGCATTAAACTTAAAAAATGATTCATTATCCCATTCATATAGCTATACCTATAATCCAAATAACCCAAGTCACCCAAGCGCAAAGGAAACACTAAAAGTAAAAGAAAGAGAGGGTTATGAAAGCGACAGCAGCTCCTCAGATGATAATGAAGAAATAGAACAAAAAAAAGTAACTGTTATTATCCATCACATAGGATCAAAAACAACTTCTCCTAACCAAACAGCTGATAGCCCATCCAGTGATGAACAAAAACCATCCCCAATCAGCGCTGATATAGAACTTGAAGTAAAAAGCGCACAGGATCACCCCACTCTTAAAACTACCCTAAAAGTTCGTTTGGATAAAATAAAAGAAGAACGTAGTTATGTTTTTAGGAAAATATTGGCCGTACAAACAGGATTATCGAATTATTTTGCAGGTAGCATCTTAACCCAACAAGCATTAAATTATTTTAATGTCGCCCCAAAAATAATTGATGCAACCAGCCCTACTATCGGCAGTCTCTTCGGATTATTGTCTTCCGTTTCTTCTTTCTTAGGCAGTAGTGAATTTATTCATAAAAAATCTTTTGATGAAAAAACACGGTTATTACTTGAAATAAAAGAAATGGAAGGTGAACAAAATCTAAAAAAATATGAGAAAAATTTAAATATAAAAAATAATTTGCAAAAAAAAAAAGAAGCGATTGAAGAAAAAAAAGAATTGACCGAAAATCCAAAAAGAAAAAAAACTAAAAATGCAAAAAATACTTCCCTTTCAATAGATAAAAAAGAACAGACTCCTCCTGCTCCTAAAACAAATCTATCCGCCTCTCGCTACGATAATTTAGGCATGATACAATCCACTATCTCTGGTTATTTTGCTGGTAGCGCTGTTACGACTAATTTACTTGCTTTAGGCGGTGTTGTAAGCGCGCCTGCAAGCATTGTTTTAGGAATAGGCACAAGCGCTTTATTTGGTTTTTCCACTTTTCATGCCACTAAAGAACGTAAATATAACCAGCAATCGTTTATCATAGACAAAATAGAAATACAAAACCAACAAAACATAGCTAAAACAAGAATAAATACTTTAGCAGCTAAAATTAAAAAAATTCGAAAAAAAGAAACACCACCCTCCTTGCATTTAGGTAGACTGAATAGACGATTTTCCGCACCCGCTGTGCATTCGCATTCATCAGCAAAACCTACTCAGCTATCTCCTGTTATTAGTCCGAAAAACCCAGTCTCGCCACTGTCAAATAGCGAAGTTTCTTATATAGAAACAAAAAGTCCTAACATCCCTAAATTGGAACCTGCCTCTCCTTTGTCTGCAATAACACCTAAAGCCGTTTACGATGATACAGCATTGTTCCAATCAGTGATCTCTCCTGCCCCCCTTGCGCAGACTTCTTTTATTATAGAAGTAATAAGCCCACCTGCATTAGAACCTTCCTCTTCTTTAGTAAAAATAGCAGAAAAAATAGCAGAGCAACAGTTCTCACAGACTCCTAAAAAAACATTGCCTTCATTTATGAGCAAGCAATCTTTGGCAGACCTTGAAAAAAAAGCAGTAAAAACTACGCAAAATCCAAATGAAACACATTTTGCTAAATTAAGTAGAAACTGGGATACCTTCAAAAATAACCATATTCGTTTATTTCGAACAGTCGATATCTCTCAAGCAAGCTTATCTGGTTTTGCGGCCGGTTATTCAATTACCTCTCAATTTTTAAAATTCTGCCAGGTGCCCGCAACTTTCGCACTTTCATTACCCAGTGCTATTTTAGGAATAGGGACAAGCGCACTTTTTGCAATTTCTGCCTATAAAGAAGCGGGAGAATTTATCGTTTCTAAAGAATTATTTGATACCGAAAAAAGAAGTTTGAAGAAAGAACAAGAAGACATGAAAAAAACACTGTCTGCATTATATAACTCTTTGGAAAAATCAGATGAACTCGTCAAAAATAAAATCTGCCAATTACAAGAAGACATCAACACATTAGAAGAAAAGAATCCGACTCCCACTCCAGTTCCCACCCGTAGAAGATTAAGTTTTAAGAGCATGTTTGATAAAAGTAAGGATAATCCTAATCATTATTATCCAAACTCCCCAGCAACCCCACCCACAGAAACAACTCAATTTTCAATACAAAGAAGCAGAAGTAGAAGCCTGGAATAAAATAAGGGAAAATAATAATATATAATCACAGGCTGATTATTTTTTAATTTAAAACAATTAAAAAGAACTAATTTTAATCTAAAAAATATGATTTAAAAGTAAAATCAGCCTATTATAACTCTTCCCCCTTAAAGTTCAGATGCAGGTATAATAGAAATTGAGCGCAATAGATTTTTCCTAATACTTAGAACATGGAGGAATTATCATGCAAAAACATACAACAAAATATAAACCTGCAAGAACCATTCTTCGCAATGAAATACATCATGTCAAAGGTGCTTTGTCTTTAGCTGCGAAAGACGTGAAGAGAAATGTAAAACGTCGATCCGCTATATTACAAAATAAAATGTCCAAGAGCATCAATAAAAAACCTTTACAGACTTTAGGTCTCGTTGCAGTCTCTGGGTTTATATTGGGATTGATCGCTAAAAAGAATTCCAATCATCGTTCGGAATAAGAAAATTACCAAGGAAGGTAATATGCCACGTAAAAAAAAGCCTAGTTTGGGCAAAGCGATTATGAATTTAGTGGCTAGTGCTTTGTCAATTGAAGGCTGGTTTACTAAAATACTAGGCTTAATCAAAGCAGAGGTACGCGTGACTTCCCAGTGTTTAATCTGGATGGTGATCTTTGCTGTTTTTGCTGCCATGCTTGGCTTTAGCCTTTGGGCTTTATTACTAATTGCTTTATATTTATATTTAATTTCATTCAATATGGGATTTTATTTGCCTGTATTAATTATTATTTTATTGAATATTATTTTGTTATTATTAGTCACTTTTAAGATCAATCATCTACAAAAAAAATTATTTGCAAAAAAACGACTATAAATACTGTATAATGCCCACATAAAAAATATTATGGATGTTGAAATGTTTAAAGAAAACAAAAATCATCAAGGATTACATCGCTATTTATCGGCTTATCCCAATCTTTGTCATCTCAATACTGCTTCTATTGCACGGGGTGTTGCAGTAGGATTATTTACGGCCTGTATTCCCTTAATACCTTTTCAAACGATTATGGCAATTACTTTGTCTATTTTAATACGCGCAAATCTTGCGATTGCCTTGGGTGTTTCTTGGGTGAGCAATCCCCTTACTTTACTGCCAATTACTTATTTTACTTATTGGATCGGCGCTTTTATATTAAATGAGCCGATCAAGCCGATTTTAATACCTGATTTTGCCTGGAATTTGCATGATATTATCAAAGTGTCTGCTTCATTTGCTTCACTCATTCCACAATTTGGTAAAGCTTTTTTTGTAGGCTTACCCATTGTGGCTATCGGTTCAGCTGGTATTGGCTATTTTAGTGTGATGATCTTTCGAAGGAAAAAATAGGAGAATCAAATGCAAGGAAGCCCAAGCACTCTTTTTTGGCAAGCATTACAAACAGAAACCCCTCTGCAAATTGTCGGCACAATTAATGCTATGTCTGCTCTTTTAGCTAAAAAAGCTGGATTTAAAGCGATTTATTTATCAGGAGCAGGTGTTGCAAATTATTCTTATGGCTTGGCTGATTTAGGGATTATAAATTTAAATGATGTGCTCATAGATGTTTCGCGCATTACCGATCGAGTGGATCTTCCTTTATTGGTAGACATCGATACGGGTTTTGGTAATGCCTTGCAAGTTGCACGCAGCATTAAGTTATTAATTAAAGCAGGTGCTGCTGCTGTTCATATTGAAGATCAAGTGGTTGAAAAACGTTGCGGCCATCGTCCACACAAACAACTTGCATCAATAACAGAAATGGTCGATCGCTTAAAAGCGGCTTTAGATGCAAGAGACAATACTAACTTCATTATCATGGCACGCACTGATGCACTAGCCATTGAAGGATTCAATAGCACACTGAATCGTATTCATCATTATATTGAAGCAGGTGCTGATATGATTTTTTTTGAAGGGGCAACTGATCTTAATCAATATCAAATTATTTCTAAACATTGCAAAGTGCCTATATTAGCTAATATAACAGAATTTGGTGTAACGCCTTTATTTACCAAAGAAGAATTAGCAACAGCAGGTGTTAAAATGATTCTTTATCCGTTAAGTGCTGCACGCAGCATGCATCACGCAGCAGAAAAAATCTACCAGTCTATTCGACAACAAGGCTCACAAAAAAAAGTCATAGACTCTATGCAAACTCGAGAAGAACTCTATAAAATATTGGATTATTACACACAAGAACAAAAAATCGATCAACTTTTTTCACAAGGAAAAGAAAAATGAGCGAAGTATCAAAGGGTCTTTCTGGCATTGTTGTTGGTGATACCGCAATCTCCACTGTCGGCAAAGCAGGTGTTGGTTTGACCTATCGTGGCTATGATATTCATGATTTAAGTGAATATACCCAATTTGAAGAAGTGGCTTATTTATTAATTTATGGAAAATTACCGAATAAAATAGAATTAGCCGCTTATCTAAAAAAATTACAGACTTTAAGGGAGCTACCGCACAATCTAAAAAGTGTTCTAGAAAAAATTCCGCAAAATACTCATCCAATGGATGTGTTACGCACGGGTATTTCAATGTTAGGCACACTTGAACCTGAAACAACTGGCTATACCTCTGCTGCTATTGCCAATCGTTTATTGGCCATCACGCCTGGCATTTTATTATATTGGTATCATTTTCAAAAACAACAAAATCGTATTGAAATTCAAACCGATGAAATTTATTTAGCGAATCATTTTTTGCATTTATTAACAGGACACACCCCAAAAAAAGAGTTTGCAAAAACCATGAATGTCTCATTGATTTTATACGCTGAACATGAATTTAATGCATCCACTTTTGCAGCGCGTATCACCACATCTACTTTAGCTGATTTTTATTCTGCTATCGTCTCTGGCATCGGCACATTAAGAGGACCACTCCATGGTGGTGCCAATGAAGCAGCTATGGCACTTATTTCCCAATTTAAAACACCTCTGGCAGCGGCACAAGGTGTAAAAAAAATGCTAGAAAATAAGGAAAAAATCATGGGATTTGGTCATCGGGTTTATCGATCCTGCGATCCTCGTTCTGATGTTATAAAAAACTATTCGCAACAATTATCAAAAGAAGCGATCGACGGTGATCTTTTTTTAATTTCAGAACAAATAGAAAAAATCATGCGAGATGAAAAAAACTTATTTCCCAATTTAGATTTTTATAGTGCAACTGCTTATCATTTTTGCGGTATTCCAACTGATTTTTTTACGCCTATTTTTGTGATGGCACGTCTTGCGGGCTGGAGTGCGCATATTCTCGAACAACGCAGTGATAATCGCTTAATTAGACCTGATGCAAATTATATCGGCTTGACACCACAGGCATTTATTCCTTTAGAACAGAGAATTTAAATTTATGTTAATCGATCCGCCGTTAAAAACAATTGCAGACTATACACTGTATAAAAAAATCAATAGTGAACTTGCTTATTCTACAGCACGTTATTGTTTAATGGATGCTTTGGGCTGTGCCATGCTTGCATTAAAATATCCTGACTGCACAAGATTATTAGGGCCACTGGTTCCTAACACGATAGTTGACTGCGGCGTCAGTGTGCCGGGGACAGAATTTAAATTAGACCCAGTGCAAGGTGCTTTTAATATTGGCACTTTAATTCGTTGGTTGGACTTTAATGACACGTGGCTTGCCGCAGAATGGGCGCATCCTTCTGATAATTTAGGCGCACTTTTAGCAGTTGCTGAATATGTCAGTTTGCAAAAAATACGCGAAAAACAACCGCCTTTATTGATGCATGATGTATTGACAGCCATGATTAAAGCTTATGAAATTCAAGGAATCTTGGCATTAAACCATAGCTTTAATCGCTTAGGATTTGATCATGTGATTTTAGTTAAAATTGCCTCTGCAGCAGTTGCCATGCAATTATTTGGCGGCAATCTTGAAGCAATCATTGCGGTTTTATCACTGAGTTTGATCGATGGCCCTGCTTTAAGAACCTATCGACAAGCACCCAATACTGGTACACGAAAATCTTGGGCAGCAGCGGATGCAACCAGTCGTGCAGTTAGACTCGCGCTTTTAGTTAAACTAGGTGAAATGGGTTACAATCAAGCCCTATCTGCTCATACTTATGGTTTTAACGATGTTATTTTGCGTGGCGAACCTTTAGTGATTGCTCAAGAATTATCTTCTTATTGCATCGAAAATATTTTATTTAAAATCTCTTATCCGGCTGAATTTCATGCACAAACCGCAGTAGAATGTGCCATCACCCTGCATCAGCAAATTAAAAATCGTCTAGATGACATTGAAAAAATCTTATTAACCACTCAAGAATCTGCGATGCGCATTATTAATAAAAAAGGATCTTTAACAAACTTTGCTGATCGAGATCATTGTTTACAGTATATGGTAGCGACAGCTTTATTATACGGTGATTTAACAGCAGATTATTACCACTCACCGATGGCCGATGACCCACGTCTTGATTTTCTTCGCGATAAAATGCAAGTAGAAGAAGATATTTCTTTTAGTGCAGATTATTTAGATAAAAATAAGCGATCTATTGCTAATTCTATCCAAATTTATTTTAAAGATGGTAGTTGCTCAGAAAAAATAACCCTACATTATCCTTTAGGCCATCAAAAACGTCGCGCAGAAAGCATCCCCTTATTATTAGAAAAATTTAAAAATAATGTCACTCACTTTTTTCCTCCCGCAAAAATTGATAGCCTGCTCAATCTTTTCATGGATCAAGAGACTTTACATCAAATGCCTGTTCCGCAGTTTATGCAATTGTGGCAACTTCTTCATGATAAAAAGGTTTAACCCACTGCATCAATGGCGTCATTATTCCTTGAAATGCTTGCACAAATTGCGACTCAGTCCAAGCAGCTTCTTTTGATAAAGGTGATAATTCAACAAAAAAGATCAAAACAAAAATAATTAAGAACCCACGCAATAAGCCAAAAATAGCGCCTAATAATCGATTCCCTATACTGATACCTGCTAATTCTACGGCGCTACTAATTAAATAATTAATAACAGACCCTATAATTAATATTCCAATAAATATTGACATGAAACTAATACTTAATGCGATCAAAGAAACATATTTTGTCGGGTCAACAGCCATCGATTGCGTAGCTGTTGCAAGAGCTTCATTCACATGTAATATACTTGTGATTTTTTCAGCGAGTGGGGATGCAAACAAAGAAGCGCCTAATAGGGCTATCCCCCAGGTCAAAATTGCTATTAATTCTCTCATTAAACCACGCATTAAACCCACTAGCGTTGAAAGAAAAAATATACAGATTATGATATAATCAATCCAATTTAGGCTTTCTGACATAGGCGTTTCCTTTTAAGAAGATTTTTAAAAATACAAGGATGCATTGATATGGATCAAGATGTCAAAAAATTTCTTGAAGGACATAAACTATTTTCTTCGTTAGATAAAAAATCTTTGCAAACACTCATCCCTAAATTCACAATTATTCATCTTAACGCTGAACAAATATTATTTAATCAAGGCGATCCTTCAGAATTTGTTTATATATTAGCCACAGGCAAATTAGCCACGCTGATACCGCTTAAAGATAATCAAACAAAAATGATTAGCGCTATTTATCCAGGCGAAACAGTTGGCGAGCTTGGCGCACTTACCAATGAACTGCGTACTTTTACTGTCACCGCAACCAAAGACTGTATCCTGTATCGCTTGAGCAGCAAGGATTTTGTTGAACTTTGTCATCTTTCTCCTAATATTTTATTTGAAACCTTGCATCCTATGATCAATCGTTCTCATAGTATTATTCAAAAACTAACGACGCCTGAGAGTCACAAAAATTTATCTATTATTCCTGCTAATCAGGAAATAGATGTTCGTCTATTTATTGAAAAGTTTACTGAACAGGCAAAAAAAGAAAAAAATTTATTAGTCATATCCGAATGGGATCCTGATCATCAGGATAAGAATCTATTACAAGAAAAAATCGAAAATGTGCAAAAAACAAAGAATCTTTCACAAACAATTATTTTTTTAATTCAATCCCCACATTCTTTGTTGGCAGAGTTGGCTTTGCCCATAACAGACAGGTTAACTATTTTAGCTGATGGTCAATTTCAGCCATTAATTGATATCGATTTACAACAGTTAATCAAACAATTACAAAAAGAAAATGTTCTTACACTGGAACTTATTTTATTTCATCCCCCGTTTTTAAAAAGACCCAGCAATACCCATTTGTGGCTAGAATTAATGAATTTTAATATGCATTATCATGTTAATATCACAAAAATCGCTCATTTTAAGCGACTATTTCGTTTTATTTTGGGCAACCCTATTGGATTAGTGTTAAGTGGCGGTGGAACAAGAGGTTTTGCGCATTTGGGCGCAATCAAAGCATTACGGGAAGATGCGATTCCAATTGATTTTATTGGCGGCTGCAGTGTTGGCGCAATTGTAGGCGCCACTTTTGCATTGAATGAATCTTACAAAAAAGCCCATGCACGATTTATTAGAATTGTTAAAAAATCGACAGGTTCAACTTCTTGGAAGAGTTTAACCTGGCCGATTATTTCTATTTTTAATGCAAAAAAATTTACTGAAGCACAGATAGAAGCTTTTAAAGAAGTTCGGATTGAAGATTTATGGATTCCTTATTTTTGTATCTCAAGTAATATTTCAAATTGCACCGAAGACGTGCATCGTGATGGAATATTATGGGAAAAAACGCGCGCAAGCGCTGCTATTCCTGGTTTTATTCCCCCGATGGTGATAAACCATCAAATCCATTATGATGGCGGATTATTTAATAATTTACCTGTTGATATTATGCGGCAATTCTTAGGGGCTCATGCAAAAATTATTGCAATTGAGCTAAATAATATTCCGCATGATGCTCATCAATATGATTTTCCACCTATTTTAAATTTCAAACAATGTTTATTGTATAAATTAGGATGGAGTAAAAATAAATATAAATTCCCACGATTTATGGATACTTTTTTCAAAAGTCTTTTAATTGGATCGTCTGCAAAAACAAAAATAAATGGGCTGGCGGCTGATATATTAGTGAATATAAATTTAACTAAATTTAAAATGCTGAATTCAAACTTAAAACAGGGTGAAAAAATGATTGAATTAGGCTATATTGAAACATTATTAAAGATTCATCAATTAAAAAACAGCAAGGCAATAAAATGATTTATATTATTTTATGCATAGAGAGACAATTTTGCGACAGGGTTCTATCTAACACATTGATTATTTAAGGTAAAATTATACCAATCGTCATTTTTTGAGCAAATGCTGGACATTTTTGATTAAAAATGTTACACTTTTGCATGTTAATCTTATTAATTAATGAGTGTTTAGTCGCCGAAAATTTAGACATTGGTTGCTTTCACTAAGTGCGAGGAAGTATACATGAAAGCATTTACCCAATTATGCAAAAAAGCAAATTTCAGTTTACATAAAGATGTTATAACAGTTTATTATAAACCCCCCGCTTATACGAGGGAAACTATTGCGGCTAGCCGCGATCTTAATACAATCCAGAACATAAGTTTTTTACAAAACAATGGCCGCAATCATTCACAATATCATTGTGATGATTTTTCGCAAGACCTTGAACATAGACACCTACAATTCCCTCAAGACATTGATGAAAATAAATTAAAAGAAGTTTTGGCTGTATTTAGCAAAAATAAAGTAATATCTATAGAAGAAGAAAAGAAATTTATATTATCTTATAGAAATAGTAACCTATTACAACTAGTTAAAAATGAAGAAAAAATTTCAGAGAAACAAAGAAAATTAACAGACTATATTCTAACTCAGAATTCTTGTATGAAAAAGTATACTGGTAAATTTGGATACAGCGCTTTATCTTTATTCAGAAAATTTATCCCTAAAAACTATGATAATACAATTTCCGATCAACGCCTTGAGATCGCTTATAAGACATTACAAGCTTTGCAGAAATGCAAAGACGTTAAAGAGGAAGAAAAAATTATTGCTAAAGCTAAAGAAGCCTGTGTAAGAACTATTATAAAAAATCGTTCGTTTGTCACTTCTTATTTCGGGAAAGGTACCATTTATTATAAACCTGCAGGTAACTTGGAAGCCGCGCTTGGCATAGCTGATGAAGTGAATGAAAAGCTCAAGATATTGAACAAACACTTTTAGATAAAAATCCTTGGATAAATTAACCTGCCACCTCC